>JAENWB010000284.1:0-3215 GCA_016650275.1 Nitrospiraceae bacterium | reverse complement strand
CTTCGAGCATATCCCGTTCATCAAGCGGAAACTCGACACCTTGCATGATGTCGGGTTGCACTACGTGAAACTTGGCCAGTCTGCCACAACGCTGTCCGGGGGCGAGGCGCAACGAGTCAAACTCTCGCGCGAACTGTCGAAACGTCCGACCGGACGCACGATGTACATCCTGGATGAACCGACGACCGGGCTTCATTTCGCCGATGTGCAACGGTTGCTCGACGTGCTCGATCGACTCGTCGAAACCGGTAACACCGTGGTCGTAATCGAACACAATCTCGATGTGATCAAGAACGCCGACTGGATTATCGACCTCGGACCGGAAGGGGGCGATCGAGGTGGTGAGATCGTGGTCGAAGGACCGCCGAAGGAAATAGCCAAGTCAAAGCGATCGTATACCGGACAGGTTTTGAAAGAAGCGGGAGTCTGAAGAAGGTCAATGGTCATTAGTCATCAGTCAATGGTGAATGAGAACTGACTGAATAAAGCCGGGTTTTCACAGTCGACCGGTGACCATTGACAGAAAAGGAGTGGTAACCCATGGCTGCGAAGAAAAAAGAGTCAGCTGAGGCAAAGGAACCGGCAAAGACTGCAGCTGCACCAACTGGTGCCGGTTCTGCGGGAGATTTTGAGAAGCTCGGGGTGTTCTACCTGGGCCGGCCGTATGATCTCGTGGCTAAACAAGCGAAGCCTGGTTGGCTGCTCTATGACTCGAAAGATCTGCTCACCCATGCCGTCTGCGTCGGGATGACCGGTAGTGGCAAGACCGGGCTCTGTCTCGGGCTCCTCGAAGAAGCGGCGATTGACGGCATCCCCACCATCGTGATCGATCCCAAAGGGGATCTGGCGAACTTAATGCTGACATTTCCACAGCTTCGCGGCGAAGATTTTGCGCCTTGGATCAATGAAGACGACGCGAACAAGAAAGGTCTCTCGCCGGGCGAGTTTGCGACGCAGCAGGCGGAGCTGTGGAAAAAAGGCTTGGGCGAGTGGGGCCAAAGCGGTGCGCGAATTCAGAAACTCAAAGATGCGGCCGAGTTCGTCGTCTACACGCCGGGCAGCAATGCGGGGGTGCCCGTGTCCATCGTGAAGTCGTTTGCCGCGCCTTCTCAGGAAATCCTGGACGATGCAGAGCTGCTGCGTGAGCGGGTGAGCACCACGACGACCAGTTTGCTCGGGTTGATCGGAGTGGAGGCCGATCCGATCAAGAGTCGCGAGCACATCCTGCTCTCGATGGTCATGGACCAAGCCTGGCGGAAGGGGCGGAACCTCGATCTGGCTTCGCTTATCCAGCAGATCCAAACGCCGCCTCTGTCGAAAGTCGGGGTGCTCGACCTCGATTCCTTCTATCCCGCGAAAGATCGGTTTGCGCTGGCGATGCAGCTCAACAATCTACTGGCGGCACCGGGGTTTAGTGCCTGGCTCGAAGGACAGGCTCTGGATGTCGGACAAATGCTATATAGTCAGGCAGGCAAGCCTCGGATCGCCATTTTTTCCATCGCGCATCTGAGCGATGCGGAACGGATGTTCTTCGTGACCTTACTCTTGAGCCAGATCCTTGGCTGGATACGGGGGCAATCAGGGACGACCAGCCTGCGCGCCATCCTCTACATGGATGAGATCTTGGGCTACTTCCCCCCGGTGGCGAATCCTCCATCAAAAGCGCCCATGTTGACCCTCCTCAAGCAGGCGCGGGCCTATGGGCTTGGGGTCGTCCTGGCCACGCAGAACCCCGTCGATCTGGACTATAAAGGGCTGGCCAACACCGGCACCTGGTTTATCGGACGACTCCAAACGGAGCGTGATAAGGCGCGGGTTCTTGAAGGGCTTGAAGGCGCTGCTGCCAGCTCTGGCAAGAAGTTCGATAAGCAACAGATGGAACAGCTTCTCGCAGGACTTGGGAGTCGAGTCTTTCTTTTGAATAATGTCCACGAAGACGCGCCGGAAGTCTTTCAGACGAGATGGACGCTGTCCTACCTGCGAGGGCCGATGACGCGGACGCAGATCAAAACGCTTATGGATCCCGTGAAGCTCTCGAGGTATGGGGGTAAAGGGATCGAGGGGTATCAGCAGCCGAAGGACGCGCTATCCCGCTACCCCACTACCCCGCTATCCCTGAACCAACGTCCGATGATGGCCCCCGATATACCGCAGCATTTTATCCCTGTCCGAGGAAGCCAGCCGAGCGGCAGCACGTTGATCTATCAGCCGATGTTGCTCGGTGCATCGCAGGTGCGGGTATCTGACAGCAAGGCCGGCGTCGATGTGGTGCAA
Organism: Nitrospiraceae bacterium; assembly: GCA_016650275.1. GTDB lineage: Bacteria > Nitrospirota > Nitrospiria > Nitrospirales > Nitrospiraceae > Palsa-1315. The sequence goes on along the minus strand of JAENWB010000284.1, from coordinate 941 downwards.
GATGTGACCGTGCTTGCGCCGATCTCGGATGGTGCGGTGGCTGTGAACTGGGATCGTGCGGCGGAATCTGGGTTGGCCCTGGCCGATCTGGAGTCAACGCCATCAGATGGTGCGCAGTTCGGGTCTGTTCCCAGTGCGGCGAGCAAAGCAAAAATCTACGAAACTTGGAACAAGGAATTTTCAGGCTGGTTATTCCGCACACAGAAAGTCGATCTCTTCAAGAGCCCCAGCACGAAAGAAGTTTCGAGACCGGGCGAATCCGAGCGGGACTTCCGGGTCCAGCTGCAACAATCCGGCCGTGAAGCACGGGACAAACAATCGGACAGCCTCCGTCAAAAGTACGCACCGAAGGTTGCCGCCCTGCAAGATCGGATCAGGCGTGCAGGACAAATGGTCGAACGCCAGCAAGCGGAGTCTCGCTCGAGTCAAATACAGGCGGCCATTTCGGTCGGCGCCTCGATTCTGGGCGCATTCCTTGGGCGAAAGACGATCAGCGAGACGAACATCGGTCGGGCGACAACGGCGATTCGCGGAGCTGGACGTGCGATCAAAGAATCAAAGGACGTCGGTCAGGCCGAGGAGAATGTGACGGCGTTGCAACAGCAGTTGGCCGATCTCGAAGCGCAGTTCAAGAAGGAGACCGATGACCTCGCCGCTGCGACCGATCCCCTCAACGAAAAGTTTGAGACGATCTCGCTGAAGCCCACCAAAGCGAACATCGCGGTGAAACTGGTTGCCCTCGCCTGGACGCCTCATTGGCGGGATGAGAAATCCGTGTTAACGGCGGCCTGGTAGTAGGCGGGAGGGAACTGTTCCGGTTCTGTCTTGAGCGGTTGGTCATTCCTTCGACGTTACCACAGGGCGTCTGATCTCAACTCGTAGTTCATTCGAAGAAGGCCCTTCTCCAATCGATCGGGCATAAATTCATATTGCGCAAAGAG
>JAENWB010000283.1:0-7391 GCA_016650275.1 Nitrospiraceae bacterium | reverse complement strand
CCGATTGAGAGCAGAGTAGAATTCTTAAACATGATGCACCTCCTATGGTTGGCTCCGTTGAACCTTTTCTGTCCATGCGTATCAGCAATCAACGTGCCAGCAGATTCTGCTCGAGGCTTTTGCATGTTTATCCGTTGATATGTTGGATTTATTTTGCATGACTGTCGCAATGGATGCCGCTCAGAGTGCTTCGGCAATCATTCCGGAATTGAATCGCATTTGATTATGGATGGAATCAGAATGAATGCAGTATTCTCGAAACGACTGCGCGACGTGCGCGACGAGCGGGATCCGAAGTTCTGAGTTCTGAGTTCGAAGTTCCGGACACTTCAGACTTCAGACCGCCTCACCCGATCCGTCCGTCACGCGCGGCTATTGTCCCGATGGTTTTCCCGCAGCCTGCTCCGGTAGACTGAGTGCGACCGATCAGTAAGACAGAGGTGGGGTGACGATGGATTGTGTGTTGTTGCGGCATGGCATTGCGGTGGAGCGTGATGAATGGGAAGGGCCGGATGCGGAGCGTCCTCTGACTGAGCGCGGGGCGAAGCGCGTGGCGCAGGTGGCGGCTGGGTTGAAGTGGCTCGACGTGCAGCCGACGCATGTCTTGTCGAGTCCCTTGCTCCGGGCGATCGAGACGGCGAAGATTGCGCACCGCTCGCTGCACGTTCGCTCGGCGGTGCACATCGTCGATGAACTCTTGCCGGATGCGCCTCCCGATCGGCTCCTAGCGATTCTTCAGGATCTGCCGCCGAAGTCCTGTGTGCTCTGTATCGGTCATGAACCGCAGTTGGGCATGGTAGCAAGTGTTCTCCTGTCCGGACGGGTCTCCGGATCGTTCCCTCTGAAAAAAGCCGGCGCCTGTTTGATCGAGCTGTCGATTCCTGCGAAGCCAGGTCGAGGCGTCCTTCATTGGTGGTTGACTCCCGACCAGTTGCGGGCTATCGGGAAGCGGGCGACGCACGCGCGAAAAGCGGGACTGGCGAGAAAGGCGCGACTAGAAGTTCGGGGTTCGAAGTTCAGAAAGCCTTGAACGTCTGATCTCGAGCCCTCGCCCGTGTTGCGCGTCGCGCGGGGACGCTGGAAGCGGAACATATGAGGCTGCAAGGGCGCACGTGTAGGGTGGGTGAGTAAAGTGTAAAGTTACACTTGACGCATGCGCGCTATCGTTCTAGGATGGAACCGTGATAGGGAATTTTAAGCACAAGGGCTTGAGTAAGCTGTTTCAGGGCGATGATCGGCGGAAGGTGCCGTCGGCGCATCGTGAGAAAATAACACGGATTCTGGCCCGGCTGAATGAAGCGCGTACGGTGCAGGACATGGCCCTGCCGGGATATCAACTTCATCCATTGAAGGGGAACCTTGCGGGCTTTTGGGCGGTATCGGTTTCAGGAAACTGGCGGATTGTCTTCCGGTTTGAAGACGGCATGGCACATGATGTGGATTTGATCGATTACCATTAGGAGAATAGCGATGCGTATGAAAAACCCTCCCCATCCTGGATTGTCGGTGCGGTATGACTGCCTCGAACCACTGGGGCTATCGGTGGCAGAAGGGGCAAAGGTGTTGGATGTGACGCGGCAGGCGCTGAACAACCTCGTGATTGGCAGGGCCGGGATATCCGCAGAGATGGCGATCCGTCTAGACAAGGCCTTTGGCGGCGGCGCGGAAACGTGGTTGCGGATGCAGGCGGCCTATGATCTTGCGCAGGCCAAGAAGAAAGCCGGAACAATTAAGGTGAAGCGTGTGGCTGAGCGGGTCGAACCCGTTCATGCATGAAACACACGGTTCACATGAATATGTGAAGGTCTGGGCCAGGTCGAGGCGTCCTTCATTGGTGGTTGACTTCCGATCAGTTGCGGGCTATCGGGAAACGGGGTGGGGATGGCAAGAAACCCGTGAAGCGTGAATCGTGAAGCGTATCTCGTTGGGGATAAGAGCGTATGGCTAATGGCTTATAGCTGGTGGCAATGACGCCCACTCTCCATTTCGGACCATACACTATTGGCTATACGCCATATGCTCTTTTCTTCGGACGAGTTACGAACGACGCTTCACGAGTGACGACTCGGCATTCTGCTAGGTGGAGGGGGCCGGCTGACTGGTGCGGTCGGAGGGCAGTGCCTGGCTTCGCAGGTGTGTGGTGAGTAGCGGCTGAATCTTGCTGCGCAGTGCGTCCTGAATCTCATCCGGCGATTTTCTGGCATCGATTACTTCGAAGTGAAACTCTTCCGCCATTTTGTCGAACTCCTCGATCAGGAGTGATTGGTACTTCTTAAAGCTATCGTAGAGATCGCTGCCAAGACGAAGATCCATTCCTGATTCCCAGAAGTTCATTCCTTTGGTTTCGATGACGCGCAGCACGAGTGTTTCGATATCGATGCGCAAGTAGCAGACGAGATCTGGGACTAAGGCAAAGCCGAAGACGTCTCGCACCCACTGGCGGTTCCCGCTGCGCACATAATCGCGCGCGAGGGCCGTATAGATATACCGGTCGGCCAGGACGATGAAGCCGGAGCGAAGCGCGGGAATGACTTCGTGTTCTAAGCGATCCGCAAAGTCGGTGGCGTAGAGCAGGCTGAACGACCATCGGTCGAGAATGTTGCCTTCTTTCGCCATTTCGATCGTCTTCGACATGAGATTGGAACGGGTCCAGCCGGTGGTGAGCACGCCATAGCCCTGCACCTCCAGCCACTCCTGCAACATCTCGATGTGCGTAGAGCGGCCGACGCCGTCGGTGCCTTCGATGGCGATGAGCTTCCCTTTGAGGTCACTCGGATTTAGGTTCGTCAAACCGTCGCCAAAATACCGTGCGTCGACCATGGGTACCCCGTCTTGGTTTGTAATCTTTGAGCGCCTCTCCCACGAGCCGGCGCATGTCGTTCTGCTGGGCCTCGATTTCTTTCGTCGCATCTATCGTGATGAGCTGATACTCATCAACGATTTTCTCGTACTGGGCCAGGATTCGTGATTGGAAAATGCGGAAGCTTTCGGTCACGTCCGGGCTCAGGTTCATGTCCATACCGGCTTCGTAGAATTTGAATTGTCCGCGCGTGCCTCCGAGGAGCCGGGAAATGGCCACCTCGATCGGTACCTTGAAGTAGAAGGCCATGTCCGGTGTGATGGTGAAGCTGTAGAGCTTGCGAATCCATTCAGGCGACACGCCGCGGACCACGTCACGCGCGAAAGCGGTGTACATGTAGCGGTCGGCCAAGACGATCATGCCGGCTTTGAGCGGGGGTAAAATTTCATGATAGAGGCGGCTGGCAAAGTCGGTCGCGTGCAACAAGCTGAACGTCGTCGGCGTCAGGCTCTTATTCTTTTTTCCCCGTTTGGTCGTATCTTTGACCAGCTCCGAGGAGTTCCACTCGGTGAAGAAGACGCGATGGCCTTTGGACTCCAGCCACTTGTGCAGCAACAGCAGTTGCGTGCTCTTGCCGGACCCGTCGATGCCTTCGACGGTAATCAGTTTCCCTGGGTAGGGGTGGGGAGGCTTGGGTAGAGGGGGTTGCTCGCTCATGCGGGATCGTCCTGCGCGATGACGGAAAATTTTACGCGGCGGCGGAACACGCGTTCAAAGAGATCTGCCCGGCCTGCGGCGGCCCAGGTTTCCAATTCTGCATCGCCCGTCACGTGCAGGCTAATAGTAATGGTGGCGCCGAGCCTCACAGCGAGGGTGCGGACGACCGAAAAATGCGTTCGATCCAGGCCATCGGCGATCCGTAGCAGCGCGGACAGGATCCGTACGATTCGTTTGTCTTTGGGGGAGAGGGCGCCGTATCCCTCGTGCTTCAGTTGCGGGACTGCGCGCCGGTGGTAGCGTGCGACGTTCGCGACCAGCTGAATCTCTTCGCCGGATAATCCCCCGACCTCGCTATTGGTGATCAGATAGTAGGCGTGTTTGTGGTGTTGGCGCTCGTTGATAAGGTAGCCGACGTCATGCAGAATCGCGGCGTATTCTAGCCAGTTCCGTTCGGTGGGTCCCAAACGATGGAGACGTGTCGTCTGGTCGAAGAGGCGCAGGGCCAGACCGGCGACATGAAGGCTATGGACTTCCGGGGCCTGACAGCGACGGGCCAGGGCGATGACGTTGCGCCGCCGCAAGTCGGGAATTTCCGCTTCCGCTTTGAGTCGTTCACGGTGGCGCTGGATAAAGTCGTAGATGATACCTTCACGAATGGCCTTGTCGCACAGGATGAGTTCGTCTCTTTCTGCAAGCTCCATCAGACGGCGAAGGACGACCGTGGCGGGAAACAGGGTATCGACGCGTTTGGGATCTAATCCGGGGATCGCCAGCCTGGCTTTAATGGTGGATTGACGAAGCTCCTGCTCGATCTCTTTGACGTCCTTCAGTGTAATCGTGGCGAGATTGATTTGGAGAAGCGGGCGATTCGTTCGGCGCATATGAATGATTTCTGCCAAGTTGCCTGCCATGCCGGAGGTGGCGATCAGGGAATCGAATCGTTTTGTTTTGAATGAATCGAGGGCGCCCTGCAACTGGGCTGTCACGATGTCTTCGAGTGAGCGGAGCATATTCTCGGAAGGGGGCGTGCGCTTGAGGAATTCATCTGCCAGTCGGATGGCGCCCAGCTTCAGGCTTTTCGCGTGGAAGAGCTGGTCACGATTCCCGACCATCAGTTCGACTGATCCACCGCCGACATCCACCGAGAGCGTCGGCTGTTCTGTCAAGGGCACGTTGTTTTTGATACCCAGGAAAATCAGCCTGGCCTCTTCGGTGCCGCTGATGACGCGGATGGTTAGTCCCGTGTGCTCGGCCACGAGATCGATAAAGTCTCCCCCGTTTTTCGCCTCACGGACGGCACTGGTGGCGACGGCGATGATGCGATCGTAGCCCTTGTTCTTGGCCAGGGTGACGAGATTGCGAATGACGTCGAGTCCACGTGTGATCGCCTCGTCGGAAAGTCGGTGGGTCGCAAAGGCGCCGTTTCCGAGTCGCGTCATGTCTTTGAAGCGATCGAGAATCTTGTAGCCAGCATCCGGCTGGATCTCAGCCAGCACCATATGGATGGAGTTTGTTCCGATATCGATAACGGCAATCTTAGACATACAATAACAATGTGCTATTAGGCACTTACAGCTTATACATATTTTGATTCATGAGCTTAATTCGATGGAACATTTCCGCTCTTACGTTGTGAATAGAACACGCCAAACAGTCAGGCATGGCTTAGTCGATGCAGGTCAACAGCGTGAGAAACCATAATGAAAGAAGCGTTGCCTGTCAAGATCAGCAGGGTTAATTCTCGGTGACATTCGAGGAGGCTGCTCTCTTGCGGGAAGTCGTGGTACTCTCGCCAAGCAGGATGCTGAAAGAGTCGGCCGGTCTGTCTGGTCTGTTCGGTCTGTCTGGTTACATGAGACTAACCAGACCGACGAGACCGACCAGATGGACCAGACAGACCAGATGAATCAGAAAGACCAGATGGCCGTTGTTGTGACCGGTGCATCGACCGGCATTGGTGCGGCTTGCGCACTCGATTGTGTCAGCCGCGGGATGACGGTGTTTGCCGGCGTGCGCGATCCTCTGGCAGGGGAGGCGCTTGCCGCGAAGGGTGGTTCGTCACTCATTCCCATTACGCTCGACGTTACTGATGAGCCGTCGATCGCGCGATCCGTCGAGGTGGTGCAATTGGTTGTGGGCGAGGGGGGTCTTGGCGGGCTCATCAATAATGCCGGGATTGCCATTGGGAGTCCCCTCGAAGTGATTTCTTTGTCGCAACTCCGGAAACAGTTTGAGGTCAATGTGATCGGGCAGATCGCTGTCACGCAGGCGTTTCTCCCGTTGCTGCGCCGTGGCCGCGGTCGAATCGTGAACATGGGATCGATTGCCGGACGCGGTACAATTCCATTGTTGGGGCCCTATTCTGCATCGAAGTATGCGTTGGAGGCCCTAACAGATGCGTTGAGAATGGAACTGCAGCCCTGGGGGATTCAGGTTTCGATTATCGAACCGGGGGCGATCGCGACGCCGCTTTGGGAGAAATCAGCCAAGGCGGCAGCAGACCTCGAAGCGTTGGCTAGCGAAGAGGCGAAGGCCCTCTATGGCGAGGCGGTGATCCGAATTCGTGAAGTGATCGCCCAAGCGGCGCAGCGAGCGATTCCGCCGGAAGCGGTGGTTCGAGCGGTGCATCATGCGTTGACGTCCGCGCACCCTCACACCCGCTATCTCGTGGGTACGGACGCCAAGCTGCGTGCGTGGATGGTGAAGTGGTTGCCGGATCGAGTTCAGGACAGGCTGCTGGCGTGGGCTCTGAAATATCCGCGCGAAGGATAGGAAGACCGTTATTTGGTTTGTCTTGTTTATTTGGTTGAACGAAACAAGCCAGATAAACCAAATCAACCAAACAAACCAGAGGAACCAGATTAGCCGACCAGATCGGGGTTGAGCCGATTCATCGACTTGATCGAGAGGGCTTTGATTTCGTTGAAGATGATCGTGCGTCCTGCCTGGCGATGGCGCGAGAAGACTCCTTCCACAATCACCTGGTCGCCTTCCCGAACTTCGATCTGACCGAGACTGATGACTTTCAGCGTGCCGGCCGGATCCTTCAAGAGAAACCCATAGGCCGGCTGACCTTCCCGATTCGTTGCGAGTTGGACGTTGGTGACCTGACCGGTGACTACCACTTCTTGGCGGTCATACTGCTCGGGATGGGTGAGGAGCTCGGTGATCTCCAGAAGACCGGATGCGTGAACACACAACGGTACAGCGATGAAGACGAGTAGAGAGAGTAGAAGAATCAGGACGCGTCCGGTTCGGTGATGCTGACGCGGTGGCTGGATACTGAATGGTCTGGCCATAATGTGGATGTATTATACCTCACCGGAGAGAAAGCACAATAATGGATGTTAGTTCAAGCGAGACAGGCGCGGTTCGAAGTTCTGAGTTTCGGGAACTTCGGACCTCGAACCCTCGCCTTTCTCCGTCTCTAATAACTCAGAACTCAGAACTCAGAACTTCTTCACCCGTCTCACCTGTCCCGCTTTTCTCGCAAGTCGCGCTCTTCGCGCTACCACTTATCGGAGGCTCTGCCGCTCGCATCTTCCCCTCTCATGCTGTTGAGGATCTGAGCCTGCATTTCGCTCATCTCCTTCACGGGAGGTTCATCAGGGGCTTCAAGCGCTCCCGCTTCTAGCTTTGGTATGGGCGCGGTCCGCTTGAGTAATTCTTCATCCACTGCCTCGGGAGAGCGGTCCATGTTGTTGAGGATGGTGGTGAGCCGATGCAGCCCAAACAAGTTCCTGGTGATTTCTGAATGCATGGCATTGGAGCTGGCTCCGAAGACGAGCGAGGTCCAGAATTTGACTTCGACCTCCTCGGCCAGGTTGCCCCAGACCATGGCGGTCAGTTTGTCGATGAGCGCGGACTCTGT
>JAENWB010000282.1:0-8773 GCA_016650275.1 Nitrospiraceae bacterium | reverse complement strand
GCTGGCCGCGGCGGTGGACGAGTCGGTGTTGGCCCAGTACGCGGCGTTGTTCGACGAGGCGCATCTGTTTCCGGTTTCGATCGGGTTTGAAACCCTTCAGCTGTTCGACGTCTTCCGCTCGGCGATGCCGTGGTGTGCGGAAGGTTTTTTTGCCCATTACGACGGAGACGCACTCACCTTCACGGCCCTGCGGAACGGCCGTCCGCTCTTTTTGAGAAAACGGCGCCTGAATTCATCGGGTAAGCATCTCCGGGACGAATTGTTCGGCACCCTGCAATACTTTGACGATCGATATCCTCGCGTGAAAACGGGGGGACACGGATCGTGCCCGTTGTATTTCGTCGATACGAGAACGGTCCCCCCGGCGGGACGGGCTTTCCCGGATCGGACGACGATGACGGTGCCTGCTACAGAGGATGCCAGATCGGTCGAAGTAATTCCGTTCGGTTGGCCGGCACTTCCGCTGAGTACGGGGGGACGAGAATTGTCCGCTTCGTTCCTGCCGGCGGCTGCTTGCGTGGGAATTGCCTAACATGAGCACACGGGACTGGAATCTGCTTCGGTGGCTGAGGAAAAATCGCTGTGTCGTGCCGCAATTGCATCTGTCGGTGGTTAGTCCGAAGATTGCCGTCATGCGGGTCCTCCAAACCGTGATGGCGACGATGATTCTGGTTTCGCTCGGGTTGGCCGGCTGGTGGTGGGAGGACAGCGTGGCCGACCATGCGACGGCCGATTGGATCGAGACGGCGACGAGCAGGCTGCAATCCGCGAACGATCAATCCAGACGCCTCCTCGTGCAAGAGGGGCTCACGCTGACGACAGGGCAAGTTTCGGAGATCAAGCAGCAAATTGCATTTGCCAATGTATTGTCGGCTAAACGAGGGTTGTCCTGGGCCCGGCTTCTCAGCGATCTGGAGGCGGCGACCCCCGCCGAGATCTCCTATAGTTCAGTGCAGATGAATTTTAAGGAAGCGACGGTCACCTTGGAAGGAGCGACCTCGTCGCTCCAGGGTCTCAGTGCGCTGGTAACGGGTTTGAATCGGCATCCGGCCTTCAGCAAGGCGACCTTGTCTTCTCATGCTTTTGAAGCGGCTAAAGATTCGAAGAGCGAAGGTAGTGTGAACGAACTGTCGCTCGGACAGCAGGCGGTGAAACACGTACTCTTCCATATGACGGCCGTCTATAGACCCACGTCGTGAGGAGCCGACAATGACACTGCATGGAGTACCATGGCCGTCACTGTCCGGAACCATGCTGCGCGCTTTGGCGCCGTTGGCATTGATCATGAGCGGATCCATGGCTGTGGCGGGATGGGCCTATTGGTCCTTCGGCGAGGCGGCCGCCGCGCGCGTGGCTGCGGCTGAGGCGGCCTATCAAGCGGCGAGCGACGTCAAGTCCAAGATGGAACAGGGGCGTCGGATTCAGATGCGGGCTAAGGCGGTACAAGAGGAACTGGAAGAGGTCTGGAACACGCTGCCGGTGCAACAGGACTTCACGACGTTGGCGCTCGCTGTGTCGGAACTCGGCCGGGCGGAAGGCGTCATGATTCCCGGCATGAATTACACCCTGAAGCTCGCGAAAGAGCAGGCGATTGCGAGGGAAGCAGTGCTGACGTTCCACGGGACCGGACCCTATGCCGGCATTTATCGATTCATACATCGGTTGGAACATCACTCGACCTATATGGTGATCGATAAGCTGGATGTCCATCGTATGGCTCAGTCTCAGAAATCGGGTGCGCAACTTGTGTCGTTCGATGTCACGCTGACGACGTTCTTGAGGACGTCTCCCCCAGGAGTATGACGATGTCGAAACAAGGGGTCCTGCTGCTGTCCCTGATGGGCCTCTGGGCCGCGCTCATCTACTGGCAGTGGTTTACGACGAACGAGCCCCCGCGCGTGCCGTTGACCAATATCTCCGGCGCCAAAGTGTCCCGTCCTGAACCAGCCGTTCCACCTGAGTGGGTGCTGGAACGTCCTAGCGGCGCCCGCGAGAGCCCGACGGTCCCCAAACGGAATCTCTTCGCTCCCTTGAACGAGCGGGAGGAACAAGTGATGTTCGCCAAGGCGCAACAGGTGAAACGGCTTGAAGACGCGCATAAGAGAACGCTCCTGGAGGCGGCCCCCGCGAGTCTGTTCCAGACTGAATCGGCGCCGGTTCCACGAATTTCGCCGCAAGAGGCGGCCGAGATGGCAGCGTGGCAGGAGCGGGAACAACGCATCGCGAAATTACGGGAGCAAGCTTCGCAATATCGGTTGCTCGGGCTGGCAGAGCAGAGTGGCGTGAAACAGGCGTTTATTGGAAAGGGCACGGACATTTATGTCGTGCGCCAGGGCGACCAGCTGGACGGCCTGTTCATGATATCGATCGTGGACGCCGGCGAGGTGAAGATCCGCGACGCCGAGTACCATCTGGAGCATACGATCAAAATCACAAAAGCAGCCGGCCCGTCGTGACGATCCCTGGTCCGAAGGAGCATGGAGGAGCCTGCACGGCGTCATGTGCCAGACTCGTGCTGCGACCGATGCGGTTTCTTCGGTTGGCCCTGCCGTTCGCTGTTATTGCCGGGTGCGGCGAGCCGGTGTTTGAACATGCGGGGAGCCAGCATAGTCTAGTGGAGGATCGTGAAGCCTGTGCCTTAGAAGTGGAGATGAGTCCCGCCGCGATTGCCTACCACCAGAACCCCACGGCGCATCCGGACTATGTGGGCCAGGTTTTTGAAGACATGAATCGCTGCATCGAACGCAAGGGTTGGAAGCAGGTGCGGTCGCCACAAGAGCAAGAGCAGGTGCGTGACGCGATCACATCTGAATTGGCTCACGGCTCTCAGCCCGTGGGATTGTCGGATCCCAACGCAAGAGAAGCCTTTGTACGGGCGGCAGAAGATAGACTAGCGCGTCCCTCAAGCTCGGGACAAAGTGCGACGAGGAAAGACTAAGAGTGGTCAGATTAGTAGATAATTATCGGAATTTTCAGTAGACTTGCTCGCAGCAAGTTGCTGAGGTTGTAGGGCAAAGAGAGCACGGTGAAATTCACCAAATACTTCGACTTCATTCGGCAGCGGCCTGATCGCGCCATCATTTAGTGATGAATGGATCGAACGGGTGGTCAACAATCCAGTGAAGGAAACAGTACAAAAAGATGGCCGCATCCGTCGGTGGGCGCCGATTGAAGAGATGGAAAGCCGATTCTTGCGGGTTGTTTTACTTCCGGATCGTGAGACGGTACACAACGTCTTCTTTGACAGGGGATTCAAGCCATGACCATTAAGTATTTTCAGGACACCGACACGCTCCACATAGAATTCAGAGCGGCAGAAGTGGCAGAGACTAGGGATCTCGATGAGAACACGCAACTCGATATCGACAAGGATGGAAACATCTGCGCCATGACCATTGAACATGCCCGGGATCGGGCGGATATTCCCCATTTCTCCTTCGAGCAGATTGCCGCCTAACAGGGGTAAGACCTACCACCCTCCCGCTCGTCGTTCGCGCAGATGTTAGTTCCGAGTGAGCCTGACGATGCGCAAACTCAAACCTGTCACACCCGGCGGAGAGAGGAATAAGGGGGTAGCTCATTCTGGTTTACTTCTGCCAGACGATAGGCCGGCGATATAAAGAATTCAGAATGTTTCCATTCTTGTATGCGCACAAGCCAGACTCGTAGTCCAGGGGATGTTCGATGGGGCAGTAGATAAACGACCGAGTTTTCAGTAGACTTACCTCCCGACCTGTGGATCGGAATTCATTCGGTATAATATGTAGGCGACGGATTTGTTCAGGAGGTTTTCATCATGGCTGAACTCGCAGAACGCATCACTGTGAATCCTGCACAGTGCGGAGGGTGGCCCTGCATTCGTGGGATGCGGATTCGGGTGATTGACGTCCTGGATCTTCTTGTCGCAGGGCTCACTCAGCAACAAGTCCTCAAAGAGCTGCCGGATCTCGAAGCGGAAGACATCTCGGCTTGCCTTCGTTTTGCCAGCAGCCGGCTCGATCATCCCATCCTCGCGGCGTGAAGATCTGGATCGACGCGCAGATTTCTCCTGAGATCGCCCAGTGGTTCATTTTGACGACTGGCATTGAAGCCATGCCAGTCAAGGACTTGGGCTTGCTCAACGCAACGGATCGCAATATATTTCTTGCCGCGAGGGAGGCAAAAGTCGTTTTGCTAACGAAAGACCGCGATCTTGTCGATCTTGCTGCCCAGCTCGGCTCGCCACCGCAGGTCCTGTGGGTCACCTGTGGGAACACGTCGAACGCAAAGTTGAAGGCGATACTTACACAGGCCTGGCCTTCAGCAGCAACTCTTCTTGAAGCTGGAGAAAAGATCGTCGAAGTCAGCGACACAACAGCCTGATCGGTGAAGAGGAATTGGGTCGGGGTGCGTCGGCGCGACGACTCAGGGGCCACTACGATTCCCCTTTCCAACTCGCACGAGTATGTGGATCGTAACTACTCAGGTGTTCAGGCTGAAGGCTGAAGTTGGTTTCTACGACCTTGGGTTCAAGCAGAGATGAATCCTCGTTGCGCAAGAAGCCCAACCCCTAAAAATCTTCAGCCTATCTACCTGTTACTGTGGATCGTGATGGGGCTGTTGCTCCTGCCCGCCGGCTGCGGCGAGCCGATGTTCGACAACGCCGGCAGCCAGCATAGTCTGCTGGAGGATCGGGAGGCCTGTGCCATGGAGATCGATCAGAGCCCCGCGGCTCTAGCATATCGCCAGAATCCGACAGCGCATCCGGATTATGTGAGCCAGGTCTTTACAGACATGAATCGCTGCATAGAGCGTAAGGGGTGGAAGCAGGTGCGGTCGCCACAAGAGCAAGAGCAGGTGCGTGACGCGATCACATCTGAGTTGGCTCAAACAGGTCAGCCGGCGCTACGCTCGGATCCCAAGGCCACGGGCGCATTCGTGCGGGGGGGCGAGGAGAGACTCGCGCGAGCCCGCCTGCCGTCTCAGCGGTTGCAGTAGAAGCTTTCGTGAAGGACGCGGGTTAGAACACTCCCATTTGTTTGTTTTCGTGACTTGGAAATCCGCGGGCCTTTTCGGTGTCGTGCAGTAGGCGCGCGACGACCAATCGCATCAGGTGGTAGCCGAGCTTAGGGTTCTGGTAGTACAGCTGCGCCATGCCATCGGTCGTGAGGCTGTACAGCGTGCAATCGGTCGCGCAGACAACCGTCAGTGTGCGTCGGTTGTCGGGGGCGAACAGGCCGATCTCGCCGACCAGCGAGCCAGGGGCCAGTTGTTCCTGGTGCTCGACCAGGCTTAGCGTGCCAGACTCGAGATAGATCATCTCGGTGGCCACATCCCCTTTCTTCCACAGCGTGTGCCCGGCCTTGGCCTGGCGGCGCGTCATGTGCGGGAGCAGCCATTCCGCCATCGGCGCGTCGGACTTTGCGTTCTCAATCGCGCGCACCAGCTTGCGTATGTCCCAGGCCTTCTTGGTGTTGATCAGGATCATGGCGCTATACAGCAGCAGCGAGGGCAGCGCTGCTTCCAGCCATCCGTAGGCGACGAAAAAGACGTTCGCTGCCAGCGCCACCAGGCGCAGCGGTATCATGCTCTTCATCGTGTAACTCGCCAGCGTGAGCCCGGCGCCGATGAAGCCGCACACATAGCCGATCGTCGTCATCGCCTACCTTCCTTGCCATGATGCGTACTGCGTGCGCGCGGACACGCTGCCGCAACCTCGGGCTGTGCGAGCACCGCTACCTCGTGCTCGTAGTTCTGCTGCAGGATGGTGTCGAAACGGTTCCACTCGCGCAGGCCCACTGGATCCAGCGGTGGGGTGAAATAGACGTCCGTCATGCGGCGCGCCGCACGCTGGTGCCTGGCATTTCGTCGAACTCGATCGGGCGTGGTTTTCTGAAATTGAAGGGAAGAAGAAAGGGGGTGGAAATCGTTTCTCGACCACACAAGGGCCATGAAGGTTCCTCTTTCCAACTTGCACAATTAGCGGGATCGTGATGGGGTTGTTGCTCTTGACCGCCGGCTGCGGCTGCTTCCTAACTCGCCTGCGCAAGCACCGACACTTCTCTCTCAATCCGATCGCCAAGCCGATCCTTCTCAACTTCCAAATCATAGCGAGCCTGCATGTTGAGCCAGAGGCGGTCAGTGGTCCCGAAGTACCTGGATAATCGCAGGGCTGTATCAGCGGTGACGGACCGATTGCCGTGGACGGTCTCGTTGATCCGTCGAGGCGGCACACGGAGATCTTTTGCAAGGCGGTACTGGCTGATGCCTATTGGCTTCAAAAAGTCTTCCAACAAGACTTCGCCAGGATGAATAAACGGCATTTTCTTTTGACGCTTCATAACGGCCTTACCTTCCCTGATCTTTAGTGATAGTCGACGATTTCAACTCCATGGGCATTGCCGTCCTTCCAGATAAAGCAGATACGCCGCTGATTGTTAATGCGAATACTCATTTGACCGTGACGGCTCCCTGACAACTTCTCCAACCGGTTGCCGGGCGGTATCCGTAAATCCAGCAACGCTTCAGCACCGTCTAGCCCGCATTCTTCACGAGGGTTCGTGACGAAACCGCTGAGACGGCACGCGAGACGGGTGCGCGGAGCCGTGAGGGAGGGAGGCATACTTGAAACAGTATGTTGACCGACTGAGCGGCGAGCCCGCCCGCCATTAGGCTTGTCGCAGCGTCGTATCTGCGGTTGCAGTAGAAGCCTTCGTGAATTATGCAGGCTAGGGCGACAAGCTTACGCAACGTGGTCCGCTGAAGCTCTGCTGAAAACCGCTTGGACGGTTCGCGGTTCCAGATCCGCTCGGTATCCTTGTCACGGAAGCTCTTGTTCACCGGCAGAAGCCTAACCCTGTGAGGCTCATAACGTCAAGCGTTATGGGTCGGAGTATTGGCGTGAGTTTCCCCAGGGCATTTTTTGATTTTGCATCTGACTACGCATCGCTCTTGGAAAGTCTGTCGATGACCGGGCGTCAAGTCAAGCCCCGCTCCGCCATCTCGTGACGAACCGTCATGAATAGTAGGGGTTAGTTTTGCCAGATACGGGGCGCGACGATGTAGATGAAGACGGCCAAGAGGGTGTTGCTCATGATGAGAATGATGACGACATCCGCTATGTACTCCTGCACTGCAAGACGCTTCAGGTGATCGCATTGAACGGTTTCAGCGTCGAGACGGCCAGGAGTGACGGCGCCACTCCCAACGTTCCGGACAGGAGTCCGGGCATGGCGTCTCCTTGCGGCGTCGGGAAGATCATGCGAGCCAAGAGGCCTGTGCGGGTCGTGGTTTTCGTTTTATGCATAATCCTCTTGAGATGTTCCTTGACGGTGTATTCGCTCAGATTCATCCGGTTGGCGATCTCCTTATTGGTGAATCCGAGCATGAGATAAATGATGACCATCTGTTCACGCTCGGTCAGGTGATAACGTTGCTGAATATTGGCGTCCGGGCATTCGAGTTTTTGCTGATTCAGCTTTTCCATGATGACGAGGAAGCGGCTGTTGCGCGCGAGGGGTTCATCGGGAATACAGAGCCCGCGAAGGAGTAGTCGCTGATCGGAGGCAAAACAGAGCCGTTCCACTTGGAGGGACTCGCAATCCTTGGGATGTGCGCAGTGGATCAGACGACTGATGAGGTCGCGGACTACGGTATGGATCTCTTCGGGAATGAGGCAGGTGCCGTTCTCTCTGGTCAAGAGGGGTTGCAGTTGTCGAATCAAGGACTGGGCTTCGTTGTTCATGAACAACAGCTGGCCCGTGCTATTGAAGAGAATGACGCCGGTAGAGGCTTGTTGCTGCAGGCGCTGTAGCTGCTTGTGGCCATTGAGTGGCCTCGCTATGTCTTCCGTCGCGCTGATCGACATTATACCCTCCAAGTTTCTTAGTATTTGATGATGATCGACCTAGAATCCCTCAGTTCGGCCTCCGTAGTTGCACTTCCGGCCCACACAACGCAAGTTGTAGGCCAGCGTGTTGTCGTTTTGACGAGGGATTGACGAAAAAAACCAAACGATAGGATTGGAGCGGTGTTTGGTAGGTGCGCAGCAAGGCATTTACGCACAGAGGATGGTCCAACACGACATTCTTTCTGAATCCAAAACGATTCTAGCTGAATCTGATTTGATTCTCAGGACAAGGATCTTGTTCTGAACCTGGTCGCATCTTCCGGCGAGCAGCTCCCGGTCTTGTCGAAGGCAGCGGACAGTTGCCCACGTGTGGCCCCTTTTCAGTGTTTCCCGTCATTCGGTTCATCTGCACCATTGCACCGTTGCGATTCAGCCTACTCGAAAGCTGTCAATAAAAAACGTCATCTGGCCCGTTGGGACCGGAGGACGCCATTGTCCCTGCCGTTAATTCTTGAGGCTTGTGGGAAACGTCGTTGTTCCCCTGTCCGATAGGCAGCCTGTGGGCAGCAAACTAACATTGCTTAGGAAAATTTGTCAATATCATGGCTGTCCAAGACAGGATTTAACCATGGTCTTCTTGCCTGTAACCAATTGAAATCATAGGGGGTGTATTCCTGTTGTGAGTCGAGGTCGTCTGGCCGTACAGATGTGGTCAATAATCCAGGCGGAACGGCCGCATCAGACTGCGCTGTCGCGAAGAGTCCGGCTGTTCCTATGAGAAGAAACCATTCTGCCCGTATCTGACAGTGGGCGAATCAACGAGTGTGAGTATTAGGCTGGGCAGTTTCAAGTTCCAAGTGCAACGGGTGAATGATGGCGCAGTTGCGCATAGACTTCCAGGGGCGTGGCAAAGTCGAGACATTTCCTCGGGCGCGTGTTCAACCG
>JAENWB010000281.1:0-17296 GCA_016650275.1 Nitrospiraceae bacterium | reverse complement strand
GTTGGTGCTGGTGTTGTTTATGCGTGCCTACGGTAAGATCACCATGACCATGACCTCGGCCCAACAGATGTATGTTCAGCTTCCCGCATTTGAATATGTGTCGAAGATTCACAAACGGGCTGTCGAGGAAGAGGAAGCCTTGTGGCATGGTGGCGAAACACTATCACCCGGAGAGCTGGATCAGGGAATCAGGTTCGAGGGTGTTAGTGTGCTTTACGGAGACAAGCCTACACTAAGGAACATCGATGTGTTCTTGCCGCCGCGATCTGTAGTGGCATTGGTCGGGCCGTCGGGTGCCGGCAAGACCACTTTCGTCGACACTTTGTTACGGCTTGTTGATATTAATTCAGGACGTATCACTGTGAACGGTCGCGATGCCCGGGATTTTAATATCCAATCCTGGCGCTCATGCTTCGGCTACGTGTCCCAAGAACTGACCCTGATTAACGGGTCGCTGGCCGACAATATAAAGCTGTTCAAACCTGACGCGACTGATGAAGACATTGGTCATGCCGGGGCGCTGGCGCATGCGAACGAGTTTATTGAGCACTTTCAAGAGGGTTACAAGACCCAGGTGGGTGAATTGGGCTTGAAGTTGTCTGGAGGACAGCGACAACGCATCGCGGTGGCGCGTGCGTTGATCAACGACCCTCCTATTCTCATCTTCGATGAAGCGACCAGTGCGCTCGACTCGGAATCGGAGGAAAAGGTCATGGAGGCCGTCTATGAAATGCGCAAAAGTAAGACAGTGATCCTCATCGCACATCGTCTATCGACGGTGCGAGACGCGGATGTCATCCTCGTTCTAGAGGAGGGCTGTCTGATTGAGCAAGGAGATTGGGAATCTCTCGTGCGTCGGGGCGGGCGCTTCAACGAGCTTTGGCAGCGGCTATCGGGAGGCTATCCGAAACAGGATGTTCGGGAGGATATGCCACAAGCTTCTTTTACCGACAAAGAAAGTTGAAGCGGTCACCGATGCGCAACGTACTCTATCCGCGCTGGCAAATACATCCAACCGCGTTAATTAACATTCTTTCTTTATTGTGCTAATGACTATCCTTGAACCAATCCTACAGATGCCGCAAAAGCCTACTTGGCAGCGCTATAAAAACTTTTTCCTGCGCAAATCCGATATATCCATCTACCGGGCGCTGGAATACGAAGCACTTTCCAAGGTGCAGTTTTCCGGACGCATTCTTGATTTTGGCGGCGGAGCACGTAGCCACTATCTGTCCGCGCTGAAATCCTGGATGCGCGACGGAGTCTATGAGTCTGCCAATATCTCAGCCGATATGGAGCCGACCTACCTGATCGTGCCGGGGGCTGATTTGCCGGTCGCGACCGGTACCTTCGACATGGTTTTGTCTATGAACACCCTCGAGCATGTGTACGATCTTGAGGGTACGCTCAGGGAACTCATCCGCGTGCTCAAGCCCGGTGGCCGTGTCGTACTCGCCGTGCCTTTTCTTTTTCGTGTGCATGGCTGCCCTGATGACTACAATCGCCCAACCGCCAGTTGGTGGCAAAAGACACTGCCACGATTCGGCATGCACGAGATGACGATCACGCCATTGGTGTGGGATGTCCTGACGACAGGCTTATCGGTCACCGAGGGGGCGGGCCCTTTCAGTAAATTGCGTCGGGTGGTGGTGCCGCTTTATGGCTTGCTCTATGCGCTGGTTCGAGCACGGGGATCCGGTGAACGTTATCCTCGCCCAATCGGCGAATCCCTGGCCAATGTTGCCCTCGGATATGTGATCACCGGAGTCAAGCACTCATGAGTCGATACAGCCTGGGAGTTATTCGTCGTGTTGCCGCAGATCTGGCAAACTGTACCCGACTGATGGGCAACCCCCTCCTGGCCTACGGCTACCTCCGTTCCGGACGGAACCCCCAGACAGGTTTCTTCAGCATGGGACCCCTACGTTTCCAGGGGAGGAAAGAGGATTGGATTGCCATCCGTGAAGTGTTGGTCGAAGATGAATATTCTTGCGTCGACCGCCTGTTTCCGCGTGATGCCAGCCCATGCGTTCTAGATCTAGGCGCGAATATCGGCAGTTTCGCTCTGCGTATGTTTTTGCGTTGTCCCAGAGCACAGGTGACATCTGTCGAAGCTGCGTACGACACATTCCAGATTCTGGAAGCCAACAAACAGGCCAATGCCTCATTGAACTGGGACGTTCGGAACAACGGCGTATGGCGCGACGATGGCCCGTTGGCGCTTATGCGCCGGGACATATCAGTCGGCCATCGAGTGGTCGAAGGGCCAGGGGACGACGTTGTGCAGGGAATATCCCTTAAGACCTTGCTAGGCAAGCTAGGCTGGGATCGTGTCGATCTGATCAAGATGGATATCGAGGGCGGCGAAGAGGCGGTCGTTCCAGCCGCGCTGGATGCCCTCCGACGAACCCGTGTTCTGATCATTGAGATACATAGCGATCGTATTGACCCCGTCTCCATTCTGTCGGCATTGCGTTCCGTCTATGGGTTTCATTGGCAGTTAAATGATCGTAAGTCGAGCAAGCCTCTGTACATCATGGCAAACGAGTTGCTTGATCTCGGGGCTGATGCCTGGAGAGTCGAGGTCTGATTGAATGGGAATACCTCTCCAATTGTTTTAACGCCACGGCTGAGCAAGCTTGGTGAGCCTGATCAGGCTCACCAAGCTTGCTCTCTGAACAAAAGACGATGTCACCGAAGAGTTGCAGGGCCATAACCAGTAGCTAGTCCTGCCGCTGGCATATAGCTACTTACTCCGGGAGCAGGCATGAGAGTGCTACTTCACATTGGTCAATCGAAGACTGGCACGTCGGCAATTCAGGCGTTCTTAACACTGAATCGTTCGTCATTGCGAGAAGTAGGAGTGTTGTATCCGACAGTAAGAATTGCTGGAGGACTCATCGACCTGGGAGCACATAATGCGGTGGCCGATTCGCTTGCCGGCAAGTCAGGGTTCCCCCATCTTAAGGCGGATCAGTATTTCTCACAGTTTTTCGAGGAAGCCCAACGGATTGATGCCAAACTACTCATTCTGAGCGCTGAGCATTTCTTCGGAGGGGAGCCGCGCATTTGGGCGGTTACCAACCACAATGAATATTTTGAATTATATCGGCAAAAGGTAGAAAAGCTTGCGACATATCTGAAGGGACTTGACGTCAGTCTGTTAGTCTATCTTAGGCCCCAGTTGGACTGGTTGGCTTCGGCGGTGAGTCAGACAGTGCGAATAGACCGCCTCATTTCCGAGACCCCGATATACCAAAATGATCGTCAGTTTTTCGAGTTAATGAAGCCTCTTCTGAGATACTCCGCTCTGCTTGATATCTGGGCTGACGTAATAAAGCCCTCCACATTTAAGGTTGTTCCCTATACTAGAAACACTTTGTATAAAGGCAGCTCTATTTCTGATTTTTTGCGTCGTACAGGCTTGGAAAAAATGAATTTTCCGTGCGCCAATGTTGACATTCAGGTCAACACGTCCTTAACGCGAGAGTACCTTGAAGTCAAAAAAATTATAAACCGATCTCCCCACGGAAAGAATGCCGAACGGGTGATTATTCGTTGCCTTGAGCGGCTTTCTGAGCAAAGCCTGGAAAGCACGAGATACGGTTTTTCTGATGATATCCAGCGTGATCTTGAGTCATTTATCGCCCCCGAAAATGCCAGACTGAATGAACGATATCGAAGTGATAATCCATCGTTTGTGGGTCGAGGTCCTGAACAGGATCGTGACCAGAAACCGTTGAGTGAAGAGGATGTGAGCAGGGCGATGGCCACTTTTGAGCGAGAGTATCGCCGCCCTCGGTACAGGCTGCTGTCGTTGAATTATGCTTCGAGAGCCTTGCTGAGGCTGTATGGCAAACCTGTTCATGGCACCATTCACCGGATGAAAATGTCATACCTTAAGATGAAGTTTCGCAATAAACAGCTGCATGGCGGTTAAAGGTGTTCAGCCGAATCTCGTAAGCATCGCCTCTTCTAACCACTCTTTAACCGGACGCGAAGTGGATGTGAGAGGTTCGGTTGGGTGGCTGGTTCATCAAAGGGTATGGCTGGATTGAGTCATCGCGAAATCGGCTCTGTGGCCCTTTTTTTTTATCGTCTGACGGGTTCAGGTGGCGCAGAGAGGATGATATGTCAGTTGGCCAGCGCGTTGGCGGAGCGCAATTTTCGTGTCCATCTGGCCAGCTGGGACCCGCTTGGGGCAACAGCATTTTATCCATTGCATCCTGCTGTGCAATGGATAAAGCTGGGATTTCATCCCGGTATTTCTGACAAACTTCGTCGCGCCCGCGCACTGGCGCAAGTACTAAGAGATAACCGTGTTCGCGTGCTGCTGGGTTTTGTCATGAGCGGAGACAGGACAGTTTATACTGCCGCGAAGTTTGCCGGAGTGCGGCTGGTGGCCGCTGAACGCAATGCTCCGGCAATGTATCGGTTGCGTTACAACAGCATTCAGCGATGGATCGGCTTTCGTTTTTTGCATCTGGCTGATCGCATCACGGTTCAAATGCCGGAATTTATCGCAGGCTATCCCGACAGCCTGCATGACAGGATAGAGGTCATTCCAAACCCGGTGCCGGTTGCCTCGCATAAGGCCCGGCCAGCGTTGGCGAATGAGGCCGAGCGGTTTACTCTACTGGCAGTCAGCCGGCTGGACGGTGTGCAAAAGCGTGTCGATCGCTTGATTGCCGCTTTTTCTCGGGTGGCTGCACAATATCCGCTGTGGGATCTGCGCATTATCGGCGACGGCCCGGAGCGGGAAGCCTTGCACCGCTTGGCCGCTGAGCGTGGCGTGGTGGATCGAGTATGCATTGAGCCTGCGGTTGTAGATATCTTCGAAGCCTATGTACAGGCCCATCTATTTGCCATACCGTCGTTGTGGGAGGGGTTCCCGAATGCTCTCGCAGAGGCCATGAGCCACGGCCTACCAGCGGTGGGATTCGAGGATGCGGCAGGTGTAGCCGAACTTATACGGCGTGGCGGTGGCGGCTGGTTGGCCAAGGGTTTGAAGGACGAAAAAGCACTCGCTGCCGCCCTCGATCATGCCATGGCAGACGGCGAACAACGCGCTCACCGGGGAAAACTGGCCGCACAGAGCATGGCGGCATTTGCGCCGGAAGCGCAGTTCGACCGATGGGCCGCGCTGTTGAAATCATTGATTACGGGACACGCGAGTTGACCCCACCGCTCGTCACCATTGGCCTCACCGCTTTTAATTCCGCCGATACGATTGAGCGCGCACTGCGTTCGGCATTGACGCAGACATGGCGGCCCATTGAAGTGGTGGCGGTCGATGATTGTTCAACCGACGGTACGAGTGACATTCTCGACCGCCTTGCCGGGCAACATCCCGAGTTGCGCGTGTTCGGCAATGCCATCAACGGAGGCGTTGCCGTTTCGCGTAATCGCATTCTGGCCGAGGCACGTGGAGAATTCGTCGCCTTTTTTGACGATGATGACGAAAGCTTGCCGGAGCGCATCGCGTTGCAGTGGGCGCGTATCGTGGATTACGAAAGAGAATTCGCCAGTGGAGCAAGGGTGATCTGCCATACTGCGCGGAGGATGATTTATTCAGGGAGTGAAAGTATCGAGCCGACGATGGGTCAGAATGAGGGACGCCCTGCGCCGGCCGGACCGGCCGTGGCGCGGCGCATACTGCTTGGTGCGCAGCTGGAAGACGGCTATGGCGCATGCCCGACATCCAGTCAGATGGCGCGGCTGGCCACGTATCGCGCCTTGGGTGGGTTTGACACGAAACTGCGGCGGGGTGAGGATACCGATCTCAACATCCGCCTGGCGGAGGCCGGAGGTCACTTTGTCGGCATTGGACGTCCGCTGGTGGTTCAGACGATGACTAGGACTTCTGAAAAAAGCCTGGCCGAGGAATATCGCAACATGCTGCTGTTGATGGAGAAACACCGCGCTATCATGGACCGAGAGGGGCAATACGAATTCTGTTGCCGCTGGATCGGTGCGAAACAGACCTGGCTGGAGGGACGGCGCATGGCTTTCGCGCTGTCGCTGTCGTCGCTGGCGGTGCGCCATCCCATCTTGACAGCACGTCGTCTGGTGCTTGCCCTGCCCAATATCGGGCTGAATCGAAACTTCAGCCGCTTTCACCTCCAGCACAACAGTTCCGTGAAATCCTGAGTAACGGGATTCCCATCAAGGAAATCGCACGGGTGTGAAATGGCACGTAAGATCGCTGCCAAAGTGCTGCCGGCTGGCCAGACAGACTGCCTATCCCTCGCGCATCGGATGTCTTTGCCGGGGGTGTGACGGGGAGCGTTCTATAGACCCGATTCAACGACACAGGCGCCATAACATATGTCCACAGATTCATTTCTGAAATTGGAAGAGTCCTGTATAACCATTGGCCTAACTTGCTTCAACGCCGAGCAGACGATCGGACGGGCCCTGAAGTCGGCATTGTCCCAGGATTGGCCCGATCTTGAAGTGGTGGTTGTCGATGACGCATCTTCGGATGCCTCCTGGGAAATAGTCGAAGAATTTTCTGAACGCGATTCCCGTGTCAAGCCTGTGCGCCATGCCGTCAACCTCGGTGCGGCGGCTGCCCGCAATACCATATTGGATTCTGCTACCGGGAGCATTGTCGCCTTCTTCGACGATGACGATGAAAGCCTGCCCGAACGTGTTCGCTTGCAGTATGAGACATTGCGCGAATATGAAAAGGCAAGTGGGACCGACCTGGTCGCGTGCTATGCCTCCGGCCTGCGTCGCTATCCGAATGGCTATGAGTTGCACATGCCCGCCATCGGGTCCCGGCCGGTAGTCCCGAAGGGAGAAGCAGTGGCGGACTATCTGTTATTCAATGCTCGCCGGGCCGGTGTGTTTTACGGCTCGGGGACACCGACCTGCGCATTGATGGCGCGTCTGTCGATCTTCCGCGCGGTGGGGGGGTTCGATAACACCCTGCGGAGGGTCGAGGATGCCGACTTCGCCGTTAGGCTTGCCTTGGCCGGGGGACATGTCATCGGCTGCCCCCGGCAGCTTTTTCTGCAACACGCCACCGTCGCCTCCGACAAGACGCCGCACAAGAATTTGGAAGCGGAACTGCGCCTGATCGAGAAGCACGCTGGTTACTTGAAGCGTCGCAATCGTTACGGTTATGCGCGGGATTGGTTTCACGTCCGGTATTATCATTTCAGTGGCCAGCGGCTCAAATTTCTGGCAGCGCTAGCTGCCTTTCTGCTGCGTTATCCGGTGAACGGGACGAGACATATACTGCGCACATTCCCCTCGCGCTGGGTCCATGAGCGCGACATGAGGGCCAGAGCCGGCGGGATGCAATGAAAATCCTGTTTGTCAGCCGCCTGTTCCATGATGTTTCGGGCGGTGTCGAGCGCATGGCGATTGCCTTGATGAATGAACTCTGCGCCCGCGGTCATGCCATTGAGCTGCTCTCCTGGGATCGGAACGGCGCGGAAACCTGGTATCCCCTCGATAAACGGATTGTCTGGCATTGCCTGGACATGGGGGACGCCATGGAAAAGGCAGGATGGTTATTGCGTGCCCGCCGACAACTGGCAATCCGTCGTTTTCTTAGACGTTCCCGACCGGATGTCATGATCGCCTTCCAGCATGGTCCTTTTCTGACGGTGACGCTGCCGGCTCTGGGCCTGGGTATCCCCGTGATCGCTGCGGAGAGAAACGCGCCGCAACGTTTTGATCATTTGCGGGCGGGAAACAGGCGCGGCATCATTTTTCAAACCTTCCGGCTGGCTGACCGCATCACCGTACAGTTGGATAGTTACATCGGGGAGTATCCCCACTACCTGCATGGGCGCATCATCAGCATACCTAATCCGGTGAGCCCGGCTAAAGAATTTGCCAAGCCCGCGGGGTATAGGGGAGAAACCAAACGACTGTTGTCGGTCGGTCGTTTGAGCTATCAGAAAAACCAGGCGGTCCTGATTGAGGCGTTTGCACGGCTTGCCGATTCGATGCCTGACTGGCGATTGGTTCTGGTCGGCACCGGCGAAGATGAGCAGAAGCTGAAGGAGTTGACGGCTGACACAGGACTGGGCGCTCGCGTCGAGTTTATCGGGGCGGTAAAAGAGGTAGAGCGCTTTTACCTTAGCAGCCACCTGTTCTGCTTGCCATCACGATGGGAAGGATTTCCCAATGTGCTGGCGGAGGCGATGGCGCAAGGTTTGCCGGTCGTCGGATATGCAGATTGTGCAGGCGTCAGGCAATTGGTCATCGACGGGAAGACCGGCCGCTTGGCGCAAGGCAACGGTTCGGCTGATACCCTCGCGGCGGCCCTGCTGCTACTTATGAAAGACGACGATAGCCGCCAAAGTATGGGAGCCGCTGCTGCAGCATCCATGAGACATTTTGCCCCGCAGGCCATTTTTGATCGCTGGGAAACCCTGTTCTACGAAGTTTCTCATCGGGCATGAAGTTTCTTTTCGCGATCAAGAGGCTAAATTCGGCCGTTGGCGGTGCGGAGCGTGTGCTCTGCACAATCTGTTCAGAACTGGCCATGCGTGGCC
The DNA here is from genome assembly GCA_016650275.1 of Nitrospiraceae bacterium. GTDB lineage: Bacteria > Nitrospirota > Nitrospiria > Nitrospirales > Nitrospiraceae > Palsa-1315. Next base: position 8,780 of record JAENWB010000281.1, on the reverse strand, counting down.
ATGACATCGTCATCGTCACATTTGATCCACCAGAAGGGCAGCCATTCTATTCTTTAGCTGCGCGGGTCAGGCGTATCGATCTGGGGATCGGCGACTCGTCAGGTGAAGCACGTCTGGGCGAAACCTTGCGAAGGATTGCGGCATTGCGACGTGTGGTGATGGAAGAACATCCACAGGCCGCCGTTGGTTTTATGCATTCGCTGTTCGTGCCGCTTGCATTTGCCTTAGCAGGTACTTCAATCCCCGTGTTGGGGAGTGAACATATCGTGCCAGAACATTACCGCAGCCGACCCTTGCAGTATGCCATGCTGATTGCTGCCGCACCGTTCTTGACGAAGGTGACGGTTTTATCCGAAGCGATTCGGGGCCGTTATCCAGCTCCGATCCGGAAGCGGATGATCGTCATGCCCAATCCGGTTGTGCCCGCGATCGGTCACGCTGGCTCTGGTGCGAAGAAGGCTCGCTATGTCTTGCTGAATGTCGGAAGGTTCGACGCACAAAAAGACCATGCCACGCTTCTGCGTGCTTTCGCACGCATCGCCATAGCGTATCCTGATTGGGAGTTGAGAATAATTGGCAATGGACCGCTGCGGCGCGAGCTAGAAATCTTGGTTCATGATCTGGGTTTAGAGGAGCGAGTTTGCATGCCAGGCGTCAAGTCAGACATTGGGGTTGAATACTGTGCGGCTGATGCATTCGTGATCTCATCTCGCTATGAAGCGTTTGGGCTTGTCACGGCTGAAGCGATGTCCCATGGCCTTCCTGCTGTCGGCTTTGCCGACTGTCCCGGAACGAATGAGTTGATACAGGATGGCAGTACGGGCCTGCTCGCAGCTGCCGGTCCTGACAGGACCATGTCGCTGTCTCACGAATTGGAGCGCGTGATGTCTGATCCGGATCTGCGGCGGCGTTTGGGCATCGCAGCCAAGTCAGCCATCGGGCGGAGGTTTTCCGCTCAGCATGTCTGTAATCTGTGGGAATCACTGCTGGGGTCTGTCTGTGTCGCTCCCTGACTCGTGTGCCCATCTGCCCTGCAATGACGGGTTGTATTAAATCATGTGTGGCATAGCGGGAATAGTCGGACCGCCCGGTAGCAATCCCAGACCCACTGTACTTGGGATGAGCAAGGCTATCCGGTATCGGGGGCCGGACGACACCGGAGTCTGGTGCGATGACATCTGTGGTGTGGCACTCGGTCACGCACGGCTCTCTATCTTAGATTTGTCACCTGAAGGGCATCAGCCAATGGTGTCTTCCAGTGGGCGATATGTGGTGACGTACAATGGCGAGGTCTATAACTTCGCTGAATTACGGTCTGAACTGGAACAGGCCGGTGCGAAGTTTCGTGGACATTCGGATACGGAAGTCATGCTTGCTGCATTCGAGGAGTGGGGCATTGAGAAAGCGATGCAGCGATTTGTCGGTATGTTTGCCTTTGCCTTGTGGGATAAGCAAACGCGCACTCTTACCTTGGGGCGTGACCGCCTGGGGGAAAAGCCCCTTTACTACGGCTGGCAGGGCGAAACTTTTCTGTTCGGATCCGAACTCAAGGCCCTTTGTGCCCATCCATCGTGGCGCGGGGATATCAACCGGGGCGTGCTCGCCGGCTTCATGCGATACGGTTATGTGCCCTTACCCCATTCAATTTACCTTGGAATATGCAAACTCCTGCCGGGTACGTGGCTCAAGATTTCCGTCAATGACCCGCCCGGGCATATGCCCGTGCCCATAACGTACTGGTCGGCGCGCGAGGTCGCGATGCAGGAGCCGCTCACCGATCTTCCTGATGCAACGGCAACGAATGAACTCGAATCCCTGTTGCGCCAGGCAGTGGGTAGGCAGATGATTTCCGATGTGCCCCTGGGTGCGTTCCTGTCAGGAGGCATCGACTCGTCCACCGTTGTCGCTATGATGCAGTGCCAGTCTTCACGTCCCGTGCGGACGTTCTCGATCGGTTTCACTGAGTCTGACTATGACGAGGCGCGATACGCAAAGCTGGTCGCGGCGCATCTGGGCACGGATCACACTGAGCTGTATCTGTCTGCGGAAGAGGCGATGGATGTTATTCCGCGGCTGCCGGAAATCTACGATGAGCCATTCGGCGATTCATCGCAAATCCCGACTCATCTTGTGGCCGTGCTCGCACGTAAGCATGTGACAGTCGCTCTCTCGGGCGATGGCGGCGACGAACTGTTCGGCGGTTACAATCGCTATGTCTGGGGGCGGTCGATCTGGAACCGCATCGGCCTGGTGCCACAAGGTTTTAGGCATGGAGTAGGCAGGATGATGACGGTCTTGAGCCCCGCGGCATGGGATCGTATCGGCAAGCTTCTCCCTCGGGGCCTGCGGCAACCGACTTTGGGGGACCGTATTCATAAGCTGGCGAGTGTTATCGATGTCGATGGGCCGGACGAGTTATATCGCAGACTCGTGTCCCAGCATCGGGAACCAGGCTCGTTGATCGTCGGTGCCAACGAGACGCCAATCTGGGCTGATGCAGAGGCGGCAGCCTTCGGCCGGAGCGATTTCACCGAGCGGATGATGTTTCACGACCTCGTGGGCTACCTCACTGACGACATCCTCACCAAGGTGGATAGGGCTGCCATGGCGGTGAGCCTGGAAACTCGCGTGCCATTGCTAGACCATCATCTCGTCGAGTTTGCTTGGCGCCTACCGTTGGCTATGAAAATCCGTGACAGACAGGGCAAATGGCTGCTACGACAAGTGCTCTACCGTTACGTGCCGCGCGAGTTGATCGAGCGGCCCAAACAAGGCTTCGGAATTCCGCTCGATACATGGCTGCGCGGGCCCTTGCGGGAGTGGGCCGAAGAATTGTTGGATGAACGTCGCCTTCGTCGTGAGGGCTATTTGCATCCTGCGCCCATCCGAGAAAAGTGGGATGAGCATCTTTCAGGCAGACGGAACTGGCAGTATTGGCTATGGAATGTTCTGATGTTTCAATCATGGCTTCGACAGTGACACAGGCACCTCCTCGGCTGTTATTTCTTATTACGGAAGATTGGACGTTTTGGGAGATTCGGCGTGATCTTGCCCGTATTGCGCTCGATGCTGGCTTCGAGGTAACGATTGTTACGCGTGTGACCGCCCATGCCGATCGTATTCGACAAGAAGGCTTCCACCTTGTCCCGATCATGATGCTGCGGGAGAGTCGAAATCCGATTAGAGAGTTATTGACGTTTCTTGAACTGATACGGGTCTATCGCCGAGTCTGTCCACAGATTGTCCAGCATGTTGCCATGAAACCTGTGCTCTATGGGTCGATCGCTGCGTGGGTGACCCGCATTCCTGCCGTCATCAATGTTTTTGGGGGATTGGGCTACGCCTTTACCGATCGACCACAAGAAATCTCCGTTCTTCGCTCCCTATTACAGCGGGGGCTCAGGTGGGCGATTGCACTCAATCGATCCGTTGTGGTCGTGCAAAACCCGGACGATCGAGATGTGTTGGTACAGGAGAACGTCGTCACTTCGTCACAGGTTTGTCTGATTGCTGGGTCTGGCGTCGATGTCCACCGATTTGTGCCGGTCGATCCCCCATCCGGTGATCCGATTGTCATGTTGGTGGGACGGATGTTGTGGGATAAAGGAGTAGGAGAGTTCGTCGACGCGGTGGTTCGCTTGAAACAGCAAGATGTGCGGGCGCGCTTTGTGTTAGTGGGACGATGCGATCAGGGGAATCCCACCGCGATTGCGGAGGCGCAGCTTCAGCGATGGACGCAGGATCACGGCATTGAATGGTGGGGGCATCGCGAGGATCTTCCAGAGGTTATCGGTCGTGCGACGTTGGTGGTATTGCCGTCGTATCGCGAAGGCCTTCCCAAAGTATTGTTGGAGGCGGCCGCATGCGGTAAAGCGGTAATCGCGACGGACGTCCCTGGTTGTCGTGAAGTAGTCCAACATCAGAAAACGGGTTTGTTAGTTCCGGCGCGAGACCCTGTGGCGCTTGCGGGCGCGATTACCAGTCTCCTCAGCAACCACGAGCTCCGAGCAGCCATGGGTGCTTCAGGACGCGAGTTTGTCATGCGTGAGCATTCGAAGGAGAAGATCGGGCAGCAATTTCTTGACCTGTATCAAGAGTGTCTTCGCCTGGCAGGGAACGTATCGGGATGCCACTCGCAGAAAACCGCTTAAGATGATGATTCCGTATCTTGCTGCGACCGTTGGTTCCTTTTCATGGTGGTTGACAGGATGGCTTGCCAGACCAGGCTCCCCCATTGTGTCACTGGATCACCCCAACGAACGGTCGCTTCATCGTACGCCAACACCGCGGACGGGTGGGGTCGCCATCATGGGGACCCTCTATCTGGGAGTGCTGATTTTCGGAGTATTGGGCTGGATCGAGTCATCGCAGGACAAGTCGATGCCCGTGCTCGATTCGACTGGGTGGTGGATCCTTATGGCGACAGGTGTGATCAGCATTGTGTCGTTGGTGGATGACCGACGGGGACTTCCGATTGCGATAAGATTTGGGGTTCACCTCCTGGCTGCGGCTCTCCTCGTGATCGGTTCAGGTCTCATGCTTCCTTCTACAGCAGTTCCCTTGCTCGGGGTCATCAGTTGGGGATGGATTGCCGCTCCCTTCACGGTCGTGTTTCTCGTCTGGATGGCCAATTTGTATAATTTCATGGATGGAATGGACGGGTTTGCTGGGGGCATGACGGTGATCGGTTGTGGATTACTCGGGTATTTGGGCTGGCAGGCGTATCATCCCGTGATTTCTGTCATCGCTATCTTGCAATCTGCTGCTGCGGCTGGATTTCTTGTCCACAATTTCCCTCCGGCGAAGATTTTCATGGGCGATGTCGGGAGTGTGTCCACAGGATTTCTTGCGGCGGCGCTGATTGTCCTCGGATGTCGCGACGGGGTCTTTGATCTGTGGGTTCCGCTCATCATATTTTCACCATTTATCCTCGATGCTACTGTGACGTTGATACGGCGGGCGCTTCGTCACGAGAAGATTTGGGAAGCCCACCGTGACCATTATTACCAGCGATTGGTACTGAGTGGGTGGGGCCACCGGCGGACTGCCTTGGCAGAATATGGGGTGATGGTTCTGTGCGGATGCTTTGCGCTCCTCTATCAGTATGCATCGGAGGAGTGGCGGGTCGTCATCCTGGGGATCTGGGGGGTACTGTTTTTCTCCCTTGCCCTTGCGGTGAGGGGTGTGGAGCAACGGATGCATCCAGTTGGTTCCTGAGAGGGTAGCGGTGCCAACGACTTCATCAATTGCCATGCCGCCATCCGAGCGGGTGCCCTATTTCGATACCATCGTCCGCGTGGTGTTGGCAGTGTATATCGCGGTGCTCCCTTTCAAGTCGCTTTTGGTTGTGGAGCGAAACGGGTTTATTCTCCTACTAGGCTTGCTGGTGGTGTGGTGTGCCCTCAATCGGCGCCTGTTCTATTCCCGGACCGCGTACGATATGCTTCTGCTGGCCTTTGTCGTGTGGGTCGGACTCACGGTCCCATTTTCCTTGGCTCCGTCCTATAGTCTGAAGGAGTATGGCAAGCTCCTTCAGCACATGGTGGTCTTCTACGCGGTGATTTATTTCTTCAAGGGACTACTCTATCGACAGGTTCTCCTGGGGCTGCTTGGGGTCATGGCCATCGTCATTGCTGGATACGGACTCTCACAGTTCAACCTCAAAAATCCTCAAGCCGTGGTCTCGTTTCTTCCGGCTGAGGTGTGGCTGACAACGTTTCTGATCATGCTCATTCCTTTTTGGCTGGCCCTCGCGTTAGGGGAGGGGCCTTCAGAAATACGAATTGGTGGTGCGCTTGCTGTCGGATTAATGACAGTCTGCTTGTTTGCGACTCAGTCGCGCGCAGGCCTGGTTGCCCTTGTTGCGGAGCTTTGGGTCATTGCCTGGTTCATTCGTTCAGTCTCCGCCAAGATAGTCGCCGGGCTTGCGACCGTATGTGTGATCGCTGTGGTCGTGATAGTTTTCAATGCGAACTCCGTCTCCGTAGCGGGACAGAGTGCCGATATCACGAGTTCGATTCCTGTCAAAAAAGGCTTCTCTTCCGTATTTCACCGGTTTGATATTTGGGGGTTTGCCCTGTCCGAGATCGCCAAACACTGGTTGGTTGGGATCGGATATGGAAGCCATAGTTATTTCCTGCTTTATGGCCAGGACCAAGAAGCCGTCATGCCTGGACATGCTGCCATCACGCATTCTGGGACACATAATATTTTTCTCTATCTGGCGCTCCATGTCGGGCTTCCGGGGATGTTGTTGTTTGGGTGGTTTGTTGCTCGGGTCGTTCGGAGGACTTCTGAAGAATACCGACAGGCTCACGATTGGTTGTCAAAAGCCGTACTCGTGGGATCAGTTGTCAGTGTCGCAGGGTTGATTCTGCGTCTGCAGTTCGATCAAATGTTGGTCGGGTCCTTGGCGGTGCTCTTCTGGGTGCTTTTGGCGATGGCGGTATTGAGTTACCCGTCATATAATCTGGCAGCTATTCAGGTAGATAGGCTGACGGCGTTTAGCCGTCAGCCTTCAGCCTGAACACCTGAGTATTTACCACCGGATCTGCCACGGAAATCTCATGCGAAACGTAGTAATCTCACTGTTTCATCGTCTCGTCGGCCGCTATGGACAGTTAGTGCAGCGGTATAGATCAGTTCTTGTTATCTGCACACAGCTCGGGCTTATTGCGCTGGCTAATATGGCAGCCTTTACCTTGCGATTTGAAGGGGACATTCCCTCCGACCATGCACGACTGTTCCTACAGGGCCTTCCCATCGTATTGATGATTTATGCTGCTGGTCTTGTCGCATTCGGCATTCAGCGCGGGCTCTGGCGCTATGTCGGCCTTCATGATTTGGGCCGTATCCTCTGGGCCTCTGTCGTCAGTTCTGCGGTGTTCTACGGTGTGGTACATGGTCTCCTTGGGTGGGTCGCCTATCCCCGTTCGGTCATTATTCTCACCGGTGTGCTCAGCGGACTCTTTCTCGCTGGTATCCGGTTGGTAGTTCGCTGGTTCCGTGAATGGCTTCACGTTCTAAGCCCTACGGCTCGCAGAGTGTTGGTGGTCGGGGCGGGTAATGCCGGTGAGTTGTTGATCAGGGATATGCTCAGCGACGTGAGCTCTCACTACCGACCGGTCGGGTTGGTGGACGACGACCCAATTAAACGGAAGATGAAGATTCACGGGATTCCCGTTGTGGGGACTATCGCGGATATCACGGGTCTGGCGCGAGGCCTCGTCGCGCATGAGATCATTGTGGCGATTCCCTCTGCTTCGACAGCATTGAAACAGCGAATTCTCGCCGCGTCAGAGGGATGCAAGGTTGCCATCAAGACCTTGCCGAGCGTGAAACAGCTGCTGGAGAACCCGGAGGCACTGAGACAGGTCAGGCCGATGAGCCTGGAGGATCTTCTGCAGCGGGAACCTATTCAGATGGATCGGCAGGAGTTGTTTCCGTTGCTCGAAGGGAAGCGGGTGCTCGTGACCGGTGCCGGGGGATCGATCGGATCTGAGCTCTGCCGGCAGATCGCTCGATACCACCCGGCCACGTTGATCCTCTTTGAGCGCTATGAGAACGGTCTGTTTGCACTCGACCTTGAACTGCGGGCGCAGTATCCAAAGATCACGATCATCCCGGCTATCGGAGATGTGACGGTTCTTGAGCGAGTGACGGAGGTGTTGCAGCAGACGGACCCTGAGCTTGTTTTTCATGCTGCCGCGCATAAACATGTCCCGCTCATGGAGCTGAATCCGAAAGAGGCCGTTCGCAATAACGTGCTTGGAACGAAGACTGTGGCGGAGGCGTCGTTGGCGAGCGGTGTCGATCGCTTTGTGCTTATTTCCACCGATAAGGCGGTGAATCCAACGAGTGTTATGGGCGCTTCGAAACGAGTAGCCGAAGACCTGTTGCAGAGCCTGAGTCATAGAGGACAGACGAAATTTACGGTGGTCAGGTTTGGGAATGTGTTGGGCAGTAACGGCAGCGTTGTTCCCCTGTTTGCGGACCAGATTCGAAAGGGAGGACCGATCACGGTGACTCATCCCGAGATCAAACGGTTCTTCATGACGATTCCGGAAGCGGTGCAATTGGTGTTGCAGGCCAGCCTCTTGGGGCAGGGCGGCGAGGTGTTCGTGCTGGACATGGGTGAGCAGGTCAAAGTGGTCGATCTGGCCAGGAATATGATTGTGCTGTCTGGTCTTGTGCCTAACCAGGACATTCAAATTGTGTACAGCGGTTTGCGGCCAGGAGAGAAATTATACGAGGAACTCTTTGAAGAGACGGAACAAATCGAACCCACGGCGCACGCAAAAATCCGGCGCGCCATCAGTGCTTCAGCGATTCAATCGGATCGCCTCGATCGGGCGATCGCTCATCTTGAAGCTGCCGTAAGTCATGGCGATGACGATGAACTGATTCGTCGGCTCAATGAGGCTGTCCCGACTTATACACCGATGGCGTCCCGTAGCATTGAGCACATTCATTGAGTGAGCGTTCAAGCTGGTTTCTCTTGTTTATTTGGTTGAACCAGACAAACTAGAGAGGCCAGACAAACCAGATCAACTCGTTGCGTAGGATGAGAGGAGTATGTAGAGGATGAGAGGCGTTGTTCTAGCTGGGGGACTAGGAACCAGGTTGCTCCCGCTCACCAAAGTTACCAATAAACATTTGCTGCCGATCTACGATCGGCCCATGATTTACTATCCCATTCAGGCATTGGCCGATGCCGGGATTCAAGAGATCATGCTGGTCACGGGAGGAAACAGCGCGGGAGATTTCCTGAAATTGCTGGG
>JAENWB010000280.1:0-5485 GCA_016650275.1 Nitrospiraceae bacterium | reverse complement strand
TTTCAGCACCGCAATGATTTGCTCCTCGGTATGGCGTTTTCGAGTCATAGGCCTCCTCCTTGGGGCCCATGACAGCACAGTCGCGCTTCTTAGCCAATGGTGTAGTTTTCGGGGGGAAGGTCAAAGGAATGTAAGGCCAAACTTGGCTCTGACCGCCAATCGAATGGAATTCCACTTTGTCCGAACTGCCATCGAGTATTCGACGAAGTTCTTCGACCCTACTTACATCGAGCGCTCAAGGCATTTGGAGGCGTTCCGGAAAGCTGGAAAAAGAGCAATAAGATTACCGTTACGGAAGAGGATTTAGGTTTGGAGGAAGATCACCGGAACTAAACCATTTCTGAAGAGTTCGAATGGCATTCGATCTTCCAGGTGTTGAGCAGGGCAGCGACTTGGAAACGCTTTTCAAGGCCGTTGGCTTCGTCGTTGTCCAGTGGGGATTTGCCGAGCAATCACTCGACCTCACCGTGGCAATCATCTTCCATTCGTATAACGGGCATCCTCTGGTTAAACGTCGCCCAAGCATGCTCCGACCAAAACTCGATTTCTTGTCCCGGTGTTTCGCAGAACTTCCCAAGCTGAAGGAATTCCAAGAAGAAAGTGTTCCGCTGCTTGCTAGATTCGCCGTTGCTGGAAAGAAACGACATGATCTTATTCACGGGGCAATAGGAACGACCTCAGCCCAAGACGGGGCGTACAAGTTTTTGAAGATTGATGTACGCCCAAAGGAGAGCCACAGCGTTCGGTCGGTGTCCCTGGATCAGGCCGACTGGCCAGCATTTCGAAAAGAGCTTATGCGTCTTGGAAGAGACGGGCAGTCTTTTGCACAACGAGTCCGAGATGCCCTGCATAACAAAGTTGAAGATTGAAGTTACCTAGATGTCGTTTGGAGAGTTCCTACCAGCCGCCCTGTGGCCATCAGGGTGCCCGTAAGCGGAACGATTATGTGCGACTTAGAGGGCTCTTTCTCATCCTCAAGTTCATCGGGGGAGGAAGGACTAGCGTTGCATAGGCTCGATTCTGTTTTGCGGTTGCAGGACGACGAATGGTGGCCCATCGCATGAGCTGTATAGTTGAACACGCGAAGTACGAAGGGGCCTATCAACACAATGAGGATCACGAGAAGTGGAAGAAATCGAAGCCATTGAAACATAGGTCATCATACCAAAAAGGCGTCGAGTGTTCAAACAACTCTAGCTTCTTTCGACGCGCTGGCGTAACCCTCGCAACGCATCCGCGCCATGCGCCGACACTTGAAGACATCGCTCCTGTGGAAGGCTATAGACCGCTAACTCCTTTGCGGATATGTCGTCGTCGATCCAGTACCATTCTAATTCCGGTCGCTGACTCAATCTGTTGGAGCCACGCGGCCTTGCTCTCGCATAGCATCCACTCTGCACAGGACAGATAGAAGTGTCAGGAACCATTTCGCCTCATCCGCGCGCGGCGGGCCTTTGTAGTCTTCGACGCGGTAGCTATTTTCTGTTGTCACCTCTGTCTGCTTGACACTTTTCCGTTACCGGCCTAGCCTTTCGTCATACTCCCGCACTGATCCTAACGAGTTCCCTTCAGGCCCGGATGCGACCCTTCGCCGGCCCGCACTTGGCAAGCGTTCATGTGTTCCGCTAAGGTAGCAGCCATGAAGGTACCGTTCACAATTGGCACTGTCGGTCACTTCGGACTAGCCGTCCGTGATCCGCGGCGCAGCGCGAAATGGTTTGTGCGAGTGCTGGGATTGCGCAAGGAGTTTGAGTTCGAAGAGGGCGTTGCAGTTGGCAACGACAACGTGACAATCGCCTTGTCAAAAGGTAAACCGTCACCGAAAACGATTGGTCACATGTCGTTTCATCTGCCGACCATGACCGCGTTGCGAAAGGCGCTCGAGCACCTGAAGAAGCACAAGGTCAAGGTGGAAGATCCCGGCAACGAAATCGGCCCGGAGTCACCCGGCTCACCTCACATGGGCTTATGGTTCCACGATCCTGATGGCTACCGCTGGGAACTTTCCGTCCAAGGCGGAAAGTAGAGGCCGAAGGCTAAAAAAGTGCCAGGAGCCGTTTGTCGCCTCGGCCGCGCGCGCGGTGCGATCGTCGAATACTTTGAGGGTTCGTTGTGCTCGTTTAGAAACCTGTGAGAGGGATCTATGAATAGGACACACATCGTGGCGGTGGCGGCAGCGGTGCTCTTGGCCGCGTCGGCGGCTGCGGCTGAAGTTCAAACTAGAGAAATCGAATACAAAGAGGGCGAGACTGTTCTACAGGGACTCATTGCCTGGGATGACGCGTCGAAGGGTCTACGTCCTGGCGTGCTTGTCGTCCACGAGTGGTGGGGCCACAACGAGCACGCGCGGTATCAGGCCAAGCGACTCGCGGAGGCCGGCTACGTCGGCTTTGCGCTGGATATGTATGGGAAGGGCAAGGTGACCACGCATCCGAAGGATGCCCAGGGCTTCATGACCGAGGTCAAGAAGGACCCGGCGGTGATCCCGGCGAGATTTCACGCGGCGCTAGAGCTGCTCAAGCAGGATCCCCACGTCTCGGCGGACCACATTGCCGCCATCGGATACTGCTTCGGCGGGTCTGTGGTCCTTGACGAGGCGCGTTCCGGGGCCGATTTGGAAGCGGTGGTCAGCTTCCACGGCGCGCTTGCGACGAAGAGTCCTGCGGAACCGGGCAGGGTCCGGGCTCGGATTCTCGTGCTCACAGGCGCAGCCGATCCGTTTGTGCCGAAAGAGCAAGTGGAGGCCTTTACTCAGGAGATGAAGGCGGCGGGGGCGAAGTTCCACGTGATCACCTATCCGGGTGTCAAACACGGATTCACCAATCCGGATGCCGGCAAGGCGGGGATGGATGCCCTCGAGTACAATGCGGAGGCCGACAAAAAGTCTTGGGCGGCGATGCTGGAGCTGTTTAAAGACGTGTTCCATTGAAGACCATCGTCGGGGTCGGACAAATCAAAGGGGTCGGGAGTCATTGTTGACCGCCTCGTCCGCGCGCGCCTTCTCTTCTTCGCCCGGCCTTCTCCCCTGGTCTGTTGAGCTTCGCTCTCTGAAGGGGTATCGTTTCGGTGAGGATTTACGGATCGCCCATGCCCGAGAAATTGGACACATCTATTCGAGACCGGCTGGCTCGGCAACGGACTGAGTTGGCGAACGAGCGCACGTTGCTGTCATACATCAGGACCGCGCTGGGGTTTTTCATCGTCGGCATTCCGGCTGTGTGGTGGCTTGAGTTGCCCGGCATTCAACTACTGGGTGTGGTGTCGTTGGTGATAGGTCTCGTGTTCTTGGGGGTTGGGGTTCGGCGATTCTTCTCCATCAAAGCAGTGATCGATCAACAACCGGACTAGATGAAGGAATGAGAAAAGGGGTCGGGAGTCTTTGTTGATCGTCTCGTTCGCCTCGGGCGCACATCACCCTCACCGAAGCGTCGCTGGTAGCGTGCTGTCACGAATGATAAGACTCATGGCAAAACGAACGCAGCGGTGCCTCTGTGGCTAATGCCATTCATGTCATCGTGCCATATCGACACGCTTCAACCTGGGTCTTTGACGATCCACGAGTGGGACTCTCTCAAGAGCCGTTCGTGTCCGGCATTCCCGAGATGATTGACACCATGGTCGCAAATATACCCAACGCCGAAAAGGGGTTTCGGCTCTTGTTTGCCTCAGAGCCGTTCCCTGGCTATCAGGTCAAACTGGAGAAGGTCCGGGAAGAATACGAGGGCGTGTGGTATCGGTGGGCCGACAACGGGGAGGGCTGGCTCTGTCCGGCACTCTTTCTGTATTTTCCAGAAGCGCCTACTCGTCTCTACGCCAAAGCGGAGGCCATGTAGTGTACATACCGCTGGCCGATCTTTGAGATAGACCGTCGGAAGCTGCAACTCTGTACCTGAACGTGGACTTTACCCGGTTGCATTCAGCCCGGTTGGGGCCTAGGCTATACACACTCAACTGCCATCCCCTCATTGCGCGACTTCTATGGAGGTCAGTCCACATGATGATGATTCCAGCACACATTAATTTTCCCGCGAAGCATTTCCTGTCGAATGATACCCGCTATTCTGGCGGGGAGAGGAGGGTATGATGGCCGATCTGATTCGAACTGCTCAATATTTCAAGGTGCAGATTGCGGATAAACCAGGGACATTAGCCGGCATCCTTGCTCCACTGCGTGAGGCCGGAGGGAATTTGCTGGCTGTGCATGCGTTTCCTCGGAGTCGCCGCACGCAGGTGGATGTGGTGCCGGAAGATCCCACCGCGTTCAAGAACATCGCGAAGATGCATAAGTTGAAAGTGCAGGGACCGAAAATGTGCTTGCTGGTGGATGGCGATGATCGCCCGGGAGCGCTGGCCGATCTGACTGATCGACTTGGTTCAGCCAAGATCAACATGATCGCGGTGACCGGCCTCTGTGCCGGCCAGGGACGCTTCGGCGCCATTCTATGGGTTAAGCCCGGGGATGTGAAAAAGGCAGCCAAAGTCTTCGGGGTCGGACTCAGTTAGCCACGCACGTCCGCTACTCCGGAACCAGAAAACAGGGACGTTCTATTTTTCTGAATGCCTCGTCTGTGCACGGCGGCGTGAATTGTCGGAGCGGTTACCATTTCTGCGGATTGTCATGTGACAGTGGGAAATGACCGCCGACTTCTCTTGCCCTCTCCAAAAGAAACACCCTGTGGAGAGGTGCCTCTCCACAGGGTGTCCGCAGACAGACTCTCAACTGATTTACTCTGTCTTGGCTTTGAGTTCTTTCGCCTCGCCTTTGACTCGCTCTCCCGCGGCTTTCGTTTTTCCCTTCGCTCGTTCTACCGCACCGCTCACCTCATTCCCTTGCGCCTCTTCCGTTAAGGCCTTCACTTCCCCTTTGGCCTTCTCAGCATTCGCGTTCGCTTTTCCCTTCGCGTCCTCAACCTTGGCTTTCGCCTCATCGGCTTGAGCAAACCGCTGCATTCCAACGAACACGAACAGAAACGCCATTGCGACAATCATGAATGTTCTCATGAGAACCTCCCTGTTAAAAGTATGAAGAATTGTGATCTCAGATGATTCTGTTCAACATCTTCAGCTGAGAGCCACATTATGCCTGCTGAGACCGAACGCGCCTGGTCAATACTGACCAGTTTTGAAGAATTCAGATGGGAGGCAGTGGGGATCTGGCTTGTCGAGAAATCAGGACATTCGGCACTCGTTCTCCCTTGATCTACGGCGCCAAGGCCTTCCGTATCGAGAAAAGAACGTGGGGTCATGGATCTGGGGTCGGGTCTTGCACTCCAACATTGCGGAGCCTGCCCCTGTGCGTCGTTGAGAGGAAATCCATGAAGCGATCTCATCTCGTATTGGGGGTCTCGGATGTGGCGGTTGCTCCGCCGAGCGTGGGGTGAATGGACTGCTCGAGGAACGCATTACGGCCGATCAGCGGGCGGCAGAGACAAAATGAAAATGTGTCAGGCTGTGACGATTTCGCGACAGTCTGCTGGGGACGCGT
>JAENWB010000279.1:0-7848 GCA_016650275.1 Nitrospiraceae bacterium | reverse complement strand
GCCATGTAGGGGGCGAATCTACGGCCCGCTGATTAAGAGTGGCAGATGGCCAATGATTCGAACAGCTCGATGTTACGAAGGTTTCCCCGTTTTTTCTTTGCTAACAAGGGCTTGAGATGATTCTATACATTCCATTGATTCTGTAGAGTTCGATCTGTTTTGCAGATTTTAAGCACAAATTTAGCACATCACTTTCATTCTTCGCGTCTTGCCTGGCTCCCCAGACAGGGCTCGAACGTGCTTCCTCTCATTGATGCAGCTGACCGCAGCGCGTTTCGAGGGCAACTGAGGGGTCCACAATGCTTGCGAAATCCCTAGCGGGGATCCTTGTGATTTCCTTCAGGATCAAGACTGGAAATCATGGGGGTCACAAACAACTGATTTTGAGTTTGCTGTGGACCCAATTTCTGTCACGTAAGATCTCGTATAATTTCAAAGTAGCGATCATCGGACATCTTCACTGCACTGATTTCGACCGGAATGACCGTCCCATCTTTTCGCTGTAACAATCGGTTAAAACGCACGGGCTTGTGAGCGCGGATTTGTTCGAGGCATTGCTGAGCTAGGGCTTGTTCTGCGGGAATATAGGTGTCCCTCACATGAAGTTGGAGCAACTCCTCTCTCGTATATCCAAATATTTCACAGACCTTCGAATTCGCCATCCTAAAATATCCATTCAGATCTAACACAACAATGCCGTCCGAAGCCTCCTCCATCAAGAGTCGATACTGACGTTCACTCTCCTGTAGAGCCGCTTCCGCTTGCTTGCGCTCAGTAATATCTTGCGCAAAAACCAGGACCCCGATCACATTCTCCTGGGGATCACGGTAGGGCACCTTGTCTGTCTTCACCCAGCGTTTCTCACCGGAGGCCGTTTGGTACAGTTCCACGATGCCGAGTTTTGGCATGCCCGAAGCGATGACCTGGAGGTCATCCTGGTAGTATTGTTCCGCTTCCTCCGGGTAGAGGTCTGAGGTGGACCGGCCTTCCACCTCTGCCACCGTCTTGTTGATGGATTCAGCCGCGTGCCGATTCGCTCGCACGATGCGATTGTGGGTGTCCTTGTACCAGACCATGGCCGGAATGAGGTCCAGCAGGACCTGCTGCTCGATCTGCTGCAGCAGAAGCTTCGCTTCAGCCTTCTTCCGCAGGGTGATGTCGCGGACGATCCCACAGCTATACATCTGACCGCCGAATCTCCATGTGCCGAGCGATACCTCAATGGGAAATTCGCTCCCGTCTTTTCTTAAGCCATAAAGTTCGATCGTTCTACCAGTCAGGGGTGATACGCCAGTGCCCTTGGCCCGCTCAAGCCCGCGCTGATGGTCCTCGCGGTACCGAGTTGGCATGATGGTGGTGAGCGGCTGCCCCAGAATCTCTCCCGCTGTATGGCCAAAGAGCCGTTCGGCAGCGGTATTCCATGAGACAATCTTGCCGTCGCCATCAGTGAGCATGATCCCGTCCGGTGCAGCGTGGACAACCTGTCGAAACTGCTCTTCACTCGCACTCAGAGCATGCTCGGCACGATGCATCTTGAGCGCCAATTTCCGTGCATCAACGGCTTGACGGAGAATGATTTTGAGCGCATCCGGGTTATAGGGCTTGGTGATGTAGGCAGCGGCGCCCCGGCGGAGTGATTCCACCGTGTGGCTGTCTTGTACGGATGCGGTGAGGACAATGACTGGTAGCAGGGGGTCGAGTTCCTCCAACCCCCGAAGGACCGCGAACCCGCTCAGATCCGGCAACCCCAGATCCAAGATCACGGCCCCAAACGGGCTCTGTTCGGCTTCGTGCAGTGCCTCCCTTCCCGTCATTACACTACGCACCGTATACCCCGCATGTCGAAGGAGATCTTCGAGAGCCAGACAGATATCTGGCTCATCGTCCACAATGAGTATGGAAGAAAGATGTGAAGGAAGTTGTTCGGCGTTCATCATCTCACTGAAACAGGGTTAAATCTGGAACCATTTTGATGAGTAGCCCTTTGGAAAGCAACGCCAGGCAGCTCTCGTCGAATCATTTGTTTTTGGACCGGCCCAAGGATAAGCCAAAATCCTTGAAAAATCGACCTCTCCGTTCACGACCGTGAGAGAGTTTTTTGAATAATGTGCGCAGAACGAGTAGGCAGGCGGAAAGAGGCGGAAAGTCGGTTTAAAGATTCTGTCTTTTATACGAAGTGGTGAGCCGGCTGGGGCTCGAACCCACGGCCCTCGCCTTAAAAGGGCGAAATGATGGATTCACACAGGGGCTTGGTTTTGCGAAGGTTCCCCCATTGTTTCTTTGCTCACAAGGACTTGAGATGATTCGATACATTCCATTGATTCTGTAGCATGCGATCCATTGTGCAGAGTTTTAGCACAAATTTAGCACGGCGCCATGGGGTGAACCCCTCGGTTGAGACAGTTTGGAATGCGCACACCTGGTGGTTCAATGCATGTTGCTTCTCACACCGCCTCTGTTGCTTCACCCTGATCCCTGGCTGGTGATGCCGCTCGAGCGAGCGCTCGAGGCCTGAAAAACCGCATGGTGGCTCCGGTCGCAGGGGTCGCCGAACTGGCCGCGTGCTCGAACTCGTCAGGTGAGTGGTAGCCCAGCGCCGAATGCAACCGGCCGCGATTGTAGTACTGCTCGATGAACGCCGCAAGGTTCGCGCGCAGGTGATCGAGATCTCGATAGGTGTTGGCGTGGATCTCCTCCCGCTTGAGCGTCTTCATGACGCGCTTACAACTGGCGTTGTCATAGGGGTTGGCCGGCCGGCTCATGCTCGGGATCATGTGGTGCGTTCGCAGCATCGTCACGTACTCCCCGGACGCATACTGGACGCCGCGATCGGAATGATGGACCAACCCAGGCGGCGGATGCCGCTCTGTGATGGCGTGCTTCAGCGCTGCGATCGGCAACCGGGCGGCCAGCGTGCGGTCCAGCGCCCAGCCCACGACCTTGCGTGAATACGCATCGAGAATCACCGCCAAGTAGACGAACTGACAGGAATAATGCGGGCTATTTCGCGAGACGGTTACTCACGACACGTTGCTCATCATGCCGCCAGTTGTCTGAGGACGGGCTTCAGACGCTTTCGTACTTGTCCATGCAAACAGTCCTCCACAGCATCAATCAGCACATTCAGCCGTGTATGCTGGAACCCCACCCGTTTCAGACAGGGATCGCTCAGCATTCCAACGAGAAGACTCATCGCCGTGACAGAGAGCCCAACAATGAGCGTAGCCCCCAGGACTTGCCAGAACGACGGATTCGGCGGAAAGACTGAATAAAATGCCGATCCGAGACTTGATCCGAACATAAACGTGGAGGTCGCCTCCTCCTTGGCCCGATTTCTCGCGATCAGACCGCCGATTCCTGAGATGCCGAGGGAGTGATCGCCGAAGAAAAGCCATCCAGCCGCCAGCGTCAGCACCGTCGCCGTGGTATCTAACACCACTATGCGGCCGGCAGAGTGCTCGGCAACGAGACAGGGGATGTCGGAAAGTTTCATCAGAGCTTCGTCAGAAAGTGCGCCTGATGCGAGCAAGGGTCCCACCTGTTTGTGGCGTTTCATGCGTTCGAGCAGCCCGTTCGGGGTGGCCTGCCGGTCACCCATCGTGCAAGGCCAATCCAGCAACTCTGTAGCAATCAGCTGTTCGATTTCTCTTTGATAACGCGTTTTGAAGCCTGTAGGCACAAGAGTCATCAGGTCGGCACCAGAGCGCCAGCCCAATTTCATCGGTACCTCGATGAGCTTTTTCAAAAAGAGAGACGGGATTGCCCACAGGGCATTGATCGGGTGGCACAGCAGGTCGCTCACGAGCGACTGCTTCTGAAGCGCGATGGTTTCCTGAAGAGAAAAATGCCGCTGCACAAAGTCATCCACACGGCTGCGGCACTCGGCGATGTACTGTTCGATGCACTCTTCGAGACCCAGAATCGCGGTGGTTGTCTGCTGGTCATTCATGGGGATATCCTCCCGATAATGCCGTACTATACCGCGTTATGGGTGCGGCTCAAGAAAATCCCCGTTTGTGACGCAGCCCTTTGTTGACAGGCGGAATTGTTGTGATACCTTTGGCCAGCGAGAAGAATCGCGATCTTGGCGATTCACGGGTAACCTTTCTACTCAAGGAGTTGGAATGATCCACATGACGAAGTGTGTTTGGGGATTCGTGTGCGCGGTCTCTCTGATGGGACTGGTGAGTGTGATCCACGTTGGGGTCTCAGGAGCGGCAGAACCACGAGCCGGTGCCTGGTCCGGTGGCGCTGCCATTGGGTTCTTAGCCAACACGCCGGACGGGACTGCGTTCGCCACCAATTTTCACGCCGACTATTTCCTGAATCATCAGATCTCGGTGGGCCCTCTCGCGCAATTGGCCGTGACGGGAGATTTATTTCAGATCGGCGTCTCGGGACAGGGGAAGTATTGGCTCGACCTACCCGGACTCGATAAGCGATTGAAGATGAACCTGCAGGGGGGGCTCGGCTTTCTGCACGCCGACCTCCACAGATCCGATACCTCCTTTCTGATCCCGATCGGCGTGGGACTGGACTTTGCCCTGAACCAGCAGGTGAGCCTCACATCCACCTTCTTGCTCAACTTCACCGATGTCGAAACGGGACGAGGGACGGACACCAACGTCATGCCGGGGCTGACGTTCGGCGTTCGATTTTAACGCCGCTGGCGCAAACTGTAGGCGCCATGCTCATTGTGAGCGCAACCCTGCTTCATTTCTTGGTTGAGTAAGCAGTCAGACATGGTGCCCTCAGAGAGGTCCGGTTCATTTGCAAATACTGCGCGGTAGGGTTGCGATAGACTTCCTGTAGTTCCTCTTACAGTCTCCACTGAAGATTCCGATCAATGTGGTGAAGGAAGCCCCCGGGTAGCCGGAGGCTTCCCAGTGAAGCAGCTTAATGCTTCAAGGCGTGAGCGGAGATCCACTCCTTGGCTTCACGGGCCACGCTGACAAGCGCCTCAAGGTCATTCAGACCGAATGAGGTCCCATTGCGCCACGCCCCGGACTGATCCTTGAATGGGCGGGAGAAGGTCGTCGAGAAGAACGGACCTTTCTCGCTGACATTCTGCCAGACGTTGCTTTGATGTTGCCGCATCGTAGCTGGTTCGCGGGTTGTTTGTTGGTAGCCATCTTGTTTCCTCCTTTGTTGAAATGAAGTTGGCTCTCTCACATGAAGAGGAGAGCCAACGCACATTTCACGGAGGAAATGTAGGCAGAGGCCGTCGCTGGTGTGTCGGAGGGAGAGGAACAAGCAGCGGGAGTGACAGTGAAGCTGGCGCGAGCGGTGCGCCTCGCAGGTGTGAGCCGGTCGGCCCATGCAGAAGTCTGCAAGAAACCAATGAAAGAATGTGGATCAGCTTACCCTATGGCCCGCTGATTTTTTTGTTTGTGATACGGGTTGTCTTCCAGAAGGCTCCATGTTTCGGAGTTGTCCCACTTCTTCTTGGAGGATCAATAGGTTGTCCGTTTTGTAGTGATCATACTAGGAAACAGGAATTGTGCCTCCATTGAAGACAGGTAGCACAAATTTAGCACAATCGGCAGGGCAGTCACTGGCATGTAGCTGTGTAAGTGGTTGATTGTTTGGTGGGCCGTGTAGGGGTCGAACCTACGGCCCGCTGATTAAGAGTCGGATCACGGCCATTTTTACAAGGGTTTGATCGGTCCACGGTTTCCCCGTTCTTTCGTGAAATCATTCGATTCTAAACGCTCTACTGATTCTATAGAGTCTATAGAGTCTGTGATTTCTACCCCCGCTATCACAAATTATCACAGCAAAGGCCTGCCAATTTTCAATCAGCGAGGGGCGCCGCCACCAGTCCCAGGGACACCAAGGGGCGAGCCTCTGGTCGCTGCGAGGCTGGGTGTACGCCTCGGGGAGGCGCATACGAGGAGACCCTTGAGCAGACGGCTCAATCTTCGCCTGGCAAGGCGATCAGTGGAGACAGGGATAGCGTGAGATGGAGTGAGACGAGCATTCCCCGCCACTCTCGCAGGTCTCGCGCGGCTATCCGCGTGATATGCTCCCAGTGCCCCAGCCGCGCGGACCAGTGAATGTCCATCGTGCCACCATGGTTTTCCTGCGGTCTGCTCGGTTCCCTTCATGAGGCGTCGGTGATGGCGAGCCGAGCAGAACCGGCCATCATTCTTCAAGACTGAGCAATTTGGACCAGCCTCCCCTCCCTCCCTAGTCTATCCTCTAACGTAGCCCTTGTGCGGCGGGACAGAGGAGGCCTCCAATGGCAACACGAAAGACGCGCGCTCTACGAGAGTTCATCGCGGACCACATCCCGGACCGTCCCTACCGTGTGGGCAAGGGCCGATTCCCTATTTTGGGACACCATAAAGGAGACCTATGGGTATTGGAACAATTCTTCTCATCATCCTGATCCTCATGTTGGTCGGCGTACTCCCAGTCTGGCCACATAGCGCAACTTGGGGACCATTCCCCAGTGGGGCGCTCGGCGTGATCGTCATTATTTTATTGATACTAGTGGTGACCGGACGCCTGTGATTGGCAATGTGATCCTCGGCATCTTCCTGATACCGCTGATTGCCTGGGCCGTGTTCTACTTGATCGCGAAAGTAGAATAGGAGTGTGCGTCGGTTCACATTTCATAGAAGGAGAGACGACCAGCCGTTGATCAAAAGAGTCCGCAGCCGAATAAGGAAAACGTTCCGAAGAAGGATCAGCCCAACCCTGATCCGAAAGTGCGGCTGCCCAAGAGTGTGAGACAGGGCCGGTAAGCACTGGCCGGTAGCGGATCGGGCCAGGGTACCTCGCGCATCTTGGCCCACGTCCTGGATGACAACTCCCATGCGCTGTGATCGGTGCGACGGGCTGTTGATGCGCGAGTGGATTCAGCGGACGCGGGGACGCGATCCAAACTGTTTCGGCTGGTGGTCGCGCTGTGGCAATTGCGGCGAGCGGCTCGACGGGGCGATCCTCTTGAACCGGGACGAGCAAGAGGCCGAGGCCGCCTGCCGTCGTAAAGCCCAAGATCGTGATCTCAAAGACTGGGCCGCCTGACTCTCCAGGATGCCGGCGGTACCAGGAACGGTACTGTAAACAAGGAGGCGACGGTCGGATGGAATGGATCTGTGACTTTAGGACAGGCTAAGTGGTACCGTGATGACCTTACCGCAGGTCGCACACTTCCAATCGGCTATATCAAGTTTCTCGCCGATCGTCACGTTTCGCATTTTGCGCACCATTTCCCCATGGCCTTCCGGACATTCTGGATTCTCATCCTTGCTCATAGAAACTCCTCATCGCTGATGATATTAGGTTCGCAGAATCTGGAATCTGGTTCCAGGTTTCGCGCATGGGCTGTCCCTCAGCCGTCCCTCAACCCGTCACCCACTGACGACGGGGAAGAACTACAGCGTAAGTGATTGATATTTGGTGGGCCGTGTGGGGGTGGAACCTACGGCCCGCTGATTAAGAGTGGCAGATGGCCCATGATTCGACCCGCTCGATGTTGCGAAGGTTTCCCCGTTTATCGATGAAAATCATGAGCTTGCGGGCTTTCTACTGATTCCAGTGTTTCTATCTAATTCAGTCTTTTGTGAAGATTTTGAGCACAAAATTATATATGGACCCAGCCTTCGGTGCAACGACGGCGTGTCACGCGATGAACCAGGTAAAAACAGGGCTGCGTGTATATATCCGGCCTCTCGGTGGACTACAGATGTGTCCGGGCCTTGATGAAATACGCGCGCGTTCTCCTTATTAGCACAACGGCCTTGTGTGGCCGACATTTTGTCCAGGGTCTGAACGCGCTGGGTGTCCCTCTGGTGTCATCACGGATCGTCCGCGCTGCACTCCTTGGTGTGAATCCTCCTG
>JAENWB010000278.1:0-14631 GCA_016650275.1 Nitrospiraceae bacterium | reverse complement strand
GTGCTGGCGGGCCGCCCGCTTGCCCGGCCATTCCACCGGCTGATTCAGGGTCACGCCGTACTCGGTCAAACTCGCCCCTGAGCTGGGCTCTCGAAGCGCAGCTCTCGCCGTCTGGGTGCTGATCGTGGGGTTGGGATAGGCGCCGGCTTGGACCTGCCCGCCCTCATTCTGTTGGATCACTCCCTCGGCCCGCGCGATCGTCGGATTCCGTTCCAGCGCCAAGTCGATGATGCGGTCGAGGTCGAACGTTGGCACCTGTTCTTTCACCTGGGCAAAGGACGGCATCAGCGTCCCAGTCGCCCCCGTCACCATCACGGTCATCAATACGACACAATTCCAAAACCGAGCCGGCATGTGCTGCCTCCGTACGGAGTCACGATTAGGCTGTCCGTCGAGATCAAAGCCGAAAAATACCGTCGACGCTCCGCTAACTGTGTGCGGTCGGAGGATGTAGCAGTCGGGAGACGAGAAGGATAGAGGGAGGAATCTCGTTCATCGAGGCATGAAAGCGGCTTGATTCGCAATCTGACACACTCACTCGAGTAGCGACGCAGGCTTCCGGCGTCTCTTGCGGCGACTCGTCCTCGAAATCGGTCGCCGCTACGGTGTCACTGAAATCGCCGGCTTGCTCAACCCCGGTATCGAACGACCACCTGATCTGCGCGGCCTGGAATAGGGTGCATAGAAGCAGCGCGGAAACGAGGAAGAAGCAAAATGAACGAATCGTTGCCACAACACTTTCTATCAATACGAGGTCGACGAGGTTGTCAATAAGTTCGTTGAAATGTTCTGAGCAGTCCCCATGGCGGTTGTGGCGCAGTTACAACAATCAACGCCATATACTACGCCTCTCTCAACCTCGGTTACAAGATCAACTGTAGCCAGCATGATTCATGACGGTTCATCGTGAAAGCCCGTGAGAACGGGCTGGTTGCTCAGGCCTGTTTGGTTTGTCTCGTTTGTTTGGTTGAAAAAACCAACTCGATGAACTAAACAAACAAGATAGACCAGATGAACCAGACAGACGCTTCACGCGCAAGCGCTCCGGGGCTTCTTGCCCTGTCATCGAACGACGAGCACGGAACAGTTCGCCTGCTGCACCACCCGCGTCGAAACGCTCCCGACAAGAAACCGGGCAATGGCGCCCAGCCCTTGGGCCCCCATCACGATCAGATCAGCCTGGTGTTTGGCGGCCACGTTCATGATCTCATCAGCAGGCTTCCCAAACTGACACAGGGGCTCGGCTGTAAATCCCGCCTTGATCAGCTTCTGCACGCTCTGTTCGACCAATCTGAGCCCTGCCTCCTTCAACCCCGGGTACTTGATGAACGGCATCACATGAATGACGGTCACATGAATCGGCGCACGCCCGCTCTTGCCGATCAAACGATCCGGCTGAAACTTGGTCAGTAGAAACGCCAGTGCGTTGGCCGATGCGTCCGATCCATCGATTGCCAAAGTAATCCGCCGCAACGGTGCCGCCTCTTCCTTCACAACGAGCACCGGACAGGTGGCATGCTGGATGAGATTCGTCGATACGCTGCCGAGCATGAAGCGGTCGAGGGCGTCGAGGCCCTGACTGCCTACCACCAATAGCCCGTCCCGTTTCGGCGCGCGTTTCAAGATCGTCGGTGCGATCGCCCCTTGCTCCTTGCGGGCCGTGCCCTTAAGCTTCAGCGCGGCCAACTGCTGCTTGGCCTCCTTGAGGGTTTTGACCGAGCGCGCTTCCATGCGCTGTATTTCTTCCTGGATGTACCGCTCGCTGCCGGCCATCACCGGCTGCGAGAGAAACGGGGCGCGAAGCGCACCGATGTCCAGCACATGCAGAACCATAACCTGTGCTGGCTTAATGAAGGGCAGCTTGGCCACCCAGTTCAGTCCCCATCCCCCATACTTCGATCCATCCGTCGCCACGAGCACTTTCATGGTGCGCCTCCTTACGATTGCGTTCCCCTCACGTTCGAACCGACAGACTGAAACCGGCTGCGAAAGACCTCAGGCGACAGCCCCGCGAGGGCTGCGCAGCGGCCCGGTGCCGCCGGATCAAGGCCCTCGTCGGACAGCCTGATCATGTACTGGCGCGCAATCTGGTACGACTGCGCCGTGATATCCACCATCTGCGTGAATGGGATCGACGAACGCCGCCCATTTTGAATCGACACCATGGGGCCGCCGTGCCTCCATCGAGAAGGAACTGCACCGCACACTCGCTCTGTCATCGAACGACGAGCACGGAACAGTTCGCCTGCTGCACGACTCGGGTGGAAACGCTCCCGAGCAGAAACCGGGCAATGGCGCCCAGCCCTTGGGCCCCCATCACGATCAGATCAGCCTGGTGTTTGGCGGCCACGTTCATGATCTCTTCAGCAGGCTTCCCAAGCTGCCACACAGTCTCGGCCGTAAATCCCGCCTCGATCAACTTCCGCACGCTCTGTTCGACCAACCTGCGGCCTGCCTCCTTCACCTCCGGGTACTTGATGAAGGGCATCACATGGATGACGCTCACATGAATCGGCGCGCCCCCGCCCTTGCCGGCCGAACGATCCGGCTGAAACTTGGTCAGCACAAACGCCAGCGCGTTGGCCGATGCGCGCGATCCATCGGTTGCCAAGGTAATCCGCCGCAACGGTGCCGCCTCTTCCTTCACAACGAGCACGGGACAGGTCGCACGATGGATGAGAGTCGTCGATACGCTGCCGAGCATGAAGCGGTCGAGGGCGTCGAGGCCCTGACTGCCTACCACCAGGAGCCCGTCCCGTTTCGGCGCACGTTTCAAGATGACCAGTGCGACTGCCCCTTGCTCCTTGCGGGCCGTGCCCTTGAGCTTCAGCGCGGCCAACTGCTGTTTGGCCTCCTTGAGGGTTTTGACCGAGCGCGCTTCCATGCGCTCTATTTCCTCACGGATGTAACGCTCGTTGCCGGCTATCACCGGCTGCGAGAGAAACGGAGCGCGGAGCGCGGCGCTATCGAGCACATGCAGCGCCGTGACCTGTGGCGGCTTGACGAAGGGCAGCTTGGCCACCCAGTTCAGCCCCCATCGCCCATACTTCGATCCATCCGTCGCCACGAGCACATTCATGTTGCCTATCCTTTCAATTAAGTTCCCACCATATTCAAACCGACAGAATCGTACTAGCTATGACATGCCTCCGACAACGGCCCCTCGGGGCTGCCGAACGGCCCACTGTCATCGGACACTTGATACCTCTCGGGAGTTCTCTCTCTGTCATCGAACGACGAGTACGGAACAGTTCGCCTGCTCCACCACCCGCGTCGAAACGCTCCCGAGGAGAAACCGGTCAATGGCGCCCAGCCCTTTGGCCCCCATCACAATCAGATCGGCCTGGTGCTTGGCGGCCACGTTCATGATCTCTTGAGCGCGATTCCCAGACTGACACACAGGCTCGGCCGTAAATCCCGCCTCGATCAGTTTCCGCACCCTCTGTTCGACCAACCTGAGCCCTGACTCCTTCTTCTGCTCCTGGCTCCTGACCCACGGTATCGTCCGTCCGATCGTGATGGGGGCCAAAGGGTTGGGCGTGATCACATGGACCACGCTCACATGAATCGGTAGCCGTCCACCCTTACCGCTTGAACGATTCGGCTGAAACCTGGTCAGCACAAACCCCAGTGCTTCGTCCGATCCGGCCGACCCATCGGTCGCCAAGGTAATCCGCCGCAACGGCGCCGCCTCTTCCTTCACGACGAGCACCGGACAGGTGGCATGCTGGATGAGTTTCGTCGACACGCTGCCGAGCATGAAGCGGTCGAGGGCGTCGAGGCCTTTGCTGCCCACTACCAGGAGCCCGTCCCGTTTCGGCGCGCGTTTCAAGATCGTCGATGCGATCACCCCTTGCTCCTTGCGGACCGTGCCCTTGAGCTTCAGCGCGGCCAACTGCTGTTTGGCCTTCTGGACGATTCTTGCCGAGCGCACTTCCACGCGCTTAATCTCTGGCTTCGTCCGAAACGGCCCACGGAGCGCGGCGCTATCGAGCACATGCAGCGCCGTGACCTGTGGCGGCTCAACGAAGGGCAGCTTGGCCACCCAGTTCAGCCCCCATCGCCCATACTTCGATCCGTCCATCGCCACGAGCACCTTCATGATGCGCCTCCTTATGATTGAATTCCCTTTACGTTCGGACCGACAGACTGAAACCGGCTGCGAAAGGCCTCCGGCGACAGCCCCGCGAGGGCCGCGCAGCGGCCCAGTACCACCGGGTCATTGAGGTCCTCGTCGGACAGCCTGATCATGTACTGGCGCGCAATCTGGTACGACTGCGCCGTGATATCCACCATCCGCACTTTCGCCCGGCCGGTGACAGGATCCACCATCTGCGTGAAAGGAATCGGCGTAAACCGCCCATTTTGAATCGACACCATGGCCGCAGTGCCTCCATCGAGAAGATACTGCGCCGCACAATAGCCGAGATCGCGGGTGTACTCCATATCGAACGGGATCGGATCCGCACAGCGCAATTCATAACCCACATTCTTGGCGACAATCGACGTGGCAAGCCCCAGGGCTTTCATGCCCTTGGTCACTTCACGCCGGAGCACATCGCCGATATCCACATCTCCTAATCGCAAGTGGCCATGTTCATCCCGCTCGACATGGTCCAACCCACCCAGGTCTTGCGGGTCAAGAATCTCGATCAGTCCTTCCGCCAACACGACCACCCCGTCGGAGCGGCCTTTACTGAGACGCTTGATCATCGTTCCGATCACGAGATCCAACAGGCGCTGGAGTCTCACGGGCCGCTCTCCAAATTCCTCGGGAATGACAGTGAGCGTAGCGCCGGCGGCCTTGCCGATTCCGAGCGCCAAATGGCCGGCTTTGCGCCCCATGGTCACAGCGAAGTACCAGCGCGACGTGGTGCGGGCGTCCACCATGAGATTCTTGACGATCTCGACGGCGAAATGCCGGGCCGTTTGAAAGCCGAACGTCGGAATGCCATGAGGAAGATCGAGGTCATTGTCGATGGTCTTCGGCACATGCACGATTTGAACGAACCCGGTAGCCTGTTCTTCCAGTTTCAGCGCCGAGAAAGCCGTATCGTCTCCGCCGATGGTCACCAGACGCGTGATGCCCAGCCTCTTCAGGGAGGACAGGACGTTGGCGAGAGACTCGGCCTTCTTCGTCGGATTCGCTCGCGAGGTGCCCAGATAGGACCCGCCCCGGAAGTGTATGCGACTCACCTCTTCGATCGAGAGGGGCCTGACCTGGCTCAGGGTGCCTTCCATGAGCCATTTGAATCCGTCGAGGATGCCGACCACGTCGCAACCGCCGAGGATACTTCGGATCGTGACCGCACTAATCACGCTGTTGATCCCGGGGGCCGGCCCGCCTCCGACTAAGATGCCGACGATGGTGCGAGGAGAATTCATGATGTGAGGACTCCCGTGAAGCTATTCAGAATTGCTCAAATACACCGACCAATAGGCCAACGCGACGAGGACGGTCCCCCTGAGAATGTTGCCGAGTGTGACCAGCGCGAGCTTGCTGACAGCTTCAGTGGCTGAAAGTGGTGCCGAGATCCCCGCAGTGAGCGCCCCGCCGATCAGAAGAACGTACATGTTAACGACGGAATGTTCAAACCCGCACGCGACGAACGCGGTGATCAGGAAGACAGTGGTGAGAATCCTATCGGTCACCGTCCGCGCGCCCATGCACAACCAGACAACCAGACAGACCAGCGCGTTGCAGAAGATGCCACAGGCCACCGCCGGACCGGATCGAGCGCGATCCGGACCATCGGCTCCAGAAAAAAGGCTCGCAGCGAGGACGTGTGAGTCAGCTGAATCTATGAATTCGCGCACCACGACTCGGCAAGTCTGGTCCTGTGCCGAGTCATCACCGAATAACCTCGTCGAGTCCCACATGGGCTCTCAGCCTGTTGTAGTCGAATGATGCCTGGCCCACGCGCCTGATTCCAGGGTCGTGGCGCTCTATGTCGGCAATCAAGGCAGCGACCTGCTCGCGACCGGCTGCTGAAGTTGCAACATGACGCGGCATCTGATCTCCCAACGACGGGCAAGCCCGTTCCGCCCAGTCCAAATAAAGGGTCTCTAAGAATCCATTCAAGAGGGCTCGATCTTCCTTCGCTGAAATCACCAACGTGAGAGACTCCTCGACGGCCAACTCTGACTCTTTGAGCTGTCGGGGCGGTGGCGTATGGGTCTCACCGCGGAAATGAAGAGAGAATCCGAACATCGCCGCCAGCTTGTGCTTGACGGCATCAAGCCGCTCTCGCGAATCACACTCCACCCATAACTGGGTCGCCGTGAGGATCAGTCTTGCGACCACCGCGGATTCAAGGGGGCCGGATGCCCCTCGCTGTACGAAGTGCTGCGCATCCTTCGACGCTGAATCTCCACCGTTGGAAGGGACCGATGCTTCCCGCTCGAATCCTTCAAGGCCTGCCATTGCCTCATCCATGTATCGGTACTCGCTATGATCGTACAGGGCCAGGGCATACAGATAGGGCTGTCCCCCTTCTACCACATAGCGAATACTCACGACCGCGTCGACGAGCGCGGCAAACCGCATGCGCGCGAAGGTCCACAGCAATACATGTCCATAGCGCTTGGCGAATTCGGGCCAATCGCCGAGTTCGAAAGACCCAGCGGAAATTTCCACCTGCCGCCGATAGTCGAGCGTGGCGTTCAGCAGGCCCTTTCCGTCCTCGTTGGATAACACAATCGCGGCGCCGGCGATCACCGCCCTCTCCCACTCCACATCGCCCGGCTCGCGAATCAGCCGCGTGAGAAGGACCTGTCCGGGCTGTAACCCCTCGCGGAACGCTCCGTCCGGCACGCGATAAACCCGCGCATCTCCTACCGAGCGGAAGACCAGGCGTTGGTCCCGCTCGTCGACCGACAGGAACTCGGCCAGATCGAGAGAGGAATGTTTCAGCGGATCCAACCACGCTCGCTCTTCTTGCGGGATATGCTCCGTGATGACGTCGCGCAACTGCTCGATCAACGTCAGTTGCCCATCCTGCGGGTAAAAGTCGGCGTAGAGTAAGAGGTTGGCTAACTCCGTTTCCTGCGGCAGCGGGGACAACAGCGCTCCCGCACCGCCCTCAAGATAGGGCTGGAGGGCGAGACGCAGTGCGACCTGCCGCTGGGCAGCCATCCCCGGCTCCAACGAAAGGGATTCCAACCGAGCGAGCAACGCATCGAGCGAAGGGACAAGAGGCACCCAGAGTCCGGCTGTCGCTTCACTCGCGAGCTTCATGAATTTCTTCCATCACGATGGCCTCGGCATCGAGCCAGTCCTCGAGATCATGTCCGTCTCGATACCCCCGCTCTTGCCACAGTTCGAAAGCCTTCTGCGAAATCCGCGCCCACATGGCATCCGGCAGCTCGTTGGACTGTGGCGATGCCGCCAAGGGCGGACGCATTGAGGGTTTCTTCTGTACTGTTAGTTTTGTTGCGCTCATCATCACACGCTCCTTGGTTAAGTGTGCGTTACGGGAGACATCTCTGTCGGAATCACCCGACGATGGCCAGGTCCAAACTTTGGGCTACGCACCGCGATGACGGGGCAGAGCGCTTTTCGCAGGACGGCCTCCGCCACGCTACCGGAAATGACGTGCGAGATCCCGCGGCGCCCGTGCGTGCCCATGACGATGAGGTCGCAGGGCAGGGTCTGGGCAGAATCTAAGATTGAATCAGCCGGAAGGCCGCCCCGTAGCCGAACCTCCACCGGTATATCGGTCACTTTCAGCGAGGACGCCAAGTCCTCCAGTCGTTTCGTCCAGTTCTCGCGCACCAACTCGCGTGTCCTGCTATGGCCGATGGTAAAGTCCAAACCGTACGACACGGGCTCCAAGACATGCAGCAACATGAGGGAGGCCTTTGCCTGCTGCGCCACCACGACCGCATACTCCAAGGCATCGAGGGAACAAGCGGAAAAATCGATCGGCACGAGGATCCGCTCCAGCGTGACAGGCCTCGACAGGACTCCATCATCCTCAGCATCTGCTTGCGCCGTTCGCACCGTCAGCACCGGGCAAGGGGCTCCGCGAATGACCCGCTCGGCGGTACTGCCTAACAAAACGTGCGCAAGGCCGGTCTTCCCCCTGGTCCCTAGGACGAGAAGATCCGAATCCTCCGCCTTCGCCACGGTGATCACCTCTTCACTCGGAATCCCCGTCGCCACCCTGGTCGTGACCGCAATGCCTCGCCGCTCCGCTCGGCTTTTGAGGTCGACCAACTGCGACGATGCATGCGTGAGCAAATCGCCCAGGTACAGCTGATTAACGGAGTAGTCAGGATTGAGCCCCGGTGGAAATTCCGCGACGCTGAGCACTGTCAAGGAAGCCTTCCATGAGCAGGCGAGGGCGCAGGCATAGTCTTCCGCCCGCCGGGCCCACCGTGAAAAATCCGTCGCCAACAAAATTCGCTTGATCACAGCTTTTGTCTCCACATATTCCATTAGCACCTAGCAGGCTGCTCAAAAAGACCAGACATCTCACCCACCCAACCCCGGCGCGCCAAGACGCGCCGTTCCGCATGCAAGGCCGCAGCGAGTAAATAAAATAGTTCTTCCAAGCTTGCTCGTTATTTTTGTCCTGGGATGGCCCGGATGAGTCCCCCACTGCGCGCGTCCAACGAGGCCCTTCCGCGGGGCGCGCGTTGCGCGAGCACAGGGGACTCACCGGACCATCTCTCTCTCTGCTGGCGGACTTTTTCA
Organism: Nitrospiraceae bacterium; assembly: GCA_016650275.1. Taxonomy (GTDB): domain Bacteria; phylum Nitrospirota; class Nitrospiria; order Nitrospirales; family Nitrospiraceae; genus Palsa-1315. Next base: position 5,933 of record JAENWB010000278.1, on the reverse strand, counting down.
GCAGACTGCTTTTTTTATACCGCCTCCACGCTCAGCAAGAGCAACTCACCGGTCATGTTCGGATGGATTGAGCACCGGAACTCATGTCGGCCAGGCCGCGACATGTTGAACCGAATGGTCACATCCCGTTTGGGATCGAGAAATACTCCGCCCACGCCTCGGCCATAGACGATCACCCCGTCCTCCTCGACCTGAGTCGGAATGCCCTCAAACATGGTCGAGCCAAAGTCGTGCCGTTCGGCATCCTCGTTCCTGACCTTAATCACTGTAGGGAATCCGAGGCGCAGCACCGCCTGCTTGGTCACGAACTTGAAGTCCTTGATCGTAACCTCGACGACTTGCTCCGACTGAGCGAAAATCGGCCCCGCCGCCCCCCACCAGAACCCGCATGTGACGGCAAGCACCAGAACCCATCCCCATTGCGACGCCTTCTGACTTCTCATGCACACCTCCCTCTGGCAGGATGCTCAAACAGTCCGCCGGCGTCGTTCTCGCACCGTTCAGACCCTCTACGTACCCCAGAGGGTACGCCTCGGGCCTTCACTCGCTGCGGCCTTGCTGGACGGCCTGTTTGAGCATCCTGCAAAAATGTTATCCTGCTTCTGCCCCACGTCCTGACCGCCGAAATTCAAGCGTACCGACGTCGTTGTTCTGCAACCGTCCAAACTCGTTTCCCCATCATCGTTTCGGCTTGGGTGGCAGCGGAACCGTCAACACCGGACAGCCGGCGGTCCGCACCACCTTTTCTGCCGTACTGCCGAAAAAGATCTTGTCCATACTGGCTGAGCGCCCGCCATAACTTCCCATCACCACCAGATCCACTTTTTCCAGCCGGGCCGTCTTCGCGATCTCCACAAACGGCCCTCCCTCCAATACGGTTCGCGTCACAGTCACGTCCTTGGTCGACTCTGATTCGAGCAATCGCCGCACATTGAGTCGCGCATGATGGCGCAGCCGACGCTTCTGACCCTGTGCATCTGAGGGCACAGCCAATAACCCCAGCTGATTGAACGTCGCCAGAGCGCTCGTGTCGATCACATGCAACAGCAGCAGCTCGGCTTGAAATGTCCGGGCGAGGGTCAGCGCGACGCGGAAAGCCTCTTCCGAACAAGGAGAAAAATCTACCGGCACAAGGATCTTTGTGAAGAGCGATTCAGCCATGTAACCTCCCAAAGAATTGCCCCATTCCCTGTGATCAGCAAGGCCGGTGCCATCCGATCTGGGCTGCGGGCTGATCGTTAATAGCTCAGTGGAAACAAAGACTTTGTCTCTCTTGGCAGACTGTAATCCATCGGCCATCGGCTCTTTGAATTTTGAGCGGGGGTGTCCTGCTACAGTTTCCCTTTTCACTCTGTAGCAAAAGGCAACAGAAGACGTGAACCATGATGTGTGAGGAGAAAGACGAGGCCGAATACCTTTCACTCTTCACCCCTTGCGCCTGACCCCTCACGCCTTACGCCTCACGCGGCGTTAACCCAACGGCATCAGACTTGCTGAGTCTCTGTCTAGCGCAAAACCAGCAGACTGCGGGAAAACCATTTCGGCACGCAAAAACATCAATGGCCTGCACGTCTGTGACAACAGGAGACCCCCGCAGACTGCTCAGCGGCGCTGTCCTGCTCGAGCTCGCAGTGGGATTATACGTCCTGTTTTTCTGCCCCGCGGAATGCCGGAAGGAGCGTCTTCGATGAAAACATTAATAGCGGTTGACGGATCGGATAATTCCTATGAGGCCGTTCACGCCCTGAAATACTTTGCCCGGGCAGAGCAGCTTACCCTGCTTCACGCATTGGACGTTCCAAGACCGGCATACCCAATGATGCTGCCGGAAGTCGTCGATGAACTGTATAGTGCGCTCGAACAGAGCATGCGGGAAGAGGGCGAGCGGCTGCTCGCTCGGGTTCAGTCCCTCCTCCCGATGCACGCAGGCCCCTTGACCAAACACCTTCGAATCGGATCTCCGGCCGAAGTGATCGTGGCGATGGCCGAGGAGCAGAAAGCCGATCTCATCGTGATGGGAGCACGGGGGCTGGGTCCCGTCAAAGAGCGGCTGCTCGGCAGTGTGTCACACCGCATCCTCACCCAGGCCCCCTGCGCCACGTTGATCGTAAACGGCCCGGTCAAGGCCATGAAACAGATCTTGCTGCCGCTCCAAGGACTATCCGACGCGGAAGCCGCGGTTCGTTTTCTACAACTGCAGCCGTTTCACGAGGCGATTGAGGTGACGCTGCTGACCGTATTGCCTTCGACACAGCCGCCATGGCCGGTCGATGCCGCCGCCGCCAAGAAACTGGAGGAGCGAGCCTTACAAAGCGCGCGTGACTACATCGACGATGTGGCAGAACGTCTACGCGCCATAGGTTATCAGGCGCAGGGGGTCGCTGTGCTCGGGACGCCGTCTGCCATGATTTTGCAAGAAGCCACCAAGCGGCGATTGGATCTGATTCTGATGGGCACAAGCGGCCGGCAGGGAATCACCCGCTTCGTGCTCGGCAGCGTGTCTCATGCCGTATTACACCAGATGCCATGTCCGGTGCTGGCGTTTCACTGAGGAGACCGGCTGACAGAATGCGGAAAAGCTACAGTGGCAACGCCAGAACGACACGAGCCCCACGTCTGGAATCAGTCAGGTCTGTCTCGTCTGTCTGGTCTATTTGGTTGAACCAGACTAACCAGATAGACCAGATCAACCAGATGAACCAGACAGACGAGACTGACCGAACAGACCAAATGAGCAAGACAGGCTGGCGGACTTTTTCAGCAGCCTGCTAGAGGCGGATCTATGACAAGGACACAGTGGCTGCTCATAGGCTCTGTCCTGCTTGGGATCGCAGTGGGATTGTATATCCTGTTTTTCTGCCCCGCGGAATGCCAATGAGCTTCACGTGATCACAGCAGCGATGAAACTGACGGTGTTGCCCTGACCGCCCCGACAACTGTGACGAGAAGCACAGCGCGTTGAATTCCGACCAATCAGACTGTGGCAATCTCCGCTCGGCCCTTGATCCGTGATCGGAAGATGAAGGAAATGAAGGATGCAACCTGGTGAACGGCAATGAATGAAACGGCGGTACAGCTCACGCGGGGGGGCCTCACCCTTGAAGGAGTCCTCGGCCTTCCGACGCCGGCGCTTGGAATGGTGGTCTTCGCCCACGGAAGCGGCAGCGGGCGATTCAGTCCGCGCAACAATTTCGTCGCCCGCCATCTCCAGCATGGAAGGGTGGCCACGCTCCTGATCGATCTACTGACCCCCGATGAAGCCGAGGACCGCCGCAAGGTCTTCGACATCGAGCTGCTGGTAGATCGGGTGCTGTTGGCCAAAGCCTGGCTCGAACAGGACGCCCGAACGAAGGGCCTTGGCATCGGCTATTTCGGCGCCAGTACCGGCGCCGGCGCGGCCCTACAGGCGGCAGCCCGCGATCCCTCGTCGATTCAGGCTGTCGTGTCACGGGGTGGCAGACCGGATCTGGCCGAACCCTATCTCCCATCGGTTACCGCGCCGACAATGCTGATCGTCGGTGGAGACGATTTCCCCGTCATCCAGATGAACCAGGCCGCCTTCGCCCAATTGACCTGCCCAAAAAAACTGGTCATCATTCCCGGCGCCACACATCTATTCGAAGAGCCCGGCACGCTCGAAGAGGTGGCGGAGCATGCTCTCATCTGGTTTCAGCAACACTTTCATCCTCCTCAGTAGGAGGGTACCGGTGCGCAAACAAAGGAGCGTCTTCGATGAAAACATTACTAGCGGTTGACGGATCGGATAATTCCTATGAGGCCGTTCACGCCCTGAAATACCTTGCCCGGGCAGAGCAGCTCACCCTGCTTCACGCGTTGGACGTCCCGAGACCGGCATTTCCGATATTGCTGTCGAAAATAGGGGAGGACCATTTTACGTCGCTTGAACAGAGCATGCGGGAAGACGGCGAGCGGCTGCTCGATCGGATTCAGTCCCTCCTCCCGATGCACGCAGGCCCCTTGACCAAACATCTTCGAATCGGGTCTCCGGCAGAAGTGATCGTGGCGATGGCCGAGGAGCAGAAAACCGATCTCATCGTGATGGGAGCACGGGGGCTGGGTCCCGTCAAAGAGCGGCTGGTCGGCAGTGTGTCCCACCGCATCCTCACCCAAGCCCCCTGCGCCACGTTGATCGTAAACGGCCCGGTCAAGGCCATGAAACAGATCTTGCTGCCGATCCAAGGTCTATCCGACGCGGAGGCCGCGGTTCGTTTTCTACAACTGAAGCCGTTTCACGAGGCGATTGAGGTGACGCTGCTGACCGTATTGCCTTCGACAGGGCCGCCAAGGCCTGGCGATGCCGCCGCTGCCGCCGAAATACTGGAGCAGCAAGCTGCCTTCATCAACGGTGTGGCAGAACGTTTACGCGCCATAGGTTATGAGGCGCACGGTGTCGCCGTGACCGGGATACCGTCAACCATCATCCTAAAACAAGCGGCCACGCTGCGATCGGATCTGATTCTGATGGGCACAAGTGGCCGGCAGGGAATCACCCGCATCGTGCTCGGCAGCGTATCTCATGCCGTGTTACACCAGATGCCCTGTCCGATGCTGGCGTTTCACTGAGGAAATCGGCAGGAAAGGCGAGAAGAGCGCGACTGGCTCTCCTACCGGTCTACAACATGTATGACGCTAGTAAGTTGTTCGAGTACAACTGGGGGATCCCCCAGTTCCACAAACGGCTGCGCGTTCTTATAACTGAGGCTCACTATATCGATATCGCCTTGTACCTGTTTCTTGTCCGGCGGGTGAATGAAAGAGGTGGCGTATGTCTTTTGAAACACCGTTCTCCCAGACCACTCGTGAGGCGCCTTCCGCCCCGATGAGGGAGACGTTCATCGCACCGAAGATGCTCCCCGTCTGTTGTGTCTGTGGACTCATTCGAGACGAGACCGGATCCTCCTCTGATCGTGAGCGTTGGGTCACGCCAAGGACGTATCGAATGGCCCATGGCGTGAATCCGACCGAGATCGCTCTCACGCACACCTACTGTCCGACATGTTTCAGAAAGACCCAAGCGACGGTGATGCAGTACTTCCGAGAGATTGGAACGTCGCCATGACCCTGTTCGCCGGCTCTTCGGACCTCGACTCCTCTCCCCCGTCCTGCCCGATCCATCCCATAGGGGAGCAGACCGGGATCAGGAGCCGCGCAACCAGGCCTGGGCTCCGCCTGGTGCATGCTGCCTGTGCTGCGGGGGGATGGCTGGTCCTCAGCTACCTGGCATCCCTCGAAAGCGACCTCACCGGCAGACCGATGAGGCTGTGGCGTTGTGTTAACTGCGGCGACTGCATGGATCGCGACATTTTAGCCAACCGAGGGAGGGGCCCCGGGTCGGCACGGGTGCGCGCAAGACCACCGACAGGGCCTCCACGCACCGGACGGCCGCGCGGAGTGGGAACGGCCATGATTCGGTAAGTGGTTCTTGAGTATTATAGTAATCAGGGAGGATGGGGATCATGCATCTCAACAGCACAGCGGATCAGCTCTGGTCGATCGTTCTGGCAGGCGGTGAAGGCACGCGGATGCGATCGTTGGTGTATCGCTGGCTAGGCCGGCCCCTCCCGAAGCAGTACTGTACCTTCGTCGGGACACGCTCCATGTTCCAACACACGCTGGACCGAGCGGCCAGGCTGGCGCCACCGGATCGCATCGTGACAGTGGTCGCGCACAGTCACCGCCGCGACGCACTGGCACAACTGGATGGCAGAAGCGGCAGCACGATTCTCTTTCAGCCGGCCAATCGCGACACGGCGGCCGGTGTGTTCTTGCCTCTGACCTATATCCGCGCCAGGGCCCCGCAGGCCACCGTGGTGCTCTACCCGTCGGATCATTTCGTCTATCCCGAAGACCGGTTCCTCGACGCGGTCCGGCGTGCGGTCCGGATCGCCGAGTCGCGGCCTGATCGGGTGGTG
>JAENWB010000277.1:0-10844 GCA_016650275.1 Nitrospiraceae bacterium | reverse complement strand
GCCCAGGTCAACCCCGGCCAACAGGTCCTGGACATCCAAACAAAGCTCATCACCCACGCCATCCGCATCGCCGCGTTCAACACCGCCACCGCCCTGGCCCGAGACGTCCGCGTCCACACCGGGTACGCCCGCGCCAACTGTGAAGCACACACCCTCATCCGTCAGGCGCTGACCAGCAGCGGCGACATCGAGCCCCACGACGGCTTCCTCACCGTCAGGTTGGACCCACTACCAACCCGCCGCGCGACCAAGGCGATCGCCGAGCTCTGTGTACACCTCACCGCCACGGCAACCCGCTACCCCGGCACCGATCTCATCCTGCGCTACGAGATCAAAACCCGCCCCTGACCACACAGGAAATATCACTCCATGTCCGGACCCCTGGATCCGTGGGAGCCGGAGGGTGAAACTCCCTCCGGCTACCCGACCCTGGGCTTTGGTGGCCCACTGCACGATGTGGAACGGATTATGCCGACGTCGGCATAACCCGTTTTCTCTGTAGCCCGGAGGGCATGTCCTCGACGTCGCTTCTTTGCGTTGACAGGGTTGTCGTGGACGCATTCTCTTGAGCTTGTCCTGCGTGTCCTGCGTGTCCTTCATGTTCGGCCGTTCGGCCGGCGGGTCGGGTCGGTAGCCGTCGAGGGTGTTCTCGTCCCGATCTCGTCTGGGCAGGACTGTCGTAGCTGCCTCCTATGTCGGCTCTTGGTACTTGAGCGGGGTCGACCTCGACCCCGCTCAAGTACCAAGAGCCCGATAACTCTTCATCCTTCCGTGTGATGAGAGCCTCCATCAAGCCCGGTGCGATTCAATTCGCGCGCTCAACCCGCTGCCGGGACCAAGAATCGCGGGTGGATCCAAACTCAACTGAAGAAGCATCACTCATGACATCTCCCGCGGAGGCAAAAAGGACCACGATGAATATCCATAAGAACCGTGCGTCGTAATAGTCGCCGGAGAACATGGCGGATGTGAAGATGACTGCACCCGCTGCCGCAAGGCATCTCGTCGTGTCAGAGGCCCTGTATTTGAAAACGAACCGAACGGACTTCAAGAGAAGGACGACAAGAAGCAGCAGACCGAGGGTTCCTGACTCCGCGGCTACTTGTGCGAATAGATTGTGGGGATAGACAAAACCTTGTCCATACTCCGTGGCAAAGGCTCGCATTCCATCACCGAACAGTGGATGTGCGTCATAGATCGCCATCGCCGAGGACAACAAATCTCCTCGCCCTGAAGTGTAACCCTGTTCCAGGGTGAGACGAACTATGCGCCCCTGGATCATGACATCGAGTGCGTCGCCATACAGGCGAAAGACGAAGTAACCTGCAACGCTCGCCACCGCGACGGCGAAGACAAGTTGACCCGTGTGGAGTCGAAAGACCACTGGGCTAATGATCAAGATCGCCACGATCCCGGCCAGCATCCCACCGCGAGATCCAGAAGCGATAGTTGCCGCCAGCATGATGGGAATGAAGAAGAGCGACCAGGTCCCCACCTTCTTGTTAGCGACCAGCCAAACCACTCCGACAATTCCGAGCACCGTGATCCGGCTATAGACGTTTGGACCACCGCCGAACGCGGCCACGCGGGCGTTCATCGATGCGCCAGCCAGCCCGGTCAGAGAGAACACCGTTCCGACAGATGCGAGGCACCACATCAGGGATGCCACCACCGCTCGGCGATCCCATTGAAGTAAAAGAATGAAAATGGCGGAGTACAAGATCATACAGACCAGGTCAACAACCACTGGTTGGATCTGAGCCTCTGTGGGTGCCCACGCCGCAGTGGTAATCAGGTACACGAGAGGTAACATCACGGATACGAGAGAGGTCTTTACAGGCGAGACATTGGTACTGCGGCTAGAAAGACTTAGCGGGAGAATCATGACCGTCAGCACGATTGCGGCGAAGAGGCGCTCAGGAATGATGAGCGGATTCGCCCTGCCGATCCGGTCAAAACCGAACTGGCCTGCAAGAAGGGCAAGGTAGGTCAGCACGGTCAGAGACTTCACCATGCCGGTCGGTCCCGAGTCTCGCGCTGACGGCAGAGAACTGTTTCGCAGTTGCATTTGTTTCTATCTGTTCTCTACGGGGTGCAGGCTCACATCGGCATTACTGGGCCAAGAGATGACTGCGACGATGATCATCGTGGTGTAGGCAGCCAAGCATGCCAGGGCGGCCCCCATAGCCCCCCAGTGTGGGATGGCGATGATCGCAAAGACTGCGGTGAGCGTCGCGCCAGTTCCCTCGAGAACGCTGGTCTTCACAGGGGTGGCACACGCGATCCACGATGCCACTACTTGGCGATATGTCGCCCATGCTGCTGATGCCATGCACAGCGGGAACACGAGAACTGCCGCCGGCGCGAATGATTCTCCAAGGGCAGGAATGAACGCAACTCGTAGCACAACCGCCAAAGCTGCGCCGGCGACTGAGAACAGAGCCAGGTCGCGCAGGGCAACTCGGGCAACCATCCGTCGTGAGAGATTCACGGATACCTGCCGACCAACCTTGCTTTCGCTGATTCCCTGGGCTACCCATACGAGCAGCTCGCTGGCTGTCGCGACCGCCATGTAGAGCCCGAGCGCCGCGGTTGAGGCCAGGAATGGAAGAAGAAGCCGCTCGACGCGACCAGCGAGAATAGCTCCAAGAGCACCAGGAACGTATCCCACGTTTCGTTGGTACGTTGCCCGCCAATCATGACCCTGATCAGGATCTGGCCCTGACCGTTCCTTGAACGCCGCAACGAGCCAGAGAATTAGGAGAAAGGCAGCAGGCAAGGCATAGACAGTCAACCATGCGTTGACGTTGTCAACCTTGAAGACGAACAACGAGATGCTGGCGACACCAGTCCACGTCTGGATCCCGATCTGCAGCGTCAGATATCGTCCCAGGCGACTGGATGCCATCCCCGTCCCGCGTTCTATCGCCATCGCAGCGCCTGCGCTGGCGATGAGAAAGGCGACCGCGACATGCAAACCGAAAATAGCCAGACTGCCCAGCGAAAAGACAAGACCGAGCACCCAGACGTGAACCTGGAAGCGCCAGGACTTGGGCGCATCCCCGCGCAGCGCTGATCGCTCAAACCCAAGCGCGAGACACGGCGCGGCGACGTACGCCACCTGCAAGACCCAGGCCACCTCGCCGCGCGCGCCGGGACCGAGGAGCCGAGCCATCAGGATGTTGACTACGAAGGCGACCCCGACGGCCGACATGGCAGCGAGGCTACTGACCCCCGCAGCGGTGGTCGTACGCCCAAGAGGTCTTCTGGGAAGCATCATTGGTGCGCATGCGGCACAGTGTTTGGTCGTAATGCGCGGGCCGCGCGATCATCGATCACTGACAGTACGGATGTCGCATAGCGGGCAGCGAGTCGCTTGCTGTCGTGGTTCTGCTCCACGAACGCGCGGCCGTTCTCGCCCATGATCTGACGATCGGAGAGCGACATGCGAGAAAGAGTCTTGATCGTCTCCATCAACGCTTTGGGACTCTCAGGCAAGACGGTCAAGCCGGCGGATGCTTCCGAGACAGGATTGTGAGGAAGAGAAAGTCCAAACAGCACGGGACGTCCGACCGCGAAATAGTCAAACAGCTTGTTTGGGCTGATGCCATATTCATATAGAGTCGTGGATAGACCGGGCAATAGGAGACCATCGGCTTTGCTTAAGATACCAAAGACTTCCGACTTCGGAACAGCGGCATGGAAGGTGACGTGTCGTAAGTCGTGAAGGCGGGCGTAGGCCATGAGGTCTGACTTGCAGATTCCCTCCCCGAAAAACTCAAATCGGAATGAGCCTCCGTGAGGCGTTCTTTCGCCCGATTCCTGCAATAATCTTGCCGCGTCTAAGACCGTGTGAAGGCTATTTGGTACTCCGTGTGCTCCTGTGTAGATCAGTGTGAAGTCGTGGGAGTCCCGGATCGGTGCTGCATCCGGATGAGAATGCAGGTCGACGCCATTCGGTATCCATACAACGTCGGCCGCACTTGCACCGGCGCGCAACGAAACATGAACGCTCATGCCTGGGAGGAGACCAATAATAAGTGAGCTCCGCCGGTACAGAAAAATCTCGATTGCACCCATCAACATGATTAGTGGATGGTGCCGATTAAGCCCTAGTAGCGACTCGAGAGACTTGGGCCACAGGTCTCGAACCTCAAGTACGAACGGCACTCTATGCCGTTTTGCGAGTATCCAGCCAGCCAATGCAGCGAAAAGATGAGGGCTGGAGCCGATGATTACGTCGGGTCGTGGAACATCGTTCCTTTCTGGAGACCAGCACCGGTAGACCACCTTCATCGAGAAATTGAGCATACTAATTACGCGTCCGACGCCGTTGCCATTGTAAGATTTCTTTCTTAACCATAAGAATCGCGCGTCGCCGAGATTTTCCACTCTTAATGGTCGCGCGACTTTTGTTGCTTCTAGGTCGTCTCCATCATGCCGGCTATCGGCCGCTATGATGGTTGTTTCAATCCCTGCGTCTTTCATATAGTGGGCAAACGTATGATGTCTGGTACCGCCAGCCTGGTTTGCCTTGATTGCGTATTGATTCACTATCCATAGATGCACACTATCTGACATTTCTGTAACCTATCTGCTTAGCTGGAACGCCGGCGACAATTGTGTTTGGCTCGACATCCCTGATCACGACGGCCCCGATACCGACGAGTGCGCCGTCGCCGATCGACACCTTCTGGATCACGGCGACCTCCGGAGATATCCAGACGTCCCGTCCGATGACAACGCTTCCGCTGATCTCGGCGCCGGCTATGATGAAGCTGTTCTCCCCGACCAAGACGTTGTGCGCGATGAAGACGGCGTCGTCGATCTTGACATGATCGAGAATCCGGGTTGGCTCGATGGTCCCCTGGGCAATCGAACAGTGCACCCCGATCTCCACATCGTCTCCGATGACGACACCACCCATGTGACCGATTCGGATCGGGCGACCGCTGTCATCCGTTTCGAAACCGAAGCCCCGCTCGCCGATGCTCGTGTGGGAGCCGATCCTCGAATTTGATCCGATCTGGACCCCGGCGCGAAGAACGACATGGTGGTCGATGACCGTTCCTGGCCCCACCACGACACCATCTTCGATAACGGTGAAGTGCCCCACCGAAACCCGGTCCCCCAGTTCGGCACCCTCGGAGATGACCGCCGTGGCAGAGATCGTGGCCGGAAGCTCTGGCTGAAGAAAGTCCCGGACGACCAACGCATACGCCAGCCGAGGGTTCATCACTGAAACGAGGTTGTCTCCCGCGGTGCCGCTCGCTTCGATCGGCACAATGAACAGCGTCTCCGGGTTGTCCGCGAGCAGTTCCACGCTGTCAGCACTCCAGCGCCGCACAAAGCACACGGTCTCAGGCTTCGGCGACGTCGGGGCCGAGACTCCGTGCAGGGACTTCTGCGAACTCGACCCACCGCCCAGTGCGCAGATCACATCGGCGAACGTGACCATTACACGTCCCAAGACATGGTGATGACCTCGTATGCCTCAGCGAGGGGTCGCCGGGATTGGAAGCCGCGGAATGTCGCCGAACTGCGCACGAATTCCGAACTGACGTAAGGACGCTTGAGCTCGATCTGGCTCTGGTACTCGCCCAACATGGTGACCTTACGATCCACGTCTTCGGGTGTCACCTCAACGAACAGCGAGACGACATTCTGCTGTTGGTTCCACGGGATCTCGTATCCAAGCAATGTCCGGCCGCGGAACGCACGCACACTCTCCTTGTGGACAACCTCGTGATCTTGGTGCGAGTCATGGCTGTTCATCGTGAGGATCAACTCAGGCTGAAAATCACGGTTGATGCGCACGAGCTCATCGAGCACGGATTGACGGTGCTCCGGGAAGCGCCGAACCGGCATACCTCCCACATATACCGAGTCGGTGAGGCCCAGGTGCTTCATTGACCGCCTGAACTCGATCTCCAAGGTGTCCGGTGGCATGTCAGAGTTGAGGCTTTCTTCTGCGCGCGAAAATGCCGCCACGGCTATCTCACAGCCCTCACGCCGCAGGCGACTGAGGAACGCCCCACAGCCGAGTTCAATGTCGTCCGTGTGCGCCCCGAGGGCTAAGACTCGAGAATACTTCTTCAACAGGGACCTTTCCTGGCACTATAGATTGAACTCTTATCGAACATGAAGGGCACGTCTTGCTGTAGCCGGAGAGAGAGACTCCGGATTCTCAGCCAGGCTTCGAGTCATCGCGCGGGGACCCCCATTACGGTGGTGTCGGGATCGACGGAGTTGGTCACTACGGCACCAGCACCTACCCTGGCGTCGTCACCGACCTTCAGTCCCTGCAACACGATGGCATTGGCTCCGATCATCGCTCGTCGCCCGATCGTCACCGCTCCAGAGACGCAGGCCTGTGGGTTCAGGCGAGAGAAGTCCCCTAGGTCGCAGTCGTGCCCGATCGCGGCGTTCTGGTCGATCTGAACGTGTCTGCCCACCTGGATGTTGGTGCTCAGTCGGCCACCCGGAGCTATGACGACGCCTTCGGAGAGATGGACGTCGCACCCGATGGTTGCCTGGGGATGCACCAGCACGGGGTAGGTGACGGGGGAGTTCGCGAGGAGACCGGCGATCATCTCGCGGTCCACTGCCGAGCGGACCGCCACGGCGCTATACGCCTCAGTTCGCCGCGCCAGATCGTGAATGGATCCGACGATCTTGGACCCGAGAGCCTCCAAACTATAGAGGTCCGCGGGCGACGGGTCGTCGTCGATGAAGCCCGCGATCGCGGTCAGGCTGCCGGAGCCGTTGAGCGCCTTTGCGCCTGAGTAGGTCGGAGAGATGGCGTCCATGGCCCCGTCAACTAGCTCCCTCACGATGAGGGGTATCTGCCACGCGCCGTCAATGGCCTCTGGGAGGATCCGCTCTCCTTCGTCGGCAACGCTGGCAGCCCGACCGTAGTCGGGTAGGAAGTACCCATCCGGTGACGGGAGTCCGTCGGGGAGTTCCGGCCCGCGGTGGACTCGAAGCTCGCTCTCCTCACCCTTCATCGGCCCACACCCGCGGCCTTTCGTGCCTTTCGTGCCTTTCGGCCCAGCGTCGCTGCTCGACCCACGTTCAGGGAAAGTGAGTGCAGGGCATCGGGTATCTGGCAAAAATCCTCGACAACACGGTCCGGCTGCCCGTCTTCGTCCTGAGCCTCGCACTTGGAGTGAATTCCCGCGTCTAGTCGGAGGCGCACAGACGTTAAGCCCGCAGTCCGCGCTCCCAGGAAGTCCTTGTGTGGGTTGTCACCGACGTAGACCGCGTGGTCGGGCGTGGTGTCGAGGCGCGCACACGCTTCCAAGAAGGGAATGGGGCTTGGCTTCCAGGTGGAGCGCCCGTCAATCTCGTCTGAGATAACAATGACCGAAATCAGGCTCTCAAGATTCAGCGCCTCGATCTTGCGCCTTTGCGTTGCGGAATAGCCATCTGTTACTAGACCCAACTTGAAATGCTCGAGGAGATTCTGCAATACTTCGGAAGCGCCCGGCACCAGGGAGAGGTGGGGTATATGCTTCCTGTATTCGCTTATGGCCGCCTCAATAAAATTATCTCGGCCAGAGGCTCCCAGCCACTCACTTATCACCTTGCTTCGGTCTCCCGTGCAGAAAAGCCTCCACAATTCTTGTTCGACATCTTCGGGTGATTCATGCCATTTTTTCGCGGCCCATTGGCCAACGGCTCGATAGCCACTTCGAACGTAATCTATCTCAAGCACGAGGGTGTCGTCCAGATCGAAGATAACTGTATCAAGCACGATGTCTCGGCTCCCTGGTGAAGAATGATTCATCAAAGCGAGTCATGACGACACCTTGCTCACACTGATTGACCGTAGGCACCGGATCGCCCGCCCAAGAAGACAGGAGGATGTCGGCAACGGGGACTCCCGCAGCGATTGACAAGGGAAGACCGCCGCCCATTCGAGCATTTATTTCATTCACACAGAATCGTTTGCCGTCCCACATCATCTGAATTGTTATTGGACCACGCGGCTTGAGTTTCCCGACCACGGCCCGCGCGAGCACGTCAATCTCCGGTTCGAAGACTGTGATGCCACGGCTGACCTCACCCGATCTAACTTGCAGTCGTTTCCGCTGCATGAGGGCGTGCAGATCACCCGAACGCCCTACAATTGCGTCTACGGTGATCTCGGGCCCTTCAAGGAAATCTTGAATGATGGCATTCGGCACATAGTCTGAGAAGAATGCAAGCTCGGCATGGTTGTGAACTTGGTATGTGTGCACCGCCCCACTCCCGTTACGCGGTTTGATGTACAGAGGGAACCTAATTGCGTCATCAGTGTCACCGGGCAGGAACGACCAAGCTGTTGGCAAACCGTTATCGACCAGCCACCGGAAGGTGCACCATTTGTCTGAGACTGTCGCAATATGCTCGGGGGGAACCGATGCGAACAACGTGGAGCCCCATGACGCGTCGTCCAACAGAGAGCCCAGAACGGCCACGTCGGGGTCGATCAGCGGGAATATGGCAGTGACCTGCTGGTCACGGCACAGGGCGCCGATGCGTGCCGCATATGTCGGATCATCGTCCCTCGGAACGATGTGGACGTTGTCTCCCAGCAACTGGGCCGCAGGCGCCAGGGGGTCGATCTCGGTGCCGATGATCTTCACTCGACCTTTGTGTTGTTCAGCTGCGCCGATGAAGTGACGGAGCAACTCGACCCGGCGTCCAACACTGGTGAAGAGAAAGACGATTTTTGGTAACTCAACTGGGGCGGTCACGGGATCTCTCTTTTGTCGTCTTTGCCAAAAAAATTTCCGGCATCGCGGCTGTCCCGTTGGCCGATATACGTCTGGTTTCGCGACCGAGAGCGCTGTACCGAGAATGATCTTCAGATCAGCGAATAGGGTGTGGTGGTCGACGTAGTGTACATCCAAGCGGAATCTGTCTTCCCAGCGGGTCATTCGAGGGGCATCGTCGACGAAGTCCCGCCTGCGGCCCACGTTCAACATCGTGCGGAACTTGATCATCTCGAACGGTTCGCTCCGCAGTCCTGCGCGAACATGCCCAAAGATCACTGGGCTGCCGAGCTGAATACGGATAGCTATCGTTGTCGCAAGTTGAATGGTCAGGGTGAGGACGAGAAGCACAGGCGCAGCGGTGACGTCGAAGGCTCTCTTGGTCCGGTCGCCTGTAGCACGTTTCAATCTGTTCCTCCCCGGTAAGCTGGGAAGAAGTTGGAGTCCGCAAGGGTTTCTATCGTGACATTGCACTCCTTGGCCCTGTTCTCGGTGCGGGCCAGATAGGCCGTTTCGTCGATGATGAACCCAGAAACGCGGTAGTCCAGTTCGCGCCCGCCGAACTTGCGCTTGAACCTGAAGAGGTCGTCACGTTGGTCGAGGCCTCCTCCGAGGTGGAACTGGCTCAGGCCCTGCTCGACTGCGAACTTGGTCGCGGTCCATATCATCAGGTTGTTTGACCCCATCCGGGCATCGCTGACGTTGGATCCGGTCAGGTGGTAGTGGAGGCGCTGCCCATGACGCATGAGGAGCGTTGAGGAGACCACGGCGCCTGCCGGATCTCTCACGTCAGCGATAAAGAGGTTCGTGCCCAAGCCGTAGAGGAGCTGTTTGTAGTAGTCGTCGCCAAAGAAGAACTGCGACGTTGCTTCGTGACGTGTCATCGTCTGTTCGTAGAGGCGCCGGAAACTGCTGTCTGGTGCGAGGTCCTGGACCGTCACCTGCCTGACTTCTCCGGTGTATCCGCTCTTGATCGCTTTGCGAGTCTGGTTTCGACAGCGACTCTCCATGTCACTCCAGGCGGTGTCACTGTCGGCCGGTTCCAGGACAATCGTGGGATGTCCGCTGACGATGGAGCGCAGTCCGGGGAATTCGTATGACTGTGGCACGAGGGGGGAATGGCGTAGCAGGACGCTAATGACGCCGAATTCCCGAAGGCAGGTGACCGCAGCGGACCATGCCTGCTGGATCTGAACCGGAGTCAGGGACGGCGACGCGTAGACGCCTGAGTATCCGTAAGGCGACATCGCGTCCCTCGTCTGGCCGAGGACGGTTCGCAGGATAAGAGGCATCTGCCAGGCGCCGTCAAAGGCTTCGAGAAGAATCCACTCGCCGCCGTCGGCTGTGGCCGCAGCGCGTCCGTATCCCGGGAGGAAGTAGAGGTCTGGCGACGAGAGACCGTCGCGTAGTTGGTCGCGATGGATTCGAATCTGGACCTCGTTAGAGTTCATCGATCCACAGCAGAGTTCATCGATCCACAGCCAAACTGGCGTTGAGCACTTTGATGACGCGCTCAATCTCGTCGTCCTGCAAGGCCGAGCCGCTGGGCAGGGTGACTCCACGATCGAAGAGGCGCTCTGACCCACCGTTGACGAAGGAGCGGTTGGCGGCGAACACCGGCTGCAGGTGCATGGGCTTCCACAGCCGCCTTGACTCGATGTCCTCACTCGCCAGCTCGGCGATGAGCTCTGCTGGGCTCACCTGCGTGACGGCGGGGTCCAGCACGATGCAGGTCAGCCAGCAGTTGTCCTCGTCGTCACCGCGGCCTTGGTCGTCATACTCCTCGCGCCCGACAAAGCCCACGCCGGGCAGGTCGGACAGCCCGTCGACATACATCTCGCGGATGGCCCGTCTGCGGGCCAGCATGCCGTCCAGGCGGGAGAGTTGGGCGCGACCGAGGGCGGCCAGGATGTTGGACAGGCGGTAGTTGAAGCCGATCTCGGTGTGCTCGTAGAACTCGGCCGGCTGGCGAGCCTGGGTGGACAGGTAGCGGGCCCGTTCGATCAGGTCCGCGTTGTTGCTCAGGAGCATGCCGCCACCGGAGGTGGTCATGATCTTGTTGCCGTTGAAGGAGAACACGGCTGC
>JAENWB010000276.1:0-10066 GCA_016650275.1 Nitrospiraceae bacterium | reverse complement strand
TCCTTGCCACTGCTCCAGCAAAGCAGCACGCGTGGTGTGTCGCTCATCGCTCCTCTCTGGCTTCTAGGCCGAAGGCTCGGCCAGGGGCACGGCAGGTCCCCGTCCTGGACTCGACTCTACTCACATACAATTCTTTTTGGACCGGCCCTAGGATAAGTCAAAATCCTTCAGAAACCGACTTGTCCGCTTTTGATCATAAGAGAGGTTTTTGACCATTTCGGCCCGACCCTAACATAGGATTTGGACCGGTTTAAGGGGGCTAGGTCAATGTGATCATGGGCGTCAGCCACATCCTAATCCGGATGCGGCTGGCGCGAAGACCATGCGAGGCACGTTTACTTCTGGGTAGACGGCTGCGAGAAGCTGAGCGTCTGGCCCGGCGTCTGTTCCGCCGGGGGGCGGGTTTCCATCGCCACTGGCGTGGTCACACTGGCGGTGCCCTCAAATAGAATATCAGCCACGAGCGCCCCCGGGGTCGAGTAGGCGCGCTGCGGTTGCTGATGCACCATCGTCATCGCCGTGGTCACCTCGCCGCTTGTATGCGTGCCCGTGATTGCGGATTGCATCTTTGCGATCCGGTCGGACAAATCGACTCGTGCCGCTCTTTGCAATTTGTCTCGTAATGATTGATCAACGAGTTGCCAATAGCCCACCTTGATGGTGTCCAACATGGTTTTCGACTCGCTCGCCATCTGAAGATCAGGGAACGTCAGGATGGACCCCACGCCTTCCAGACGCGGCGTGCCCCAATAATAAATCGTGCCATTGAGATCTCCAGCGGTGCGGATCGTGATCAGCACCCTCCCTGACGAGTCTGAAGCCGTGGCCTGCTCGATGACCATGTCGTCTCCGCCGACCTTCATTGGTTGGTGAAACAGCTTCTCCTGCAGCCCTTGGTTTACCACGGGGTACGGTACGGTCACGGACGCCAAGACTTTATACGGCTGCCCCTCAAGGAGGGCTGCTCCGGAAGTGACTTTCATGGTGCTGTCGGACGGCTTACCGCAGGAATTTTCAAAAGACGCCGTCGGTGTTTCCTTGACGACAATAGGAATGGTTGTCCGCTGCACGGTGCCCTTCAGAGTTCCGATCGCCATTTCTGCGGGTTTCCCATAGATGCAGGCCTGCGTGTTGAACGTCGCCACGTTTACGGCGACCGGAGCTTGTAGTCGCGTCCAAACCTGTTGCAAGGGAATCTGGAACCCCCCTTCATCGACGGCCCGCTTGATGGTCTGGACAAGCGTGCCCCGGTTCAGGAGCTCCGCCAGCTGATCTTTGACCGGGCTATTAAACATGTTGCACTTACTCTCGCTCTCCGGTTTGAGATCGATGGCCATTTGAGGGGTTTTTAGACTCAGGACGAACACGTGACCCTCTTGCCCAAGTTCGAGTTGGCCCGTGGTATCGAGCACGGGATAGACTGGATCTAATCGACAGCCACGGGCAGCCGTTTTGGCCTCAATATCCCCTTTGTAGGTGGCATGGATGGTCACCCACCCATCTTCAATGGAGACATGTGGCTCTCCTTCCCTGACGAAATTCCACCGGTAGTCCTTCCCCAACGGATGATTGGCTTCGTTGAAGCGTTCCGGCATGGTGGTCTGTAATGTCCGTTCAAGGGAGGTGAGATCGATGACGAGCGTGACAGGAAGTGTTGAGTCAGGAAGTTGGGATACGGGCACCTCAATGGCGCCGGGGGCCGGCGCAGTATATTGCGAGAGCGGGATCGAGCTTGCCGTATACTGCGGTAGCGTATGGCTACACGCAACAGCGACGAACAGACAGGGTAACAATGCAATGCTTTGTGTCCACAACCTCATGATTTGCTCCTTGGGTGTCACACCCTTGGTCATAATGGAATGAGTTCTGCGAAAGGCCTGGATGCCTGCGCCCGTGCCCTCAATCGGACGCGCGTCTCGGTAGTCATCACCTTCGTGGTAGTATTTCTCGATTCCATTATGCTTGAGAATCATTCACCGTCTGAGCACTATTGCTCACCCCCGGTTTCTTTTAGAAGTATGTCGTGGGCAGTACATCCAACAAGACGGAACCTTCAAAACGGCCTTTAGCCTCTTTCCGCTTCCTTAGGCGTTCTGCGCACGGTGTTCAAAACCCCCTCTCATGGTCGAGAACCGAGAAGTCGATTTTTCTAGGACTTTGACGTATCCTTCCGCCTGTTCCAAATACCAATGTGTTTTTGCACTGGACCTTGGGGCAAAAGCATCTCCCTCGTCCTGAACAGCCGTTCCGATCACATGAACTCCCATCATAATTAAGCGCCTCGCACTCGCGCGTCCCTGGTCCTTCCCCATGAGCCGGCTGCTCTTCTCCTAGCAATAATCAACCTATTCGTGAGTGGTAGCCGTTCCGGCACAGAGATTGCGGTTCCTTGGTCTTAGACTAGCCCCCCCAATGGGGTATTGCTCGATTGTGGTGTTGAGGCACAGCATGGCGCCTCTCTGTCCTAGGATGACGCCAAAGGTTTTGATATGGGCTGCAATTCATTGATTGCTGCCAGATCTTTGCTGCCAGAGGCATGTAATGAAGCATCGGCTAGTTATTGAGATGGTAGTGGTATTCAGTCTGATCGCGATCATCGATCTCCCAAGAACCTGGGCCGTCTTGGGGGACCCTGCGAGTTCTGTCGAAACGGATCGCCTTGCACTTGCCGGACAGATCCAGATGATCCCGGCACAGCGCCACACCATCCAAGAAATCACCACATCGGATCTCGTGTTGAGGGAATATGTGTCTGGAAATACGGTCTTTGCCGTGGCCTGGAGAGGGAGAAGACCTCCCAACTTACCATCGCTCTTAGGCGCCTATTTTCAGGAGTATCAGGAGGCATCGGCGGATGCCGCCTCAACTGGGCCTGTGCGGCGCGGAGGGACCCGCATCCACGCCCCCCATCTTGTGGTCGAAACGGGAGGTCATGCGGGAGACGTCCGCGGAAGAGCCTATCTTCCCTCACTCCTCCCTCCCGGAGTTACAACAGAGATGATCCAATGATCCACCAACGATGCGCGGCGGTTCTTGTCGGCATGGCGGTCATCAGCCTGCTGGGCTGTGGGAGTTCAGGGGACTCCAGTCCCTCTGGTCTTTCCGGTCCTTCTGGTTCCAATGTCCTCACCATCACCGTCAATCCCTCTTCAGCTACCCTCTGCACATTTGCTAATGCCCCCTGCACCCAAATCACCATTTGCCAGCCCGGCACCTCAACCTGCCAAACTATCTCGGATATTTTGGTAGATACCGGATCGTCCGGGCTCCGGATTTCTGCCTCTTCGCTGACGCTCACACTCCCATCCAGCCACATCGGTGAATGCATGTACTTTGGAGGCGTCACAGACTGGGGAGCCGTTCAAACCGTGGATGTTATTCTGGCCAAGGAACCGGCTGTGTCCGTGCCAATCCAAGTTGTCGATCCGACCTTCGCAGGACAATACACCTCCGCCGGGCAACCCGCTTCGAACATCTGCGGCGTAGCTGCGGTCGTTTCGGATCCTTCTCAAGTCGGGCACAATGGCATCTTGGGCGTTGGGGTATTTCAGTTCGACGGCGGGTTTTACTACAACTGCATGCCTCTCCCTTGTGCGGCGGTCGCAGTCTCGCCTTCCCAACAGGTCCAAAATCCCGTCGGACTTCTGCCAGTTGATAACAACGGGGTCATCGTCGCCCTGCCGTCTGTGCCGGCCAGCGGATTGCCCTCCCTCACCGGTTCGCTCATCCTCGGCATCGGAACAGCATCGAATAACCAACCTTCCGGGGTTACGGTGTTGCCGACCGACTCATCGGGCCGCATCGTGACACACTTTCACCCCAGCTCGAGCACCAGCACTCAGCAGCCAGGCATCATCGATTCTGGCTCCAATGTCCTCTTCTTCAGTGACTCATCTTTGTCGATTCCGCTGTGTCCCGGTGCATTGTCGTTGCTGTACTGCCCTCCTTCTCCCTTACACTTCTCGGCGGTCAACACGGGATCGTCAGGGTCTCCATCAAGCTCGGTCAACTTTCAGATCGCCAATCCCATGCCCTTGCTGTCTTCAGGGCATGCCGCCATAAACAATATAGGCGGACCAGCAATTTTTTCGGGGACGTTTGACTGGGGACTGCCGTTCTTTTTTGGCAGGACGGTCTATGTCGGGCTCAGTGGGAAAACGTCGGTGCTCGGCACTGGGCCATTCTTGGCCTATTAGAGAAGAGCATTCCAGAAACAGTTGATTGTGAATACTCACGATGATTAGGACCAAGCCCTGAAAAATCGATATCTAGGAACCTGGTACCGAATGAGGGTTTTGGACAGCCTCAAGACCATGACTAACATTCGGGGTGGTACAAGGATTGACACAGGTCACATCTGTGTCCAGACGGGAGTTCTAACAAACCGTAGGTCATCACAGCGATTGAGTCAGTGTGTTGCGCCATAACGACAACAATCCTAGGAGGCTTGTCATCAGTTCAGGGTAGTCAGAAGCTCTTAATGAGACGGAGAATCATGTGAAAAAGTTATTTTTAGATTGTGGATAAAATCGCTACGACTTTGGGCTCTCTTTCTCTGGCCCAGATGGACCCCAGAGATCGCCTAAGCCTAGCGATTCCCACAAGGCTTTTTCAGACTGAGGAGGAGCGCCCTCAAGAAAGCTGGCGAGGATTTTCGATTTGTAGGCTGCAGCGTGCGGGCGGCATTTCTTTACCGCAGCTGCATATTCCTGTTTCGATACACGCAAGCTTTGAAGGAGAACGCCCTGAGCCAGTATGAGAGCGTGATGAACCGAAAGCGCATGGGCCAGCCTCTCAATGAGTTGGCGATTTGTCATGAGTGAACCTCCTTAGAAAATGATGTCCTTCAAATCCCCAATATGGTCAGTAATCTGCTGCCATGGCCGCGTCATGTGGAGAGAGCGATGAATCAGGCAGAAATACAAGTCCAGAAATACAGCACAACAGCGGCTGCTAGGTTAGCCAACTTGCGCGAGAAAGCCAAGGTCAGTCTGTGAAAACGAGCGATGTTCATTCTGAGCTCGTGCGTTCTCCTCTTGCACCGTAATCCTCGCCCGGCTAGAATAACCATAGATCTCCTGCGAATACGTGCCCTAGAATCGCTGGAGCACCAGCGTGTGTCTTGAGGTCATGTGGCTCTCCTGTCATGCTGTTAAATAACCCTGAATATTCCCCTATCTTTGTGGGAAGAAGGAGTCGAGGGTCATGGCACTACTGATTACCGACGAATGTATTAACTGTGGAGCCTGCCTGCCAGAATGTCCGAATGAAGCGATCTTCGAAACTCGCGGCGACGCGGAGACGAAGGGCAATCATGTGGGCGACGGTCAGGGAGTCGGAGACGCTATTTACGTGATTACCCATGAACGGTGTACCGAGTGTGTCGGCCATTTTGACGAACCTCAATGCTCGGCGGTTTGTCCCGTGGATAATTGTTGCATCGCTGATCCAGCCTATCCGGAGGCCGCGGATATCCTGCTGGAAAAGGCGAAGAAACTCAATCCTGACAAGGCCATCGACCCGGCAAAAGTTTGGAGCGGCGTGCGGAACTAGTCATGTTCCCCTGGAAGAACCGCGCGACACGTGTCATCTGCATCTGCTCCCACGCTGCGACCACGGTGCTACCAGGAGTTCTGGTCATTCAGCTGTCAGCTTGAGTGGGGGAGGGCAGGACCTCCTGCAATGCCGACCCCAGTTGATCCAGCGAAAATGCCTTCTGAATAAAGGCCGTGGCGCCCTGGTTCAGCATCTCTTGCTCAACCTCTTCTGGGCTGAGTCCACTAAAAACTACGACCGGTAGGGTGGGGTGCAGTATCCGCAATTGCCGCAGTATGCTGCGACCGTCTATTCCAGGCATGTCCAGGTCCAACACGACAGCATCAGGAGTTCGCCGGTGACATAACATCAACCCTGTCCCACCATTGTCTGCCACAATAACTTCATATCCTCTTTCCTCTAGGACGGCAACTAGGAGCCCCCGGTCGCGGGCATCATCGTCGATGACTAGAATCTTCGTCATGTGAGCCGTCCTCCGCTATGTGACTAATCTGCTGTCTCATCGTCTTTCTGGTGCCTCCACTCCTCATAGGCGCCCCGACCGTCCCAGCTCATCCCTACAACCTGGATCAACTCATCAGCGAAGACGGCACGGTCACGATCGAGCAGCCTATCTTGTCAGTGGAGGAAGAGACGATCAATTATTTTCTGCTTTCATCATCTTCCTCTGCTACCGCGCTGCTACCAGGACAGGACAAACCAGCCCCATCTGCCCCCATGTCAAGAGCCTCCTGGTGTGTGGTTTCTTGTGGGGTTAGGTTGTCTGAGGTTGGGCTATCTGAACTTATGAGGCTGATTAAGGTGTATTCTTGAACTCCCTGTTTTGACTCTGGTTTCCCGGTTTTCTCTTGGTAGACAAGGCGTTGCGAGAATTCGATCTCGTCTAGTCCGTTCGATCTGTTTTGGTCTTTTAGGCTGTGTTTTAGCACAAAATTAGCACAGCGCATCGTTCTCTCATGGTCTCAAGCTGTTCATGGTCATGCGGTGATCACTACCGGCCGGAGGTTTAGTTTACGATGTGGTCGCTCAGCTACGTCAGTTTTTAACAACCGGGAGATGCCCATATGGCCTGCCTATGTGAGCCCGCTGATTAAGAGATGCCCTGTTGACCAAACTCAGCAGACTCAGGAGCATGTATCTGATGAGAAAACCAAGGAATCGGAGTAATCGATATCGTGCTGGATGAGCCTGGGTTGGGGTATTCCGGTAGCAGAGTGGTAGCAACCAACTGAAAAGATCTTGTCTTACGTGGGCATTCAGATATTGGCTCATGAGGCGCCGTCCGCTTCGAGGCGCAAAGCGTCGCTGCTCCACGTCTGTTGTATCTGTGGACTCCTTCGAGATGAGACCGGACCTTCCCTTGATCAGGAGCGCAGGGTTACGCAGCGGGCGTATCGAAAGATACACATACATGGTGTGCATCCGGCCGATTGCCTTCTCACTCACACTTACTGTCCGGCGTGTTTCACGCAAGTCATAGTCTTTGCCTTTTTCTTAACCTAGGGTTACCCATAGCTGATGAGGCTCCAGCCGATGTGATACTATCCTGATCGGTACCCGCTGCTCAGTAGTGGGTCATCAACATCAGGGGCGGAATATGTATCAACCTCGAGTTTTCATTGCCGACGATCATCCCCTGGTGGTGGAAGGACTTCGCCAGTTAATCGCCCATGACACGGTGCTTGTTGGCACGGCTCATAGCGGGGCCGAACTTATGGAGAAGGCCCCGAGTTCGGCTCCGGACATTGTGCTGCTGGACGTTTCAATGCCGGACACAAGCGGGTTTGACCTCACCCAATCGCTCAAACAGAAACTCCCCCATGTAAAAATCATTCTCGTAACGATGTTAAGTGAGCCCTTCTATGTCAGCGAAGGTTTTCGAAAAGGGGCCAATGGTTACGTACTCAAACAATCCGCTTCAGGCGAGTTAATGGCTGCTATTCGCACGGTGATGAGCAACCGCCGATATGTGTCTCCAGATGTCACGGCGGATGTCCGCGAATCGATCGAGCATCCGTGGATTCGTCCCGAAGGATTCAACGTTCAATTGACGCCGCGGCAACGTGAGGTCTTGAGAATGTTCGCGAATGGTCTTTCGGCAAAGGCAATTGCCACGACCATGAGCATCTCCGTG
The DNA here is from genome assembly GCA_016650275.1 of Nitrospiraceae bacterium. GTDB lineage: Bacteria > Nitrospirota > Nitrospiria > Nitrospirales > Nitrospiraceae > Palsa-1315. The sequence goes on along the minus strand of JAENWB010000276.1, from coordinate 2,376 downwards.
AAAACGGTGGAGTTTCATAAGGGGGAGATCATGAAAAAACTCGGCATCAAGACTGCTGCCGAGCTGACCAGGTTTGCGTTGGCGCAGGGACTGACCGAACTCTGAGACGCCTCTACCGGACCCCGAGGCATGAGTTTCGGATTACGGAGCCTCAGTTAGTTGGGCTCGACATATGAGGTGGAGGTGCATCAGGTGGGGCAATGAGCCCGAGGGTGATTGCTTGTTTGGTCAGTTCGGCCGTGGTGCGAACGCCGAGTTCCTTAGAGATTCTTGCCTTGTGAAACTCGATGGTTTTGACCGTCACGTTCATCGCGGAAGCGATTTCCTTTTTAGATTTGCCTTCCGCAATCAGTTGCAAGACTTCCCTCTGTCGTAGACTTAACATCACAGTCGGGACAGTCGGGGTGCTTTTCGGTCCCTTCGGAGACTCCTTCGACGATTCGAATGCTTGGTTGACCAGACCTTGCGCGACGACCGGCGAGATGTAAGTGCAACCCTTCAGTACTTCCTTCGCAGCAAACAGCAACTCATCCGCAAGCGAGCTTTTTAACACGTACCCCCCGACCCCGATACGAAATGCTTCGTTCACAAAGTGCTGCTCCGAATGCATCGTCAGGATGATGATCTTGACCTCCGGGCATGATTTCTTCAGGTGACGGCAGGCATCCAGTCCGTTCAACTGAGGTAGAGAAATATCAACCAACGCAAGGTCGGGGCGAAATTTTTCAACCGCTTCGATGAAGCTGCGGCCGTCTGCTGGTGTGGCGACCACACTGTAATCCTTCTCCAAGATCTTGACGACGCCTTCGGCGACAAGACGATGGTCATCGGCTACGATGACTTGCGGCTTCATGTTGATCGACTCCTTTTCTGACGCCCTGAAGGTGGTGGTGCAACCTGCGCATGTCGCACTCTACCAACGCTCAACTATACAAGGATGTCAAAGCCTCTGTCACCACCCAAACACGAGGATAGGGAGGCGGCTGTTCCGTCACTGGGGCTCGCTGCTCAACGTGCTAGGGGCACTGGGCAACCCTTAGGCGGAGGGGCGGGATGTGACAAACCTGGAAGATGGCATACGGTGGACAGCCGTTTGAATTGCGGAATAGAGTTCCTTCCCGATGGTTTCCTTCGGCAAGAACGCCGCGGCGCCGGCATCCAGCATAGATTGGGCTATGTGTGGATCGGTTTGAATGGACAGCCCGATCACAACAGTCGAGGGGTGTTCTTTCAAAATCCGACTGGTGGATTCGGCCCCATTCCAACCCGGCATGTGCATGTCCATAATGACGACTTCGGGCATCAGCGTGCCGGCCAATTGAAGCGCTTGCTCTCCCGTCGAAGCCTCTCCGACCACCGTCAAGTCGCAGTACTCCTCTAAAATACAGCGCAAACCTTCTCGAACCATTTGGTGGTCGTCGACGATCAGCACCCGGAGCGGAGTAACGACATTCGACTCGCCAAGAGAGGGGGGTGCCAAGCCCGGGCCGGGGATATGCCGAGGCGCCGCTTTCTCTAAGGAGGCTGGACTCGCCATTTCGGTAACTTGGCCCTCAATGATGTCGACGGAGGCCGTAAAAGGCAGATGGAGCGACGCAACTGTTCCCTTGCCCGGTTCCGATTGCAGGTCAAAGCTGCCACTGAGGGCCGTCATCCGTTCCCGAATACTCAGCAGTCCGAACCGATCGGAACGATCATCGCTCAATCTTGAGACATCGAAGCCGCATCCATGATCCGACACGGTGAGGGTTAATACATCTTGGGAGTATTGCATGGACACAGACGCCCGATCGGTTTTCCCGTGCTTGAGCACGTTGAACAATAATTCCCGTATCGAGTGGAACAGCAGCACCGCATCCGCCTCGGGAAGGGGCAACTCGGGTGCGTCGAGTGAAATCTCGACGTTCAGCACCTGCTGACGGCGCATCTGATCCGCCAGCCATCGAAGGGCGGCGCCCAATCCGCGCTCGTACAGAGCCTGCGGTGTCAGCTCAGACACCAGCGACCTGGTGTAGTCGAGCGATTGGTGGAGCAACTTATCGGTATCCTGCAGAATCGTCCGTACGTCCGGATCGTGATCTTGTCTCAGCAATTGGCTTATCTTCATGCGAGTTACGACAAGCATCTGGGCCAAATAGTCGTGCAGTTCTGTGGCAAGCCGCCGCCGCTCCGTCTGTTCCGCCACTGTCAAGTCTGTTGCGAGGGCACGGAGCCGGGCGTAAGACGTCGATAGCTGCTTTGTTCGTTCCTTGACCCGCTCTTCGAGCGTGCCGGCCAACTGGCGAAGCCTCTCTTCAATCTGCATGCGTTCGGAGAGTTCGCGAGCCAGTGTGCGATTCGCGACCTCGAGTTCGGTGGTTCTCTCAACGATCCGAT
>JAENWB010000275.1:0-12123 GCA_016650275.1 Nitrospiraceae bacterium | reverse complement strand
GGTCGGGCCGAAGGCCAGGCCGTTGAGCGCGGTATTAATGTTCGCGACCGTGCCGGTGAATGTCATCGTCGCGTCGGCCGTGCCGTCGCCCACCGTGAAGGTCAGGCCGGCGGTGCCGGCGAGCGTGACCGTGCCGTTGGTCGCAGTGAGTGTGACCCGCACGGGGCTCGCGCCCGCATCCACGTCGCTGATCGCAATCAGGTTGCCGTTGCCCACAGAGAAGACGAGCGCAATGTCTTCGTTGGTGCTCTGCGCTGCCGACACCGTGTTCACCGGCGCATCGTTCACCGGGGTAATCGTCAGCACGACGGTGCCAGACTGGGAGAGCAATGACCCGTCGCTGGCCTGAAACACGAAGCTGTCGCTTCCGAAATAGTTCGCCACAGGTGTATAGCTGAACGATCCGTCGGGATTGAGCGTGAACGACGCGGCGTTCGCGGGACCGGTAACAAGCACGGCCGTCAGCGGCGAATCTTCTGCGTCGGTTGCGTTTGCGAGCACACCCGAAGCAGCCGAGACCGACAGCGAACCGTCTTCGACCATGGAATAGGTGAACTGCCTTGTCGGCTCGTTGGAAGGCACGCCACCCCCCAAGGTGCCGTTATTGGCGTTGGCGGTCAGGTCAAAGGCCGTTGACCCGGTCGCCTCGGCGAATCGCCAGTAGCCGGCCAGACCGGACTCGGAGCCGGTGAGCGTTTGGTCGTAGTTCGTCGAAATCTGGACTCCGGTTCGCGCGGTGTTCCACACGCGCACCTCGTCGATCAGGCCCTCGAATCGCTGAGTCGAGGCATTCTGCCGGCCGCCCAATGTCAGCTCATTAAGCGCCGGGTATACGTCGCCGATCGAGCCGCTACCGTTGTAGGAATGCACTAGCGCTCCATTGACATATGTGTTGACGATGCCGGCGTTGTAACTGACGGCGATGTGGGTCCATTGATTCGCCGGGAGCGTGTAGCCGGTACTCACCCAGTTCCAGCCCGGGGTTGTATTCGCAAAGGCCCACTGAATAACGCCCGCTGACGTAATACCAAGTTCGTATTCGCCTTCTTTGTTTATCAGGATTTGCGTACCGGTTGGTGTGCCTTGACGTTGGACCCACGCCTCCATTGTGACGGTCGTCGTCATTGTGAGGCTCCCCGAGGAATTCACCACGACCTTGTCGTCGACGCCGTCGAAGAGTAGTCCCTGATTGACGACGATCGGCGCGTCGTTTGCCGCGTTGACCGTGATGGCCACATTGTCGGTGTCATTGAGCGGCCCGCCGGAGCCGGTGTTGCCCTGATCGTTTGTGATGATTTGCAGATTGGCCGCCCCGTTGAAGTTCGACGCGGGACTGAAGCTCAGGCCGGCCAGGGCCGTGTTGATGTTGGCGACGGTGCCGGTGAAGGTCATCGTCGCATCCGCCGTGCCGTCGCCGACCGAGAAGGTCAGGCCCACGGTGCCGGAGAGGGTGACCGTCCCATTGGTGCCGGTCAGCGTCACTTGCACCGGGCTGCCACCGGCGTCCACGTCACCGATCGAGATCAGGTTGCCGTTGCCCACAGAGAAGACGAGCGCTATGTCTTCGTTGGTGCTCTGCGCTGCCGGCACCGTGTTCACCGGTACATCGTTCACCGCCGTCACGGTGAGAGCCGCCGTATCGGTCGCGGTCGAGAAGGCCGTGGTGCCGCCGTTGGTCGAGGTATCCGCCAGGGCGCCGTTGCTGCCGCTGGTCCGATCCCAGGCCCGGAACGTGATCGCGCTGGCCAGCGTGCCGTTGTAGTTGGCGTTGGGTTGGAAGTAGAGCCGTGTGCTGGCGTCGGCGGCGAGTAGGCGCGCATTATTGTTGGCGACCGCGCCGAGTGCGAACCAGTTCGTGCCGCCGTTGGTCGAGTAGAACCAGGTGCCGTTCGTCGTATCGGCCGCCGTGACCGCGATGCCCAAGAGCGCGCCGCTGTCCCCATCGGTCACGTTGTCGACCTGCCCGGCCGGACTGGCGAAGTCTACCAAGCTCGAGACCAACGTGCCCACTGCTCCGGACGGGGCGCCTGCGTCTTCGTTGATCGCGGTCAGCACCGGACTCCGGGCAGCATCGAGCACCGGGGCCGTGTTTGCTGCCACAACGTTTTGGGCGAACTCAGATGTGTCAGTGAAGGTCGTGAACGTGGGATCACTCTTGGTTGCGATGGCGCTGACATAGCTGCCGGCGGACACAGTGGCCGCCAACGTCGTGTTGAAGCTCGCGTTGCCGCTCCCGTCGGTGGTGACGTTGACGAAGCCCAGATAGGTCTGGCCTTCGCCGAAGCCGGTGGGGTCCTGGGCCGTGTTGCTGAAGAACCCAATGCGGAATTGGCTGTTGGCGATGCTGTTGAGCGTGCCAATGACGGTGAGCTGCGTGCTGGACACTACTTGGGCTGACGTCAGCACCGGAAAGTTTTGCAGGTTGTTGGCTCCGGTGTCGCCGTCGCCCGCATCGTTGGCGGTGACGCCGTTGTTGGTCAGGTCAATTCCCAGACCGGTGTTTGAGAAGATTGAGTTACCAAGAATAGCGTTGCCTATGCTGGTCGCTGACTCAATCTGGATGCCGTTGCCGGCGTTAAAAGCGATCGTGTTTCCCTGGCCTGCGGCGGTGCCCCCGATAACATGGGTACTTCCTCCAACGATCCGAATGCCTGCCCCGCTGTTCGCGATGCCTGCCGTCCCGGCTGCATTGGTGCCGATCTGGTTGCCGTAGAGCACGTTCCCGGTACCAGTAACGTAGACGCCCCAATTGAGGTTCCCTGACACGAGGTTATTTCGGGCGATGGTGCCGTTCCCATCGAGCCGCAGACCACCGGAATCGGGATCAGAGGCCAGTCCGTTGGCCACAGCCGCGGTCCCCATCGCGTTCGTCCCAATATAATTTCCTTCAATCACGATCCCGGTAAAGCCGGGATCGACGTCCACACCCTCATCATCATTGCCCGACAACAGGTTGCGGTCTGCGGCGGCTAACGTTCCAATCGTGTTGTTATTCGCAGTGATGGTTATACCGTCATTCGTGTTGCCGCGATCCACGGTGCCTGTAGAATCCACACCAATCCAGTTGCCGACGATGAGGTTGCTGGTGCTATCGACCTGAATGCCACGGGTAAAACGATTGATGACCAGGCCACGGATTGTGCTACCGGCGCTGCCGGCACCAAGCGTGAGTCCGTTGGCGCCGCCGGAACCAACTCCGTCGAGCTGGATCTGCAGGACCGCGTTGTTCCCGATCGCGAGTGTGTTCACGGACGACCCAGGCTGCGTGTAGCCGTCGATGAATACCACGCCACTGATCGTCGGCAGTGCGGAAGCAGGAGCAATTGTGTGCACGCCGGCGCCGGCGATGGTGAAGTTGATCGTGTCGCTGCCCGCGAGCGCATTGGCATTGATGATCGCCTGGCGGAGCGAGTTGGCGCCGGAATCGTTCGTATTTAAGACGGTGAAGGTCGCCAGTGCATGGTCCCAGACCGCCTGCGACGCCTCGCCGATGACGACTGATGCTTCAATCGTTCCCGTGGACATTTCGAGAATCCAGTTTCCAAATTCGCCCGAGTGCCCGGTTCGGTCTGTGCTCGCAGCCACATCGGCGCCGGTGAGTTCTGCGAGGGTCTGCATTGCCAGTTGTCCGGCATCGCCCCGGCCGAAATTGCAGCCGTAGATCAGCAGGTCGGCACTCGTAGAGAGGGATTGACCGATCTGTTGAAACTGTTCGGCGTAACGTGTGCTGATCGAGTCTTGTGTCAAGAAGCTCGCGCCGAGATGCATCTCGGCCTCGGTCCCTTCGCCGATCAGGTGGATCGCGTGGATGCCAGTACGACCGGCGATAATCTGCGCCATCTGCTCCACGCCATCGCGGGCAGGGTCGAGTATGTGCACTTCGACGTTAGGGCTGAGACCGTCGAGGAGTTGCTGGTACTCGAGGACGCTGGAGGACAGGAAGACGATCTCCTGGCGGGCGACGGAGGTATCGTACACCGCCAGGGCATCGAACAACGCCTGGTCGCCGATGGTGGGGCGCGGTTCGCCCGTCGGGGCATCGGGTGCGTTGTCCGCTATCGCCGCGTCATCAGCCGAGAAGGACGCCTCAGCCTGGCTTTGCGCGATTTGTTCGGTGGTCACGGTACTGACGGTGGCCACGGCAGCCCCGTCGAACATGATGCGCGATTCAAGCGCAAGCAATGAGCCGCCGAACGTCGACAGGGTGACGCGCGCGTCCGCGGAGGCATGACGACGCCCTCGCGCTGGCTTGACCGATGTTGGCTTGTGCCTACGTAGTATTCTCATGGCATGGTCGGAGACACTGCTAGCCCATTATTACTCACAATAATGTAGCAAGGAGGATGCCATTCCTCGTAACAATTTCTTCTTTTGTGCAGCCGAGTTACGGTCCTCTTGTCAGGGAGGTTCGTCGGGGGGTAGCAGAATGCGCCTCAGGGCGACTTTTTCTGGTCTGACCCTTTGGAGGGGGGGGCACAAGGAAGGTTGAGGTTCAGACTGAGGCAGATCAGAAGGCCAAGGTTAAGACTGAGGTGACGAACATCAGGTCTTCGCTCAGCCTTGACCTCGACCTTAGCCTGCTAGATATCCTACGCACCGCTTTCGCGAATGAAGATGCGGGCGGTCTGTTCCCAGGCTCGTTGGGCGAAGCTGATACGAGGGCCTTTCACCCGCACGGTTCCTCGCACGGCTTGGTTCCATCGGGGCGGCAACTCGACGAGATGCAGCGTAACGCGATAGACAGAGGTTTCCGGTTTCAGTCTGTGATTGGCATCTTCCCGAACCGGCACGTCGCCGCCATAGACGGAGAGGAGGTAGGGCACCGTGAAGCTGCTTTCGTCGTTGTCTCGAATCTCGCCAACCTGTGCCTCCAAGCTCGGCCGTTCCGGACCCTGAGGAATGAAGCGAGCTGATTGACCCGCGTGGAGATAGCCGACGTCTATCTCGGAAGCCAGCGCATGGAGCTCTTCACCCGCTGGATCGATGACGTACGCGAGCGGCTGCTGCTTGTTGATCCACTGACCCACGTGCAGGGCCTCCGCTCGGTCAGTCACCACTCCCGCTATCGGCGCCGTGAGTGATAGATTCTGCTGCTGCTGCAGTAGGCCTTCGAGCTGTGAAAGGCGAGCCCTCAGGGTTTCCAACGTCACCTGGTGCTTCGCCAGTTCTTCTCGATCGATGAACTGGCGCTGGCCTCTCAATCGTTCGACCTCGATCCGCTTGCGCGTCAACGCCATATCCTTTTCGAGCGCCGGCGATTCCAATGCAACCAGCCTGTCCCCCACCCCCACCCGCCGCCCTTCTTGCACCGCCAGTTCGACGATCCTCCCGGGCGCTGGCGAATAGATTGTGGCGTGCGGCGTCGATTCCAACACCGCAGGGAGGCTGATGCGATCGGACCAGGGTACGAATAGCAAGGCAATGACACAGGCCAACATCCCGGCGGAGAGCCACCCCCTGCGGCGTTCCACGATCTCTCCGCGCAAGGTCCACCAGATCTTCAGTTCCCCTACGATCGGGAGCACGATGAACCAACCAATCTCTATGGCAAATAGGATCAGGCCCAGAAGTTTGAAAAAATAGTGGTACACCATCAGCGCAATGCCGAGAAACAGCATGAAACGGTACGCCCACACCCCCCAGGCAAAACAGACCAAGAATCGGCGTTGGGCAGCGGCGACCGGCTCGGGCATGGGCCTCTCCAGACCGAACAGGAATCGCCGTAGCTGCCACCGCCCGAAGGCAAAGGCTCGATCTTGCAAGTTGGGAATGCCCAACCAGTCGGAGAGCACGTAGTACCCGTCGAATCGCATGAACGGGCTCAGATTAATGGCAGCACCGACCATCAGACTCGTGGTCGCCACGATAAACACCAGGCTCCGCGCGACGCCGTCATCGAGAAAGTTCCACGCGAAGATCGCCAGCGCAGCCAACGCGCATTCGACGATCATCCCGGCGGCGCCGATGGCGGCACGCTGGCGACGGGAGGTCAGTTTCCACGCATCGGACGTATCGGAGTACAGCATCGGCACCATCACCATCATGGCAATGCCCATGGTGGGAACCCGACAGCCGTAGCGCGTCGCCGTATAGGCATGCCCGAGTTCGTGAAAGACCTTGACGATTGCCAGAGAGAGGGCATAGAGCGCGAGGCCGCGCGGCGTGAAAAAATGCAAGAACGTCGCCGTGAACACGCCCCACTGGCGCGACACGAGATACACACCCGCCAGCCCGATGAGTACGATGATCCAGGCGACCGATTTTGAAAAGAGCCACTCGATGATGGGAAGGGTCGCGCGCAGGAATCGATCCGGCCGGACCAACGGAATCTGGAAGAACAGGTAGTGGTGAACGAGCCACATCAGCCACTGTGGCCGTGCGGCTTCTGCTTGGGCTGCATAGGCTCGGTAGCCCCCCTGCGGCGGTTCGCGCATCAGATGGTTGGCGTACAAAAACCTGAGGAGGTCCTCGACATCCTGCTTCGTGGCTCGACAGGTCGTGTCGGCATGGATCTGCGCGAGGACAACCTCCGCCGATCGGCCGCTCCAACGCGAAAGAATTTGATACGCAGCCCAGCCGATCTGAAAATATTTCCCGCGGACCGGATCGACGATGACCCATGTCGGCGAACCGTCGGCGGCCGAGGCGCCGGCGATGAGCCGGAGATCCTCGCGCAACGGCGGGAGTACCATGTCCTGCTTCGGGAGTGTGGTCAGTTTCATAGACCGATCCATGGCCGAATGGCGGAAATCGGGCGACGGAACAGGTAGGTGAACAGCGTGACTCGCTCTCCGTAAATTTTGGCGCTTCCTTGCCAGCCGATGCGAAGTTCCGACGACCCCTGTTCTAGCTGTGCCGTTACGCGGTAGGCCAGCATATTGTTCGGCAAGACTTCGGCATGGTAGCTCGCATGACTGACCGTGGCAGGAACGCTGGAAAAGGGGGTGGCATTCAGGAACAGCGTCGCCGATGCGCCTTCGCGCAACACAATGGCATCCTCCACCGGTAGTTCAATCCGCACCTCCAGCTGTTGCGGGTTCGCCAGTTCCATGATGCGTTGGCCAACCACGACCGGCTTCCCGATCCAATCGGACTTGTCCGTGTAGAGCAACAGCCCGGCTTGCTCCGCTTTCACCTCGACCTTCGTCAATTGTTCATGGGCATAGTCCCTCTCGGTTTCTCGCAACTCAACTTCGGCTTTCAACAACGGAACATCGGCCTTTTGTTCGGCTTCCACGAAGGAGCCTTGCGCCGCGCGCCGATACTGCGCCATCGCCACATCAAGGTTCCGTTCCGCGACGTCATACTCGCTTCTGAACGTGGTATCTTCGAATTTGAACAACACTTGGCCTTCGGACACGACGGAATTGGGGAGGACGAGAATCTCGGCAATGACCCCGTCGATCGGCGCGCTCACGATGAGAGGATCCTTTGCGACAATCTTTGCAGGTGCCAGCGTCGACATGGGGACGGGAATGGCCAGTGCGCCCAGAATTGCGACTGCGAGTATCCATGTCGTGGTCCGGCTGAGCCCCCATCGCCACCGACGGCTGTTCGAAGGACCGACGGCACGCCAGGCATAGGCGTAGGCTTCGCTGAGCCGTTGCAAGACCGTCACCTCGTGGTCCGCCCAGGGCTGGTCCCGTGTCAACCACAGGCCACAGAGAATCTGGCCCCCTGGGTGCTTGAGAGGACACCACAATCCATAGCCCGGAGTAAATTCCTTCCAGTCTGGTCTGAGTTCGGCAGGACACTCTGCTTCCGCGACGTGAAGCATGTTCGGCCCTGTCGAGGTTGTGCGCAGATCCCGAATCAATCGCTCGGTCCATTGCATTAAGGGCACGGTGCGAACCACCACCGGGACGCTCGATGCGGCGCGCACCTCGTAGCTCTGCGTAGACTGGGTCGGCGGGGCCAGTAAAAATGCTTGTCCATAGGGAACCAACCGGCGCGTTTCATTGACGAAGAAAAATTGCAGCTCTTGCTGGGTCTGGGCGGCGCGCACCATCCCTTCCAGCTGAAGCAGCAGGGAGAGCGCCTGGTTCGTTGGCGGGCTGAGGGGTTTGACTTCTGCTGCGAACATATCAGCGGGGGATCTCAGCGAAGGAGGCTGTCCCACTCATTCCCGCCAGTACGTTATCAGGCTGGGTGAGGAACAGGCCCTTCACCTTCACCGTCTGGCTGGCAGGATCGACATTCGCGCCGATGTCCTGAACCACAGCGGGATACCGGAGTCCCGTTTCATCGACGGCGTACTCGAAGGTCGTACCGACCTTCAGCCAGGCAAGGGACTTCGACGGCAGAATCAGCGCGATCTCCAGCAGACTGTCATCCAACAGGCTTATGAGCTGGTCGTTGGGAAAGACATTCTCGTGTTCGTTCACGATCATTTTGACGACACGTCCGGGAAACGGTGCACGTATGGTGCAGCCTTTCACGTTAACTTGTGCGACCTTCACAGCTGCGAACGCTTTCTCGGCTTCGGCGTGAGAGACTTCGGTTTCGAGTTCACCAACAGCCTGGTGTTCGGCGAGCTGGAGGTTGTTCTTGTAGGTCTTCTTCTTGCTGCGATGTTCCGCCTGAGCGATTGCCAATTCTGCCTCATACCTCGAACAATCGAGGGCGACCAGGAGGGCTCCTTTTTTAAACCGCTGTCCCTCCTTAATGGGCAGCTGGCTGATCCGGCCCTGGACCTGGCTGGCTAAGGTAGCTTGTGCGGTCGCCTTCACTACCCCACGAATCGTGCTGAGTTCTGCCGCGCTGCTTACTGGTTTGGAGTCCGACATGGTGCCGGCCGTCGCGAGCCACACCGGCATCAGGAACCATACGCTCATGATCGCACCACCGATCAGCGGCCAGCGGGTACGGGTCACTTGAGCAGCTCCTTGCTTTTCGCCCATCGTGTACGAACTTCGAGCGCAAGATCGGACACACTCTGTTCCTGCGTCAGATCGTTGGGCAGCAGGTCTTCGCCGACGGCAGCCAGGAGCGACGCCCAGGCGGTTTGGAGTTCCGCCTCCGCGACATCGTAGCGCAGTTGCGCCGCCACCTGATTGACTCGCTCGCGCAGCATGGCCTGTTCGCTCAACCGGGCCGTCCGCCATGCCAGGCGCGTCTGCTCGGCAATTTGGGATTGCGTGTCGTGATAGAGCTTCGCCGTCGAAGTTTCTTTCTTCGCTTGTGCCACCTGCGCCACGCTGACATGCACTTGCGACATGATGGCCATCGTCAGCGCGAGGTTCTGCGTGTGCAGCACCTTATCTTGCGCCTCAATGGTCTTCGCCCGGGCCGGATACCGAAAGATGTTCAGCAAATTCCAACTGGCCCGTGCAGCATAGGCGGCCCAATTGTTATTGAAGAGAAACGCGTTACTGTTGTAGTTCCCGCCGGCTTGGAGATTCAGGCTGGGTAACATTTCGAGGATCGCCGCTTTGGTCTCGCGCGCGTTGATGCGACGACGGTAATCGATCATTCTCAGTTCCGGACGTGCTTCCAGAGCCCGATCCTCCAGCACCGACATATCGAGCGGAAGGCTCAGCGTTCTGGCCTCTCCCTCCGGCACCATCAGCTTCATCTCTTGCTCTTGGCCGGGGGGAAGATTAATCAGCGCGGCCAAGTGCAGCTTCGCGACGGAGAGCTCCCGGAACAGCTGTTGACTGTAGCGTTGCGTATTGAGGAGATCGAGCTTGTATTGCAAGGGCACCAGCGGGGTACTGAGCTTTTCGTCCTGGACGGCCTGGGCCTTCTCGAGCGCGGTCTTGACCCACTCATCCAACATCTTCAGGGACGGAAGAATCCGCTCCGCGCTGACGGCCCGCCAATAGGCGGCCCGCACATCCTGCATCACGCGATTGGCCACGCGCCGCCGTTCTTCCTCGGCGATCAACACATCGTCGGAGGCCTGCTTCGCCCGGATATACGACATGCCGAAATCCAAGACATTCCAACTGAGCGACAGATCGGCCGAGAAAATGTTCCTCTCAGACGAGGTAAAGGGCTCGAGAATCTGGTTCCCCGTAATCAAGGATCGCGCCACTCCTCCCGTGAAATTATTGCGACCGTCGAATCCCGCGTTCGCCGCGAGACGAGGCAACATGGCATAGTGAGACAGGTCGAGTTGGGTTTGCGCCAGCATCTTGTGCATCAACTCGACGCGCGCGTCGAGGTTATACTTCAACGCGCGCGCCATCGCTTCGTAGAGATCAATCGGGCCCGAGATAGGCTCTTGATCCTTCGTCAGAACGGCCCGGTCTTCTTGCACTCGCGATCGCACCTCGTCCGTCGTCAACGGGATCGGTGTGATGGCACAACTACTCAGCCCGATGACGGCGACGGTCGTCAGCGCCGCCAACAAAGGGCCGGTCATGCCGCGAGATCGTTCAGCTGGAGAATTCTGTCCGTTCACTACGTCCCTTCCTGCTCAGGCACAGTCCTTGAGCCAGACCGGTTTCGCACAGCGCCAGACAACGGAGCGCTGCTGCAAGACCACCGATCGGCTCAAAGCCTACGTAGATTCTTATCAGAGTACTTGATTGCCGTGGTTTGTCATCATTTTTCCGCCTTTGGCACATCTCTCCATCAGTGTGTTCATGGCTCATGCTCTGCGCATACCTCGCTTTGTGATCGCGATGATCATCCTCGGTGGCACTGGAACGATCGCACAAACCGTGTTTTTTCTTTTTGCACGTCATATTTCTTGGTAGCTTACGTACGGGATGTTCGGAAGTACCCCTGTCGGTTGATGACAGTTCCATCCATCACAAAGGAGATCTTTATGAAAGAGGCAGGATCAACTGGGAAGGCAACGAGCCTGTCCTCAGCAAGCCCGTCACAGCCAAACCAGCCCACCAATGCCACACCGACGGTCCAGTTTGATGTCTCCAAGCTTCAGAGTTCCTACGCCAACGTGTGCAACGTGTCATCGACCCGTGAAGAAGTGGTGCTGGCCTTTGGCGCAAATAATGTGTGGGAGCTGGGGCAGGCGAATATCCAGGTTCAGATGACGAACCGTATCGTGCTGAACCCCTATTCGGCGAAGCGGTTGGCTGCCGTGCTCAATCGCGTCATCGCCGAATATGAGTCCAAGTTTGGGCCGTTGAAGGACGACGCCAGACCGCAAGCCAATGCGGCCTAAGAGATAGAGGAACCCCATCGGACGTCGTCTAGCAGGATGCTGAAACAGTCCGCCAGCGTAAGGAAAACGTTATTTGGTTTGTCTCGTTTATTTGGTTGAATAAGACCAACTCATGAACCAAACCAACCAGATAGACAAGATGAACCAACTGAGTTTTTCCGCAGCCTGCTAGGCCGGATAGGGCGTTTCAGGAGCCTTGCAGGTGATTTGATCAGCTACGGGGGGCGACCGCCCGGCCAGCCAGAAATCCTGTCGCCCAGGCCCATTGGAAGTTGAACCCGCCGATCCGGCCGTCGCAGTCGAGGATCTCACCGATCAGATAGAGGCCCGGCACCAACTTGGACTCCATCGTGCGGAAATTGATTTCCTCGAGAGGGATCCCGCCCGCCGTGACTTCTGCGTAATTCCAGCCGCGATCCTGCACGATGGGAAATCGAAACTTGGTCAGTACAGTGAGGATGTGGTCTCGATCCTTGCGCGGCAGTTGGGCGATGGTCATGTGCACCTCGCACCCGACGTGATGGATAACCGCCTCAGCGAATCGTTGGGGAAGCCGTTGCGCCAGTGTCTTGACCAGTGAGCGTCGGGGATTGTCTCGCATCTGCTCCATAAACCACTCCCGCACCTGTTCCAGGTTCTGACCAGGCAGAACGTTGCCATAGACGGCCACGGCTTCTTTTTGCTCCTGTGCCAGGCACCAAAAGCGGCTCGCGTCCATGACCACTGGCCCACTGATCCCGAAGTGGGTCCAGAGTAAACTCCCCGTCCGGCGGTCAACGATGTGACCCTTCACCACTGTGGTCAACTCGACGTCATGCGAGAGACCGGAGAGTGTCTTATGAAACATCGTGTCCTCGAGCACCAGCGGCACGAGTGCCGGGACGGTGGCGGTCACCTGGTGACCTAACCGTCGTGCCAACTCGTAGCCAAATCCATCACTTCCCGATTTGGGGATCGATCGGCCACCCGTTGCCAGAATAACCTTCTTC
>JAENWB010000274.1:0-5269 GCA_016650275.1 Nitrospiraceae bacterium | reverse complement strand
CTGCGGCCTTGCTGGACGGCCTTTTTGAGCATCCTGCAAGATTGTTACCCTGTTGGGCCATACGTTCGGACTATCGAAGTTCTCGCGTGCCGAAATGGTTGTTCCGCCGTCTGCTAAGCAGGACACACCGCTCAGCACAGGTGGTGCTCTCGTGATCGAGGAAACGATGAGAGAGGGGAGATGAGCCGCATTCCGAAAGCGATTCTCTGTTGGAGTAGTGGGAAGGACAGCGCCTGGATGCTCCACGTGCTGCGTCAGCGGCAGGAGGTAGAAGTCATCGGACTCCTGACGACCATCAATGAAGTGCATGATCGTGTGGTCATGCACGCAGTGCGTGTGACGCTGCTTCAGGCGCAGGCAGAGGCGGTGGGATTACCCCTGTGGACCGTGCCGATCCCCAGCCCCTGCAGCAATCAGCAATATGAAATGGCCATGGGAACGGCGATAGGAAGAGCGCTTGCCGATGGTGTGACCGTGATGGCGTTCGGCGATCTCTTTCTGGAGGAGGTGCGCCAGTACCGGGAAACGCAGCTCGCGGGAACCGGTTTAAGGCCGCTCTTTCCGATCTGGGGCTTGTCCACGACGCTCCTTGCGCGCGAGATGGTCTCGGCGGGCCTCCGGGCACGTATTACCTGCGTGGACCCGAAACAAATTCCCGCATCTTTCGTGGGACGCGAGTTCGATGAGGCGTTGCTGGCGGATCTTCCCGCGAGCGCCGACCCTTGCGGAGAACGAGGCGAGTTTCACACCTTCGCCTATGCCGGTCCCATGTTCCGCCATCCCGTGCCGATTCAAACCGGTGAGATCGTGACACGAGACGGGTTCGTCTTCGCGGATCTTCGTTGAGTCATCATCCCGGCAAGATCCCGCGGCGAGTGTGGATGATGACCTGTAGAAGGCTGCGAAAAAACCATTGTGGCACGGTGGAAATTCAATGGTCCGCACGTCTAGGACAACTGGAGAACCGCGGGCAGTATGCTCAAAAGTCTGGATTTCTTACCCATCAAACCTTGGCGGTTATTTCACCCTCCTCACTGAGGTTGCCAAGAGAGCCTCTCGCCCTGGGACGGGCCTTGTCTCAAGCAAGGCCGCAGCTCTGCGGCTGACCCTCGTTTCACGTTTCACGGCTCCTGGAAACGAAGCAAGTTCCCGACTATTCCCCCTAGGTCTGTCTCCCCTCTGCTGATGACTGACCAGATGGAATAATTATTGCTCCATGATATCTAGTCGGTACAGCCGATTCGCGCCTGTCTCGCGTTGACTCTTCCTTCTCCGCCCTGTAGGATATTAAGACGTATTGAGCCACGCCGACTGTCCCATCTCTCGCACAGCACTCCCTCCCACTTTCCCGTGCGTCTGATTCCCCGGTCTCCGCCGCTTCTACGCCAGAGTGCCCAAGTGCTCATTGGTTGCCGCATCTTTTGTGGCCCACGACCGCTGTCTCTAACGAGCGCAGTAGCTGTGTCCAACCGATGGGATGAATCGGTCATCCTCCGTCTATGTCTGTAATTAGCCACGTAAGAAAGGAGCCCCTAATGAATCAAGAACAATTCAAAGCGTTTTGGATCCAACTCAAAGCCCCACTCAAAGCCAAGTGGGAGAAGATCACGGATGCGGATCTTCTGGAGATCGAGGGGAGCCTGGCCACGTTCACTGCTGTGCTGGCCAAGCGCTATGGCACAACCAAGAACAGCGAGGTCAATACCTGGGCCAACCGACGTTATTCCCATTGGTCCGGGCACTATACTAATGCATACGCGGACCCGGTGAAGGTAGCCTGACCAATCGTGCACGGTGAGGGTGTTTGATACGTAGCCCGTTTATGAAGAACGCTCCATCGAGAACCCTGATGAGAAAGTGGAAAGGATCGATCCATGAAAAAGATTGTGATCAATAAGAGCTACGGAAATTTTTCGGTGAGTCACGAGGCGTTTCTACGATTGCGTGAGCTGGGTCAGCAGGACACACTCAAGGAAATGGATCTCGGAGCCTATTGGCCCGACGCGGCGACGCCGAGAGAGCCGAGCCTCAATCAGTGCGGAAAACTGATCCCGCGCGATGACCTGAAATTGGCCCAAGTCGTGGAGGAACTCGGTGGGGCTGCCAATGGCCATGGCGCAGAGTTGCGGGTGGTCACGATCCCGGACGACGTTCGGTGGGAAATTAGCGCCGTGGGCGGCATGGAGCACGTCAGCGAAGTCCACCGGACCTGGGCGTAACAGTCTGAGATCGAGCGCCTGCTTCCATTATTGTGATGGTCAGCGTGGGCGGGATGCTGAAAAAGTTCGCCAGCCTGTCTTGTTTATTTGGTCTGTTCGGTCTGTCTGGTCCGTCTGGTTGGTCTGGTTCACCGAGTTAGACTGGTTCAACCAAATACACGAGACAGACCAAACAGACCAGATAACTAGACAGACCTGGCTTGTCCAGGACGTGCAGACTACCGAAATTCTGTTGTGCTGCAATGGTTCATCGGCAGGGTGTTAGCCGTTGAAGCCTGGGCCTGAAGATCGGGCAGTTCCAAGACGAAAACCGCCAAGAAAGTTTCTGTAGCTGAATCCAGTCTGCGGCACAACCACTGTCCAGTACCAACGACTCGAGAGCCGTTCTTCAGACCCTCTCCAGAAGGTGCCCCTGAGGCATATCCTGTGGCCCCACCAGCAGCAACTTGGCGCGCTGAAACGCGTTGGTCCTCGCTTCCCATTCCGTCTTGTAGCCTTTCGACGAATCTTGGCCGTGCAGACCGCCGTCAAGATGGCTGAACCCAGGAATCGAAAATTTGCACAACCATTTACCATTTTTGGTCTGGCTGGTGACCAAGATAACTTTCTGGCCTTTGGAGTAACAGGTTTCTGTCATGGTTGCCTCCATTTCTCGCACAGGGTAAGAAAAAGTCCACCAGTCTCGCATGTCTCGCGCGTCGCGGCCTGCTGCTAGGCCGGCTTGACGAAGCGATCCGGTGCCAGCACGCTGTGCAGCGTTTGTGTGACCGCGCGGCGATAGGGTGCCTTCTGTCGCAGTATGATGACGAGTTCTTCATCGTCGATCAGAATAGACAAGTCGCTCTCGGTCACAAGCTGTCGATCAGGCGCACCGATATTCATGCGATATTGCGTCTTCCCGTCCGGATTCCGGTTGGGCCCGCTGACGATCTCGGTGAGCCCATCGATGAATCCGACATGTCCTTCATGCCGGTGTTTGACTTTGGTGCCATCAGGAATGCGGACCCAGGCCGTAGCTGTTCGTGGCGGCACGGGTTTTACGGGCTTCATGGTCATGGTCTCTCCCTGTAATCCGTTATGGAGTAAAGAAAAACTACTGGTTTTCCATCGCCCACCCCGCCGTTGCGGAAATGTCGAAACGCCGTCCCCCTGCGAGTGGCCTTGAACCGAGAACGAAATGAGTCAGTACGTCGTTGACGGAGGAACGCGGAGTCTACAGGAACGATCCCATTCTGGCGTCATCAGCACGGAATAAGACGCGAGGGATAGGATAGGACCCATAGTCAGCACCCACCCGTCACTGTACCACACACATGTCTGCCATTGCGAGCAACGCGGCGGCTGCCCCGGTCAGTCCGATCCTTGCCCGTCGACGTTAGGAGTGGCATTTTCACTTGTCCAGTCTGTCTGTTGTGTTCACTATTGTTCATTTGGTTTGTTTGGTTTTATCGGTTCATTGAGTTTGCTGAACGAATCAAACGAGACAAACCAGACAGACCGTCTCCGCCTTCACCCTTGCCTCTGGCCATCCGAGCGCCAGACGCTCCGGGGTGCTTGCCATACGCCATAAGCTCTTCACCCCATAAAGGCGGCGTGATTTCTGCTGAAGAAAAGGTTATCCTGGCCGGCAAAGAGACGTCGAAGTCACAGAGGACGCAGCCCTCTGAGCTATCGCGTGGAGCACAACACAACGAGGCGAGGCATGAAGCTCTACACAGCAACAGCAGCGATGCTGTGTTTTGCCATCCTCACCACCGGCGCCTGTGTAACGCGGAGCACCTACGACGCGACCGTCGCCGATCTCGAAGCGACGAAAGCTGAACTCGACAACACCGGAACCCAATCACAGGTGCTCACCAAACAAGTCGGCGAACTCCAACAACTCCAGATCGACCTCGCAAGGCAACTGGAGATTGACCGGTCGGCACTTCAGCGAGCCAAGCGGCAGATGGGAGCCGAGTATGCTGCCTCGCAAGAACGGCTGAGCAAACTCACCCGCACGCTCCGTCAACTGACCGTCCAAGAGAACAACCTGCGGTACGTCCTTAATCGTGCAACAGAAGAGCAGGTCCGGCTGCAATCAATCGTTAACAGATATATGTCCAAAGCGGGTGAGGCCGAAGGACCCAGAGTGCCTCTGCCCCCTCCGCCGATCGCACACAGCAACGAACCGCCTGAAACAGCCTTTGCTCCACCAGCGCAAGGTGCAACTCAAACAGAGTCCATTTCCCAGCAAATAGTGACGACACCGGCAGCATCCGCAGATCAGACCGCCGCCGATCCGAAGCCCCAACCGTCGAACAACCAGACCTCCGAACCGGTCCACGATGACTGGCTGTCCTTGCTTAAGGGATGGGCCATCTCTCTCTGGCGATCGATCTTTTCCTAGCGAGATGATGGAAAATTCCGCTAACAGCGATCAGCTGGTTCATCTGGTGTATTTGGTTTCTCTTGTGTGTCTGGTCTCTTTGGTTTCTTTAGTGTTTTGGTTTGTGTGGCTTCTCTGGTTCAAGCCACGAAGTAAGCCAGATCGACCAGACGAACGAGATCAATCAGACAAACGAAACAAACCAGCTAGACCAGACCAACCAAACAAACCGTCTGCGCCCCGTCCCCCAGTATTACCGTCGGACTCTTGAGAGTACAAAAATAGGCGCCATAGGAGACGTGTCACGAAGGACGCACTCCGGCATCCTGGCTCCTCGCCGGCAGCTCTCTCACCCTCGCCTATCGCGATGCCGACTCGATCAACCTCTGGTAGGTCGATTGCTATTTCGATCTCAACTCAGCACAGCGCCATGATCTGCATGTCGAGTAGAGGCCATTCCGGATAGCTCGTTCATCTGTTTCATTTGCTGCAATGAGTGAAATAACGGGACAGGGCAGATAAAGCAGACAGACCAGACTAACCGTCTCCGCCCTCACCCCGGGAAATTAGTCTGCCCTCAAAAGCTTCTTTCAGCTCGCGTATTGTTCTCCTGACCGTGTGGCCTGGTTAATCCTTGAGTGCCTGTATCGAAGGAGCACAATCTTATTGAGGGCATGCCGCG
>JAENWB010000273.1:0-3755 GCA_016650275.1 Nitrospiraceae bacterium | reverse complement strand
TGTGGTGCCGGTGAGGTCGGTGGCCTCCGCGCACGCCTTGCGAACACGGGCGGCAGCATCCGCCTCACCCAGGAACTCGAGCATCATGGCCCCCGACAGCACGGCGGCGATCGGGTTGGCTTTTCCGGGCCACCTCATTGCTTGACTTGACACCAGAGAAGCGCGCCCCACGGGGGCAGATGAGAATCTACCCTGTGGTTTTACCGTGGGCTGTGACTGACATTCATATCGGTTAGTACGCGTTCTGAGGTCTGCATGCTCAGGTAAAGATGCTCGAACAGGCCATCCAACGAGGCAGCCGAAGCCTTTTACTTGCCCTCAGAAGTGGTAGCCTGGTCGATCCTCGATTGCGCGCGTCGAAGGAGATCCTCTCCCACTTGCATTTCTAAGGGTGGACTGGATTGGTCCCTCACCGCGCGCATCGAGGGAGTACATTCTGATCGTGCGCACTCTGCGAGCGAAAGGGACTATCTAGGGTACCCGTCACCTCATTTCAACAGCCTGCTAGAGGTGGTATTTCGCCATGCGATACCGGAGCGTATTGCGGGTGATCTTGAGGAGCCGGCTTGCTTCGGAAATATTGCCGTCTGTGCGCTGCAGCGCTTCCCTTAACAGTTTCTTTTCCATCTCCTGAGCCGAGAGGCCGAAGGCCAGGAGCGATGTTTTCTCGATCTCTCCGTTCGATCCAGCCGAATCAGAGCTTTGCACAGATGCAGGGAGGTGGTCCGGTCGGATCATCTCATCTTTGCAGGTAATGGTAAGCCCTTCGACCACGTTGTGCAGCTCCCGTACATTGCCGGGCCAGTCGTGGCCTTGCAAGATGGCTAGCGCGGGTTGGGTGATGCCCTTGATGCGACAGCCATGATCCCGGCGGGCAACCTCCAAGAACGATGTCAGAATTGGCTCGATATCTTCGGGTCGTTCGCGGAGCGGCGGGATGCGCAGTTGGTAGACGTTCAGTCGATAATAGAGGTCGAGGCGGAATCGCCCGGATTTGATCTGAGCCGGCAAATCTTCGTTTGTGGCAGCGACCACGCGAATGTCGACGTGGATGCTGTGTGTGTCCCCCAGCGGATCGACCTGGTGATTCTCCAAGACACGTAAGAGCTTCGCCTGGGCGGAAGGACTCATTTCACCGATTTCGTCGAGAAAGAATGTGCCGCCATCCGCGAGTTGGAATCGTCCCGGTTTGCTCTGCTTCGCATCGGTAAAGGCGCCGCGCTGATATCCGAACAATTCTGATTCAAGGAGATGTTCGGGAATGCCGGCACAATTGAGCGCCACGAAGGGGCCTTTGGACCGAGGGCTGGCAGCATGGATCCCATGGGCAAAGAGTTCTTTGCCGGTGCCGCTTTCGCCGGTGATGAGGACAGTCGTCGCATCGGTTTGGGCGACTTCGGCTGCCAGATGTTTCAGCAGTTCCATCTGAGGCGACCGGCTGACGATCTGATCGAATACGGAGGAACGCTCTGCCCGTAGTTGAGGCTCTAGGGTTTCGAAGACGTGGGTCTTGTTGATGGCGGTTTGGAGATCCTTCGTTGTGACCGGTTGTGCGAGATAGTCGGTGGCGCCACGGTGTAACGCCTCGACTGCGGCTTTTGCTGATCCGTCTGTTCCGAGGATGATCACGGGGAGGTTCTGAGCAATGCGTCTAGCCTGAGACAGGATCACTTGGCTCGTAATCCGTCCCTGACTTTCATCACAGAGGATGAGTGTGAGGTCGGCTTGGTCTTTCAGGATGCGCAGACCCTCTTCGGTCGTGCTAGCAGGAAGGATGGTGGCGCGGCGGTGGTCGAGGGCTTGTTCGAGCAACGGTTCGGCGTGCGGATCGGCCGAGATGAGCAGCAAGATTGGAGGATACATAGGAGTGTTCCTCGTTCAGGCCTCCCGCGAACCGCCAAGGACTAGAAACAGCCTACTCCTCTTTCTGCTAAGAAAAAAGGCCCCCTGTCTGTCGCTTGTGGTTCTCCTGTGCAATTCCCACGTTGCGAAGGAGACCGCTCCGTTTGGCTCGTTTGAGGGGACTCTCCTTAAACGTGCTGACAAAACTCTCCTCGCTGATCTGAGCCAGAGCCTGGAGGCTGGGAGCAAGGGTCAAGGGGGTGGGGGTAACAGCTGGTTCATTCGTCGCGTCTGTCCGTAGGTTGTAGGGGCAGACGTCCAGGCAATCGTCGCAGCCGAAGATTCGATTGCCCATCTGAGAGGCAAGCTCGTCGGAGATGGCCTCGCGGCCGCCGCGAAGTTCGATGGTCAGATAGGAGATACAGAGTCTGGCATCGACGAGATAGGGTTCGACGATGGCGCCGGTCGGACAAGCTTGGATACAGAGGGTACAGCTTCCGCACAGATCTGTGGCCGGTTCATCCTCGTTCAGATCTAGGGTCGTCAGGATCTCCCCGAGCAAGAGCCAGGAGCCACATTCGGCCGATACGAGATTGGAATGTTTTCCGATCCAGCCGAGGCCGGCCTGCTGCGCCCAGGCCTTTTCCATGATTGGGCCGGTATCGACGTAGGATCTGGTGGTCACTTCTGGCGCTAGAGTTGCGATCTTCGCTTCAAGTTGCGAGAGTCGCTGGCTCATCACCGTATGGTAATCCTTCCCCCAGGCGTAACGGGCAATACGTCCCATTCCAGGCTGCTCGTTCGCGCGATTGTCCGTGTAGTAGTTCATCCCGACCGACACCATGGATCGGCATCCTGGTAATACCTGTTGCGGATCGCTTCGACGAGACGGGTCGCGAGTCATCCAGGCCATTGTGCCGTGGTAGCCTCGCTGGAGCCATTCTGAGAGACGGCTGAACAAGTGATGGGATAACGGGGTAACGGGGTAACGGGGTCGGGGGGTAGCGGGATAAGGGGATAAGGGGGTAGGGGAGCCAGCTGATGGCTGACTGGTATCGGCGACTCGGCTGATGCCGACGGCGTCGAACCCTAGGGCGAGTGCTTCGCGTTTGATCGTCTCAGCAAGCAACATGGCTAGCAATGTGTGGAAAAATAAGTTGCACGCCAGAACTTCACAGGGTCTGCATGTCTGGAACAACGGCCGAGCGCCACGCAGGATGCTCAAAATGGCCGTCCAGCAAGGCCGCAGCGAGTGAAGGCCCGGAGGCGTACCCTCTGGGGCGCACGGTGCGACGAATAAGGAGCACCACGTCTGTGCGCGCCGCCGAGTGGTGAGGCGGCCGGGTCCCCGTTGAGGGTCTGAACGATGCGAGAACGCCGCTGGCGGACTTTTTCAGCATCCTGCTAGTGCGATTGTTGGGAACAGTCGAACCTGACGCTAAACTGGGCCGAACAATGGTTGGATTTGCACCGGCCGCAAGAGCCGGTGATCTTGGTTTTCCAGTCTGTGGCTGTATCGTCAAATCGGCAGAACGTTTTTCCGCCCTTGGAGATGGTCGTCCAGGGCTTGTCGGTCCCTGGGATAGTGGCCACGAGGCAGCCTGTGGGGAAGGGGACGTGACAGCCCTGCGAGGCCTCTCCCTTCACCATGCCGAAACTACAAGACTGTTCTGTCGTGGCGTGTGAATCGTCCATGGGTTGCGCGTGAGCCGCTTCTAAAAGGCTCCACAGGCCGATGAGCATGAGTAATAGGAAGGGCCAGCGTGTCATTATGCCGCATCGTAGCACAGAGAAGTTTAGCAGGATGCTGAAAAAGGATGGAGAGGGTAGCCTGGATGGTCCCTTTCGCTCGCAGAGTGCGCACGATCAGAATGTGCTCCCTCGATGCGCGCGGTTTGGGACCAATCCAGGCC
>JAENWB010000272.1:0-8584 GCA_016650275.1 Nitrospiraceae bacterium | reverse complement strand
TTGGTGCGCCCGGAGGGACTTGAACCCCCAACCCTCGGATCCGAAGTCCGATGCTCTATCCAATTGAGCTACGGGCGCGCTCGGCTAGTTCAAGCACTTCGAAGGAGACCTTGTCAAGGGCGAGCCGACGGCACAGCCTCATCCTGACATGACAGAGGCAATGATCAAGCGCGCTCACGCCAGCGTGAGTAGCGTCTCAACCAACTGATTAATCGATCGATCGTCGGTCCTGATGATGTGATCGGCGGCCGCTTGATATTTCGGCGTCCGCTCCTGCAATACGTCTTGAATTTCATCGACGAACGACTTGGTACCCGTCAACGAGGGGCGCTGCTTGTCACCGCCGATTCGTTTTGCAATCGTCTCGACAGATGCTGTCAGCCAAAACAGGGTCCCATCTTTCTTCAGCGCCTCGACATTCTGCGCGCGAAGTATGGCCCCACCGCCGGTATCGATTACAAGCTGGTCACGGTTGGCGAGTTCCCTGCAGATATCGGACTCCAGATCGCGAAAGTAGTCCCAACCCTGTTGGGCGACGATCTCCGGAATCGTACGTTGCGCACGCTTGACAATCTCCGCATCGGTTGACACGAGTTCTCGTCCCAATCGCGCGGCAAGCAACCTGCCCACCGTGCTCTTGCCCGTCCCCCGATAGCCGATCAGCACGATGTTCATGAAAAGCGGGATTCCAGGGCGGCACGCATAACATCGAAAGGTGCCGCCTGATTAGTCCAGAGCTCGAACTGCGCCGCGGCTTGATGAAGAAACATCTCGAGCCCCGAAATCGTGCGACAGCCCGTCGCCTTCGCATCCTTCAGCAATCGGGTCTCCCGAGGGTTATAGACGATATCCATCACTGTCAGTTCCGAATGAAGCACCATCGCCGGCACAGCGGTTTCGTGCACGTTGGGCAACATACCCATCGGAGTGCAATGGATCAGCACATGAGTGTCCGGCAGCACCTTTCGCAGCGATCCCTCATCAAGAGGCGTCTCCTGCACTGTCAATTCCGTCTTCGACTGGAGATCCCGGGCCAAGGCGATACGTTCCTGCTCATCAATTCCTAATATAATCAAGCGAGCAATCTCAGCCTCAGCCCCGAGCGCGAAGGCAATGGCGCGAGCAGCGCCTCCGGACCCGAGCATGACCACCTGCCGTCCTTTCATGACGACACCGCCTTCACGAAGCGCACGCAATGAGCCAGTCGCATCGGTGTTATACCCTGTGAGGATCCCGCCCACAGCCACAATGGTATTGATCGCGCCAATGAGACGTGCGGTCGGCTCGACAGAATCAAGAAACGGAACGGCTGCCACCTTGTAGGGAATGGTCACACTAGCGCCGCGAAAGTTTCCCAGAGCGCGAAGACCCTTGATCGCATCGCCGATCGCTTCCACGTGGAAGGCCAGATACACGAAGTTCATCCCGAGTTTCTGAAACGCGGCATTGTGAATCGCGGGTGAAAGCGAATGCTCGACTGGATTGCCGATTACGCCACAGAACTGAGTATGTGCATTGATTTCCATAGGTCTGAGAAGTCGAGGCTGCTGTTTCGTCTTCAAGCCAACTGACGAGCCCCCATCACCGCGAATGTGATATTCACCATTCGCAGTGGCTGCCTGCTCACGAGATGGTCATCCCTCCATCGATAGGGAAGGTCCCGCCTGTGACCCAGGCTGCTTCGTCGGAGGCCAAATAGAGAACCATGTTGGCCACCTCTTCTGGTTTCCCAGCTCGACGGATAGGATAGTGCGACAGTATGGGGTCCAGTTGTTCGGGGTTGCTCATCAGCGGAGCGGCCATTGGCGTATCGATAAGCCCTGGATTCACCACGTTGCAGCGAACGCCTTCCTTGGCGTAGTCGATCGCGAGGGCTCTGGTCAAGGCATCGAGCGCCCCCTTGGAAGCGGCATAGGCCGGCAGTGTGGGAATTCCGACAAGGCTCGCGATGGAAGAGATATTGACAATCGCTCCCTTCCCCTGCTTCAACATCTGCGGAAGGACGGCTCGCGTCATGCGAAACACCCCGGTCAGGTTGACGTCGAGAACATGTGCCCAAGTCGCATCATCGATCTCATGCAGGCGCTTCCCGAAGTCCCCTACTCCAGCATTGTTGACGAGGATATCGAGACGCCCGAATTGCTGCAAAGTCCGACGCACTGCCTCCAGGACATGGGGTTCATCTGTGACCGATCCGGCAACGGCGAAGGCCTTGCCCTCCTCCTTCACAATATCATTCACGACCCGGTCCAGCTCCCCTTGGCGTCTCCCCGTGATCACGACCGATGCCCCCTCGCGCACAAAGGCTTTCGCGATCGCTTCACCAATACCCGCGTTGCCTCCTGTGACGACTGCGACTTTTCCATGTAACCGATTCATCGCGCGCGATCCTCCCGCTCTTCGTGAGCACCAGTGGCCTCCCCCACAGACTCAACAGCTTGAGCTGCGGGCCACAAACCAGATTCAATTTTCCTGGCCACCGTAATGAAGCCTGAATGGGCGACCATTCGATGATCCGGCCGTACGCTGCGTCCCTGAATGGACCAGGTCCTCAACAGCGTTTCAAATGTTTCGACCATACCAAAGACCGTCGCTCGCTCAAGGGCCTCCACCGTCTGTACCACTTGAGGGACGGTAGGAACAAAGCTCAAATACATGCCGCCAGAACGAAGGACCTGTGCGGCATGCGGTACCACCTGCCAGGGCTCCGGAAGATCAAGGACGAGGCGATCAAATGGTCGCGCATCGTCGAGCAGACTGATCCCCTCATACGCATTCCGACGAAGCGGGATGAGATTCGGCATCGGGCCCATATAGCGTTCAATGTTCGTCATCGCCGTTCGCGCGAAATCCTCACGGGCTTCGTAGGTCACCACCAATCCACGTGGACCCACTGCGCGTAAGAGGGCCATTGTCAACGCCCCGGAACCTGTCCCCGCTTCGAACACGCGCGCGCCAGGATAAACATCCGCCCACATGGGAATGAGCGCAAGATCTTTCGGATACAACACCTGCGCGCCGCGCGGCATCTTTAGCACATAGTCGCCGAACGTGGGCTTCAGTGCCAACATCGTCTTGTTGCCGGAGAGCGTGACTAGGGAACCATCTGGCTTTCCAATGAGGTCGTCGTGGACAATTTTGTGACCGCTCAGTTGGTAGAGATCTCCGGCCTTCAGGGTCAGGGCGTACTGCCGCCCTTTCTTGTCGACCAGATGGATACGTTCGCCTTGTTGAAAATGTGACATCGGGGCTCCATTCTAGAAGTGCTGCGCCGGGTTTTCAACAAGACAAACGACCACGATATCGGATTTCCTAACCTCTACCATGTGTCTTCTTGAGGAGCAGATCGAACTCTATTTCGATACGCGCAGCCACTGATCCCAGCTTGATCAGGCCGAATGCCCGAACCAATGCACTGTCCAAGCTGCCCTATATCCAGACGTTCATATAAATCGCAGCGGGGAAAAATCCCACCACGATTTCCCTCACTCCCATCGCTACGATCGCCCCATTTCTGAAAGGGCTGATCAAGAAGTAGATGTGGCGATTAGGCCCGTTGCTCTATGGCCACCCCTGCACACCTGCAGCAATGTTGCCTCACCCCCTCTCAGGTTTCCTCATTAGCCCATTCTAATAGTGCTGTCTTTTCCTTGGGATCTCGATCCGCCATTCTCATGAACAATCCAGCACAGGATTTGCTGCGTAGAGAGATAACAGAACAGGCCAGCAGCACAGAGCCCAGGATGAATCCTTTGGCGGATAGCTGTCTCTCATAAAGTAGAACAGAAAAACGGAAGCCTGTTGAGGTCACGACCATGCGGAGCAAATCACCAGAAAGTCAGAGGAGGGGTGACGACATGAAAGAGAATCTATTCCCAACCCCTGAGGCGGAAGAGTTTGTCACAATTGCAAAGGACGTTGATGCGGACGATCCCGGGGCGAGCGACCTCTTGGATGTGATCGGCCGAGATGCACCCGAAGAGGAACAACCTGAGGAGCCGGCGAAGACGGTGACTCGCACCGCCCTCAGCAGTGGCCCGTTCATGTTGGAGTCGCTCTACTTTCACTCCTTCGGCGAACGCGCCCTGTTGACCAGAGAAGAAGAAGTCGAGATGGCGAAGAAGATCGATTACGGAACGAGCACCATTCGGAAGGCCTTACGCCACACCATACGACTTTTACCCCGGCTCAAGCGTTCGGACTCTGTGCTCGAGGCGCAACGCACACTCCAGATGGTCAGAGGTTTGAGCGGACTCTCAGCCACGGCGATCGATAAGGCCGAACAGAGTCTCGCCGAGATGATCAAGGAGGGCTCGGGGCAGCAAAAGCTTCCGGTTACCATCGCCAGGCAGCTAAAGGGAGAGTTGGCTACCCTCCGCTCCGCTCGGATCGTGCTCGAACGGGCAAAGGACGAATTGGTGCGCTGCAACCTGCGGCTCGTCGTGGACATCGCAAAACATTACACGGGCCGTGGCCTGACTTTGCTGGATCTCGTGCAAGAAGGAAATATCGGGTTGATGAAAGGGGCCGAGCGCTATCAATACCGCAAAGGATTCAAGTTCAGCACCTACGCAACCTGGTGGATCCGTCAAGGCATCACTCGTGCGCTGGCGGATCAATCGCGGACCATTCGCATCCCGGTTCACCAGACTGAAGCCTCGCACCGCATCCTCCGCGTGACTAGACGACTCGGTCAACAGTTGGGCCGTCCGGCTCGACTCGAAGAAGTGGCGGAGGTGCTACGAATGAGACCCGAGCGTCTCCACGAAACCGTGCAAGCCTTTCAAGAGCCGATCGCCCTGGAGAAGCCGGTGGGTGACGGAAGCTCGGAATTCGGGGAACTGATCCCAGACCTGCAAGCCGTCCCACCCGATGCCCATGTGCACCGGACTGAAATGTCGCAACAGCTTGAACGCATTCTCGGTACGCTCACGCCCCGAGAACAAACCGTCATCCGGCTGCGTTTCGGTATTGGCCACGATCAGGCCTGCACGCTGGAGCAGGTGGGGCAGAGCCTCTCGGTGACGAGGGAGCGGATTCGCCAGATCGAAGCGAAAGCGCTTAAGAAACTGAAGACTCCCGAGATCAAAGAAATGTTTGCTGCCATTCAGTAGACCAACGACTCAGGAAGCAGAAAAGGGGCGAGGATGAACCTCGCCCTTTTTTTCCTACGACTTTCACCCTGAGAGCACTTGTGCGACAATGGGGCCGACTCAAGACGAGGCCCCATGACGAGTGTGCGCACAACACAGACGAGTTCCCTCCTCTTTCGCTTCGTCACAATTCCATTCCTTCTCCTTCTTGTCATCGCCTTGGCACTTGACGGACTGATCGCCTACGCGGAACCACCAATTGGATCGGTCCTTTCCCACGAAAAATCCCTGTCGGTCCCTGCGGTCGTGGCGAAAGTACGTCCCTCGGTCGTCACCATTCTCACACGCGGCGCGCCGGCCGCTCCCACGCAAGCCCAATCGGGATCGGGGTCCGGCGTCATTATCGGCGAGAGCGGATACATCCTGACGAACAATCACCTGGTAGCGGGAATCAAGAGCCTGGTGGTGGGGCTCTCAACCGGTCGACTCACCCCAGGCCGTGTCGTCGCCCGAGACTTCCTGCTCGACCTGGCCCTCGTCAAGATCACGGCGACGGACTTGGTTCCCTCCACGCTGAGCCCTTCTCCGATGCTTGAAATTGGCGAGTCGGTCGTCGCAATCGGCAACCCCCTCGCACTCAAGGGAGGCTCGACCGTCACGGTGGGTGTCGTCAGCGCGGTAGATCGCTCGGTGCTCACCCCGGACGGCGAAACACTCTATGACCTGATCCAAACCGATGCCGCCATCAACCCGGGCAATAGCGGAGGCCCGCTCGTCGATCTGTCTGGTCATGTGATCGGCATCAACGTAGCCATCGCCCCCTCCGCTCAAGCCATCAACTATGCGATTTCGATGGAAGCCATCTACCCCCATATTCAATCGATGATCGTCCGCGGGTCGGTCCTTCGCCCCGACCTCGGATTCACGCCTGTCACAATCACCTCCAGCATCATGGCCAGTTTCGGTCTGGAAGGCGACCGTGGTGTCTTGGCTCTTCATGTCGAGCCGTCGGAGTTGGCTGCCGTCGCAGGCCTCCAGAATGGCGACATCATCACCGCCGTCGGCCAACATCAGATTTACAATCTCGGAGACTTTTGGCACTCGATCCAACGCTCCGGAGACCAGCCAACCCTTCAATTAACCATTCAGAGAAAGAACGCCCAGTCCACGATCTCGCTGCAAAGCCCCTCGCTACCGAAGGCTGTCCCATGATTCACGCCGAACGGTCACACCAAGATCACGATTTCCGAGGACAGGGGAGTGAGCCTTTCCCGACGCTGACCCCACGAATAGGTACGCTCGTCCAGTTTTCACAACCGATCCACTATGCCATAGCCTGGACACTTCAGAAACAGCTACAGGAAGAACGGATTGCGGAGAGACGAAGGGATGTGTTGTTGCTCCTTGAACACTCGCCAGTCTATACCCTAGGCCGCACCACCCTACCAGCACATTGGGACTGTGGAGAGGAGGTCCTCCGCCGGACAGGCGCCAGTCTCCAGTCTGTCGATCGGGGTGGCTCGATTACCTACCATGGACCTGGGCAGGTCGTGGGCTACCCTATCCTCAAGCTGTCAGATTATTGTTCAGGGCCGAAACAGTATGTACGGAAGTTAGAGGAGGTCTTGATCCAGACCCTCGCGCGATGGGAGATTGAAGGCTATCGCCTCGAGAAGAAACCTGGCGTCTGGGTGCGCTGGAATCATGCTGATGCGAAGATTGCCGCGATCGGAGTCCGGATCGATCATGGGGTCACGATTCACGGATTTTCGCTCAACGTCGATCTTGACCTATCCCCTTTCTCCCTTATTATGCCCTGCGGCCTGGCACAATGCCACATTACATCCATGGCCGAGATCCGGCAGTCCGCCGTGTCGTCTTTAGTCATCGCGCAACAGGTGGCGCTGGAATTCGCGCAAATATTCAACATGCAATGGATCAGTCCCTCGCCTGACATCATGAGGCGGGAACATTGTGATTACCACCTCACATCGACGCCCCCGCTGCAAACCTGAACAAAGGAACACCTAATGCACGAACTCGACACACCGACTTTCCGGCTGGCGGTTGCGCAGTTTGATCAAGCAGCCGAGGCCATGGAACTCGATCGCAATTTACGCGAGCGGCTGAAACTTCCACAACGGTCGCTGATTGTCAGTGTACCTGTTCGAATGGATGACGGCCGGGTCGAGGTCTATACAGGCTATCGTGTGCAGCACGATTCTTCCCGCGGCCCCTCAAAGGGCGGCATTCGCTATCATCCAGGCGTGAACCTTGGGGAAGTCGCGGCACTTGCCATGTGGATGACCTGGAAATGCGCATTGGCCGATCTACCCTATGGTGGGGCCAAGGGTGGCGTAGCGATCGATCCGAAGCGGTTGTCGCAACCAGAATTAGAACGATTGACCAGGCGTTATACAGCGGAAATCTTCCCATTGATCGGGCCAGAGAAGGACGTACCTGCCCCAGACGTCGGAACAAATGCCCAGGTGATGGCCTGGATCATGGACACCTATAGTCAGCAGGTGGGGTATGCGGTGCCAGGGGTCGTCACAGGCAAGCCCTTATCGATTGGTGGAAGCCTCGGACGTGAGGAGGCCACCGGCCGCGGAGTGGTCTGTGTCACCATGGAAGCGCTTCGACACCTCAAGCTCGACATTCAAAACACAACCGTGGCCATACAGGGGTTCGGCAACGTCGGGTCCCATACCGCTCGCATCATGCAGGAGTGTGGCGCACGCGTCATCGCAGTGAGCGACGAGAAGGGAGGCATCCACAATTCAAGCGGTTTGGACATTCCGGAGCTCCTTAAACGCTATAAGACCAGGGACCAATCCCTCCGTGACACCAAGCTGGGAGACTGGCTCTCCAACGACGAATTGCTGCAACTCGACTGCACCGTGCTGATCCCTGCCGCACTCTCCGAGCAGATCACCGAACACAATGCCGCGAAACTGCGCTGCAGGATTCTTGCCGAAGGGGCGAACGGTCCGACGACCCTGGAGGCCGATCGCATTCTGCAGGACCAGGGGGTCTTTATTATTCCAGATATCCTGGCCAACTCCGGTGGCGTGATCGTGTCCTACTTCGAGTGGGTGCAGGATGTGCAGCGCTTTTCCTGGAAGGCTTCTGACATCCAAGAGCGCCTGCAAGATATTCTGACCTCCGCCTTCCATCGAACATTACAGCTTTCCGTCTCCAAAAAGACTTCTATGCGTATGGCCGCCCTGATGAGCGGGATCGATAAAGTCGCCCAAGCTCATTTCCATCGCGGACTCTACCCATGAACTCCACGCTTCATGAATGCGGGGGTCGCGTACTGTCGGGGTCTCTCGTTTGAAGGGCTATGCTTTGGCATCACTCGACGGGATTTGGTTGGCTGACGGCATAGCCATCCTGTTCGCTCCCCGCTACAGCATCACGCAGGTCCCCGAGTTGCTGCAGCAGTCCCCTGCGATATTGCGGTGGGTGCTTGGCGCGATCATCAGAGG
>JAENWB010000271.1:0-7902 GCA_016650275.1 Nitrospiraceae bacterium | reverse complement strand
GTGCCTGCGCAGCAGGTGGCATTGATCTTTGCGTCAGAACCGGCCTACGCGGCTGGGCTCGCCTGGTACTTTCTCGGAGAAACATTGGATCTCCAGGGGTGGGTTGGGAGTGGACTCATTCTGTTAGCGGTGTTGGTGGGGGCATTTGGGAGCGGCCCTCAGTCGTCATTGCCCTCAGTTGGCACGGTCCAGGAGGCTTAGTCGGTTACAGGGAGTCAGATGGCACAAAAATTTGGCAATGGACGCTGGGTGCAGGAAGGGTTTCTTGATAATCGCGTTGATGGAACGATCGTGGGGCGGATCGTGTTCGCGGTGGTCGGTCCTGTCGATGTGTATTTACAGGGAAACTTCAAGGCCGATATCGCGGGGCAGGTGATCCAGTTTCGGAATCGTCGGTTTGAGGACGAGGATCTCGCCGGGCAGGTGATTGGTGACATGGAAAACCCGCAGATCGGGGATGTGAACTTGATCTCGTTCGACCCCCATCCGAACCTCATGCCGCATCCGTATATCGAATGGTTCTCGACGAGGCAGAATCACTATCGCATCGAACTGGAACCGGCAGATGCTTGGCTCGTTCCCGCATCGGAGGTGGGAGAGATCGATCGGGTGAGTCGAACGATTCGTGAGGCGCTCGCTGGGCAGGTGACTGATCGACCGACTCAGGGGCCCACCGATTGGGTGTAGCACGGTGCTGAAAATATCCGCGTTCACCACAGCCTATGGCGCTGGCGGACTCTTCAAAATCCACTCATGCAATCCACACAACCGTTCGAAAAGTGAAGCTCCAGCGGTCAGGCTGATACGCTGCAGAAGCTAGGTACAAACGACGGTCGCAATTTCGGTATGGTCAGTATGATCTGCCGCCTGCATCCCCGTCAAACGTCGCGCGCGTTGCTGGATCCAGATATCGACAGGAGGCAGTCGAAGGGGATAGACCAGTAGAGGATTCGATTTTACCCAAGCTGAGGGGAGGGGCTCAGTGGCCCCTGAGGGAGCTTGCTCTAGACCGAGAATGAGGGCGACCGATACCGTCTCCATGGCCTCAGAAGAGAGCAGCGCCGCGGGCCGGCGTTCCCCAACCAACTGTACTCGTACGACGGATAGACCTCCTTCCATCATCCCTAACTGAGCCGCTGCGCCACGGGAAAGATCGAGGATACGGTTGTTGACATAGGGACCCCGGTCGGTGATCCGTACGTGAAGATGTTTCCCGTTCGCTAAATTCACGACCCGGACCACGCTGCCGAGTGGGAGGGTCCGATGGGCCGCGGTCAATGCCTCCATGTCGAACAGTTCGCCGTTGGCCGCCTGCTTGCCATGAAACGACCCGCCATACCAGGAGGCCACCCCACGATCCTCAATCCCCACGTCCAATTGAGACGCCCCCTTAGGAACCCATGAGCAGGCACCCAGGAGCATCCCCAGACCGAGACTCATCGCCCATAACAGCTGTTGGCTGCTTTCACGAGTTCGACAGATCATCTAATACCTCTTGTCCCTGGTTGAACCAACTGTCACACAGGATCCTGGCCTGTGTACCCTCACAGTAAGGTCCAACGGGTGGTCCAACAATACCGAGAGCGTAGCCCTAACCCCTACGTTGGGGTGAAGGAAGAAGGAGAGAGCGGCAAGGTACTGTACAGAAACGACCCAATAAGCATGGATGGCAACCTAGAAGTCTGAGTCTATATATAGAAGAAAGTACGTGTGCGAGTCAACCCATGGTCGGTACTACATGGGAACGGCTTGATGCGCCATGCCTGAAACCGTCATTCGGCCCCCGACCTCGAAGATAACCCAAGCCCGCATTATTTATGAACGCTTCTGCTGCAATCGCCGATCCGCTGCTCTTGTTCGTGAAGTGCAGGACGGAAAGAGTGTGTCTATATCGCCGCATGCGAGATACGAGATACACTTCACGAGGAACGCGCTTTTGGGCGATTTCGCGACGAATGGTCATGAATAATATGGGCTAGGACCCCGTAGCGACCCCATTTATTATCTTGGTGGCCTGAACCAGAAGCGCTATTGAACCTGAATGATCCGAGCAAATACCCCGTCCCGCTGTTTGACGTAGGTCAGCCACACCGCTTCACCCACTCTGATAGCCTGAAGCGCGATCCGCTTCCCCTTTCGCATAATCTTGGTTTGGGCTGTCACCTTGGCCCCCACAGTCATATCGTTATGTTTGGTCAACGGTGTCTTGACGACAATCATAGGAGGAGCTTGGACGACGTTCACCGCCATCACCTGGCCATGAACCCGATAGGTCCGCCCGCTGGCTGCCTCACTGTCAGGTGTAATACAGAGCAGCAGCATCAACGCAGCGACTACGAATAGGGCCTTCCACGCTTGATGCACCCAGGTCATTGATCGATCCCTCCCTGGCAGGCCTGCCCACGCGCGAGCGGACTCTAGCAGGATGGAGAAAACGTGTAAAGTTGCAGGCGCCTGGGACACGATATTGACTGACTCAATCCGACTAAGTAAGATGCACATGGGTTGCCTGTTAGGGTATAACGACCAACCCACCGGCAGTACTCCCCAACCCAATCGATCCAATCACCACATATGATTGAAGTCCAACAGATTACGAAGCGGTATGGGCAACATACCGCCCTCGATCGCGTCAGTTTCTCCGTCGCCAAAGGCGAGGTGTTGGCGTTTCTGGGCCCGAATGGGGCGGGTAAAACCACCACCATGCGCATCCTGACCTGCTTCATGCCGGCCACCGAAGGCACCGCACGAGTGGCGGGATTCGATTGTGCCGACCAGCCCCTCGAGGTGAAACGTCGGATCGGCTACTTGCCGGAAACTCCACCGGTCTACCAGGAATTGACAGTCACGGAGTATCTTCAGTTCGTGGGCTGTCTCCGCGGGCTGAGTGGGAAAATGCTCAGCGCGTCCATACAGCGTGAAATCGAGCGGCTTGGGCTTGGCACGGTGCAACACCGGCTCATCGGGAATCTGTCGCGCGGATATCGCCAACGCGTCGGCCTGGCCCAAGCGCTGCTGCACGATCCCCCGATCTTAATCCTGGATGAACCGACAGTCGGCCTCGATCCTAAACAGATTATTGAGATCCGAGAGTTGATCAAGAACCTGGCTGGATCCCATTCCGTCATCCTGAGCACCCACATTCTTCCTGAAGCTACCGCCGTGTGCCAGCGTGTCGTGATCATCAGCGGCGGGCGCATCGTTGCCGAAGACACGCCCGAACAACTCTCGGCGCGTCTACGCCAATCCGAAAAGATCTTGCTCACCGTCAAATCTCCCCCCGCAGACACCGACAGTCGCTTGAAGACGGTGCAGGGGGTTCAGAACGTCTTCACGAGCGGCGCCCCGGGCACCTTTCTCCTGGAATGCGAACTTGGTCGGGACGTGCGGGAAGAAGTGGCTCGCTTGGCGGTTGCCAGTGGATGGGGGCTGCTCGAACTGAAAGCGGTTTCCATGACGTTGGAAGACGTGTTTCTTCAACTGACCAGACATGAGGAAGGCCTCGCGCCGGAGGCAGTGGTCGCCTCAGCAGAATCGGCAGGCCAGTCATCATGACACCAGTTCAAGCCATCATCGCCAAAGAGCTGCGTTCGTACTTCGTCTCGCCCGTGGTGTATGTCGTGGGATCCGTGTTTCTCCTGATCGTGGGACTGCTCACCTATCTCTACGTGGTCTTTGCCGGAGCCCAGGCGATTCAGATGATGCAGACGCAGGGAAGCGCCCAGATCAATTTGAACGATCTGGTCTTCCGGAATCTGTTTGCCAGCATACGATTTATCCTCCTGATTATTCTACCGATCCTGACGATGCGGTTATTCGCCGAAGAACGCAAACTCCGCACCTTTGAATTCTTGCTGACCTCTCCGATCGGCATCAACGAAATCGTGATCGGCAAGTTCATGAGCGTATTCCTTGTATTTCTGGGCTTACTCGGGCTGACCGGTCTCATGCCGCTCATACTCGCCCTATTCAGTGATTTCGATTGGTATCCTGTGCTGACCGGCTACCTTGGGCTCGTCTTACTTGGCGCGCTCTTTCTCTCCGTCGGCGTGCTGGCCTCGGCACTGACCGAAAACCAGATCGTCGCGGCCTTTGTGAGCATTGGCCTGTTACTGGTTCTGTGGCTCCTCTCCGGCTTGGGCTCACTGCTCGGGGATACGGTCATCGGACAGGTCGTCTCGTATCTGTCATTCATGGAGCACTACGACCACTTGGTGCGTGGGCTGGTCGATACGAAAGACCTCGTCTATTTTTTCAGCGGTCTGACCTTGATGCTCTTTTTGTCTCACCGAGTTGTGGACTCGGCACGGTGGAAATGAACCTCAAAACGATTCCGTTTGGCGTGATCGGAGTAGCTCTGGCTGTGGCCGGAGCGATCGGTTATAGCCTCGCCGCTGAGAAACTCTGGCTGGTTGCCCTCCTGGAAGGATCAGCCCTCCTCTTCCTCATTATCTTTTTTGTCGTCCATTTCAGCGGCCTGAAAGCCTTCTCCACCCGCCGCTCTACGCGCATGGGTGCCAACAGTCTGCTGATGATCCTCCTCTTCGTCGGCATTCTCGCCATCGTCAATTTTCTGGCTGCCCGCCACTCCATTCGTTGGGATCTGTCGGAGAACCAGAACTTCTCCCTTGCCCCGCAAACGCATCGCGTGTTGCGGAGTCTCACGCGCGAGGTGACCATCACTGTCTTTACCAGAGAAAAAGACCCGGGCTACCAATCTTACAAAGAACGGCTCGATAGTTATCGGCAGGCAAACCCGAAGATTTCCGTGGAGTTTGTCGACCCGGAACGGCAGCCGAAAATCGCCCAAAACTACGGCATTTCCAGAACCGATACGGCCGTTTTCGAAAGCGCCGGCCACACCGTTCGGGTCTCCGCTCCCTCGGAAGTGGAACTGACAGGGGCGCTGATCCGTGTGTCTCAAGACAGCAAGAAACGCGTGCTCTTTCTCGAAGGCCACGGTGAACCAAGTCTCGACGATCGGGAGCGAACCGGACTGTCTTCCGCCAGAGAGATCTTGCTCAAGCAGGGTTACGACGTCGATACCCTAAGCTTGCTCAAAGAGGAAGCCGTGCCGGACCACACCGCCATCCTCGTCGTGGCCGGGCCCCGTCGCCCGGTGACGACCGAGGAACAAGAACGGATTCACACCTATGTGGAGAAGGGCGGCCATCTCCTGCTGCTCATCGACCCGGATACGCAGGCCGACCTGAATCCTCTGCTCAAGAAGTGGGGCCTGGGAGTCGGCCCTGGAGCCCTGGTAGACCTCCAAGATAGATTAGCCCAAGGCGACCTGACGTCCCTGCTTGTCCGCACGTTCACAGAACATGAAATTACGCAGGACCTCTCCGCCGCCGTGCTGTTTCCCCTCGCGCGACATATCACCTTCGATGAACAAGTCGGCAACACATGGGACTACGTGCCGCTCGCCCGAACGTCGCCGAACAGCTGGGCAGAAACAGACCTGAAAGGCCGCGTCGTCAACCTGAATGAAAAGGAAGACATCAAAGGCCCCCTGCCGATGGCCGCGGCCCTTGCGCCAAAGGTCGCACCGGAGGAAGGCAAGCCTCGGCCGGCGATTGTGGTCATCGGTAATTCCACGTTCGCGACCAATGCCTTCGTGAACTTTCCCGGCAACAGTGACTTTTTTCTTCACACGGCTGCTTGGCTGGCTGAAGAACGGAACATGATGTCAATCGTCCCGAGGGATTCCGCGCTTCGTCCGTTTACCCCCAACCCCTTACAGGAACGAGCACTGCTCTATATGCAAGTCATCTTTCTGCCGGCCACCATGCTCTTCTCCGGTGTCATGGTGTGGCGCAGACGCCGGCGCCTCTAGCAGGATGCTGACAAAGTCCGCCAGCATCGTTCTCGCTTCGCTCAGAGGCTCAACGTACCGAACAGAGCCTCTCGGATGTCGGAATTACTGGAGGGGCTTTTCCGTTTGCCAAGAATCATTCATAGGGCGAACGGCCCACACGAAGTGCGGTAGGTACCTCCTCGCCTCTTCGCTCGCTGCAGCCTTGCCTGCGGAATGGCGCGTCTTGGCGCGCCTGGGCTGGGCGGGTGAGAAGTCTGGCCTTTTTGAGCATCCTGAGGATTTTTTTATCGGCACCGTTATGTAATATTCCAACGGTGTATTGTGTATAAACTGAGTTTTTCCGCGGCCTGCTAGACCGATGCGTTACTGGCCCACACTCGTCATGGTGCTCGTACTAGCCGGACTCGGCCTGTACCTCTATGCCATCGAACTCCCGCAGAAAGAGTCGCACGAACGACAAGACACCGTCGACAAGAAGGTGCTGCTCTTCGATCAGGAAACCCTCTCCGGGCTCACCGTCAAGACCGACCGGCACGAACTCGTTTTCGCTCGGACTCCTGAGAAGGTCTGGATGATTACCGCGCCCCTCAGCACCGAGGCCGATCAACGAGAAGTACAGAATATGATCCGGGCCTTGGTCACCGGCACCGTGACCCGCGTCGTCGAGGACCACCCGACCAACCTGACTCCATTTGGACTCGACAGTCCGGTGACGACCATCACCGTCGTAGCCGGCGCCGAACGGGAGACCTACTCCATCGGGGATAGCGGCCCCCTCTCTTCCACGCTCTATGTCCTTCGTGAATCGGATCGCAAGGTCCTGCTCACCAATCTGGCTCCCAAAGACTTCGTGAACAAGACCTTGATGACCTTTCGACGAAAGGACCTCTTGCATATGTCACAAGGCGATGTCGAACGGATCCGCCTCACCTATCCGACCACCGAAATTGTGCTTTATCAGGGGCAGGTAAAACCCAAGAGCAAATGGAAACTTCGCTACCCGATCGAAGCCGAAGCTGATCAAACGGAGGTGCGGGCTCTTCTCTTTAGGCTCGAAGACCTAAAAGCGCAGGGCATCGTCGATCCGGGCCCCGAACGCGACGCCCTGGCCCAAACACTGACCGTACAGAAAGTGAAAATTTCCATCCATACGTCCGATGGTGATCAGACGGTTAAGCTGTACCAATCGGACCAGGCCGGCGACGCAGCCATCGCGGAAACGAGCCCCGAGGGCCCGCTCTATCGACTCAATTCCACCACAATCAGAGACCTGACCAAGGAATTATTTACGTTCCAAGACAAGCGGCTGCTCGGCATCGACTATACCGACGTTGCCATGCTCTCCGTCAAAACGCCGACCGAGCAATATGTCCTGATCAACCAACAGAACGAGTGGGTCTTCGAAGATCAGCCGACTGAGAAATTGGACCAACCAGCTACCGACTTGTTTGTCAGCCGTGTCGCCAATGTCCCAGCCGAGGAACGCGTGATCAAACAGGCCGGACCATTGGCGCCTTACGGTCTCGTGACACCGGCTGCCGAGTTTATCGCCACGGGAAGGGACGGGAAGATCGCAGGAAAACTCTCGATTGGGAGCCATGCCAACGGACTGGCCTACGCCATGGGGCAACGGATCTCAGGCATATTCCAGATTCGCGCCGATCTGCTCACGCAGATCCCTGCGAAGAAGGAACTGCTGGCTGCCTCATCCGAAAAAAAAGCTTCTTCGCACTAGCCGCCGTACGAGATACTGCTTCTGACTAGGAGCCTGTCCGACATGACCATTCTACTGCGGCGAACAATCCACGACCATCTACGTCGTTCTCGGCCCGAAACAATCCTCAACGTATTCCAGTGAATACGCCTCCGGTTTTTCCGGGCCTGCGGCCTCGCATCTGGCCGCATCTTCTTCGCCTCGTCACGAACGGCAATGCCGGACAGGCTCCTGGACTTTTCACCTCCCATTCAGTATCGTACCTTCACGCCCCCGTAGCTCAGTTGGATAGAGCAGCGGTTTCCTAAACCGTTTGTCGCTGGTTCAATTCCGGTCGGGGGCACCAATTTTTCAACAGCTTGCAGGC
>JAENWB010000270.1:0-5795 GCA_016650275.1 Nitrospiraceae bacterium | reverse complement strand
GATCATCAATGCCGGCGGGTTTCTGATCAATCGCCTGGCCCCGCTCTTCGGTTTGAGCTCGACTACGCTGCATGTGGCGCTTGTGGTCGGGACGCTCACCGCGGTCCTCGGCGCCACCATGATGTTGGTCCAGAACGACATTAAGAACACACTCGGCTTCTCGACGATCGGCCAGATGGGCTACATGATCATGGAGTGCGGATTGGGCGCGTTCTCGCTCGCGGCCTTCCATCTCATCGCCCACGGGCTGTTCAAGGCCACGATGTTCCTGAATTCCGGCAATGTGATCCACAAGGCCCGCCAGGAACCGGCTTTCCCGCATGCGGACCCCCATGCGGGAGAACAGGAGTTCTCGCACCTGACCTGGTTCACGGGATTCACGACCACGCTGCTGATTCCGCTCCTCATCCTGCTCGTGACGCATGGCGTGCTTCATATCCCACTGCTGGAGTCTCAAGGGACCGTGATCTTCCTGTTCTTTATCTGGGTCACGTCCTCCCAAGCTATCTTGACGCTCATCCGCCTGCGCGCAGTCGCTTCATGGAAGATATCAGCAACGATGCTGCTGATCTTGCTCTTCGTCGTGTTTATCTATTTGTTTGCCGTCGAGTCCTTCACCACGTTCCTCTATCCGAATCCGGGAGAGGTGGCGTCCTACTTCCAAGCGGCGGCGCTCCCTAATTGGCTCTTTGATGGGCTCATCGGCGGAACGGCTCTGATCATCATTCTGGGATGGTTCTATATCTATGCCCAAGCCCATGGCCATACGATGTGGGTGCCGAGCTGGGCAGAAGGCCTGCGCCTCCGTTTGTATGTGCTGTTCATGAACCGGCTCTATGCGGATGAGTGTTATCACGCACTCGGTCAAGCGGTCATGCGTGTAGCCCGAAGAATCGACAAACGCGTTGTGAGGCAGTCGGAATGACGGACATCGTGACCAATCCATTGCTGCTAACCGCGGTTCCCATTCTCGGAGCGGTGCTGGGTTTCATAGTCTGGTCTCAACCGGACCAGTTAAGGATCTGGTCTGTCATTGTGACCGGGCTGAGCCTACTGGCTGTCATCGGACTGCCCGAACGACCGGCGGGAGCACCTGAGGGACAGCTCTTCCTCTATCTCCTTCCCCTGGCCGCCGGGATCTCTCTCTTGGGAGGGCCTGTTCACCAACAACATCGGCTCTCCTGGATCTTGACTCTGCTGTTTCTGGGATTGGGCCTGGGTATCCTAACGAGCCAACAGGTCGCCGGCCAAATCGGTGTG
Organism: Nitrospiraceae bacterium; assembly: GCA_016650275.1. Classification (GTDB taxonomy): domain Bacteria; phylum Nitrospirota; class Nitrospiria; order Nitrospirales; family Nitrospiraceae; genus Palsa-1315. The sequence goes on along the minus strand of JAENWB010000270.1, from coordinate 4,535 downwards.
GTAGTACTCCTCGGTCTTATCACCTTCCTCCTCTACAGACATCACAATCCATTTTGGCCCAGATCGTGGTGGGGGATCGGCGCCTATGGTCTCGGAGCCCTCTGTGCCGGTCTTGCGGCGATCGCAAGCCCTCCTGTCTCCGTACTGGCCTCCCTACTGGCCTGCGCCATTTTATTGCCGCTCGTACCGTTTCATCATGGCTACGTGAGCGCGTTCACTCGATTGCCGGGCAGTTTGCCGTCGTTCATCGTGCTGCTACTCCCCGCTATAGGACTCCACAGTCTGGCCGCTATCATCCCAATGGTGCCGGATATCGCAATTTCAACGATAACAATTTTGGCACTGGTGGGCGCCCTCTACGGTTCGATCAAAGCGCTGGCGCAATCACGCGTGCGGTTGCTCCTCGCCTACGGCAGTCTCTCGCTCTTCTCAATCCTCTGGTGGTTTGTGGCCGCATCACCAACCGTTATTTCTCAGGCTGTTATCTTTCTGTCCTCCGTGGCACTCGTGACGAGCGGCCTGTTAATGTCTTGGCAGGTCGTCCGCACGCGGTACGGGGACGACGTGGACCCGCAAGCCATCAGCGGGCTTTTCCGGAAAATGCCTCAATTTGCCGTCTTATTCTCACTCCTGGCGCTGACGGCTATGGGCCTGCCCCCGTTCGGGGTCTTTGCAGGCTTCATCGGTATGCTACTCGCTGCCTCGCTCACATCGTCTGTTGCGCTGCTTGTCTTGATGGTCGCCTGGTTGGCTGCATCCTGGTACATCCTCGACATGGTCCAACGGTTATTGTTCGGCCGGGAAAGATCGGATCTCCGCTATGAAGATCTTCGCCGGACGGAATTCGCTTCTCTTCTGATAGTGGTTCTGATCGTCATCGCACTAGGCGTTGCACCGGCCAGCCTGTTCGGTATCGCGCAACAACCGCCGAGCGTTGGGGTCGTCAAGGGATCTGTCTCATGGAATCGCTAGACAGTACGATCGACATTGAAACCCGACGCATGGAACTTCGGGGTGTGGTCCGCCTGGCGGGCGAGGTTATTGCTCAATATTGGCCGATGCGGACCTTCGTCCACCACAACCCGCTTCATAGCTTGGAGTATCTCCCGTTTAAAGAGACCGTCCAACGCGGCAAACAGTTCATGGGCGGAAACGGCTATCTCCCCGGTCAGCAGTATCGCAGCTACCTCAAATCCGGCCGGATTCAATTCGCGCATCTCGAGGCCGCATTGAAGCCGCTGGTGAAGGACAAACAGGTCGCGATTGGAGCGCGCAGGGTTACACATCGCGAAGTCTTGCGCGCCTGTCTCGCGGAAGGTCTCTGTACGCCGGCTATGGAGCCGCTTGACGATCAGCTGCCCGATCCTGCAAACGAGCAGATCGATCGTGTCGCGGCACGGCTCGAACCTGTCTTGACCTTTCCGGACTTACACGAACGCATCCGCGCCATTGCCGAAGGCGACCAGGCCGCACTGGGCCGTTGGCTCACGCTCTCCCACTGGTGCGACGACACGCTCGGCACACAGATCGTCCAGCAGATCAACGATCAGTTGATTAAATGGTGCGAGGCGTTCCTGGACGAAGGCCATGCGACCTGGCCCATGCCGGGACGAGAGAAGGGGTTATATGGCGCATGGAAGGCTCTCGCGGTGCACGAGTGGTCTCCCTGCGGAATTGAGGACAGCGGCAAGAAGATCTCGCGGCTACCCGACCATCCCGAAGATGCGCTGCTGGAAAGTCTGGACGCACTCGGGATTCCGGCCGAGCTGCGGCAGGACTATCTGTCGCTGCAATTGACAGCGCTGCCGGGCTGGGCCGGCTTCATTAAGTGGCGGGCGGAGGAGCGAGATTATCCTTGGCAACAGGCCTATCCGGTCGGTCTCGTGAAGTTTCTCGCCATCCGCCTCTGGTACGCGCGCGAGTTGGTCCAGCAGGTCTGCCGGAAAGAACTGGGCATAGACGGCCGATATGATGCAGTGATGGCGTACATGCGAACCCATTCGGAAGAGTATTACCTGAGACGTCAGCGCATGGCAGGCCGCCTTCCCGCGCTCTATGCCGAGGAAGTCGATCGACTCGCGCATCAGAAAAACAACAGCTGGAAGAGCGTGCTCGATCGCTATCGCACGGAAGTGGTCCCGCGCCAGGAGGCAGCCGCGCGCCGTGGCGAAGCCAAGAAGCTGCTGGCGCTGGCCCGATCGTTGGAGATCGATGCGGCACAGCTTGCTGAGTGTTCTCCAACCGATCTGAAGCACCTGGTCGATTGGATGGAGGCTTTCCCCGAATCGGACCACGGACCGGTCTGGCTCAAGGCGTTCGAAGCGGGTTACCACGACCGCCTGCTGGGACAACTTCAGCTACGCCGCACCGAGGCACACCGACCGGCGCAGAGCCGTCCCTATTCGCAATCGGTCTACTGTATCGACGTGCGCTCCGAACCGTTCCGCCGGCATCTCGAATCGGTCGGACCACACGAAACCTACGGCTTCGCCGGCTTCTTCGCCGCTTTCATTCGCTATCGGGCCTGGGGGAAAGAACACGACACCGAACAGTTCCCGGTGATCATGCGTGCGAAGAACGAAGTGCGTGAGATCCCACGGAGCTATTTCGACCATACGGTTTCAAAACATGAGGCACGGGCCAAGTGGGTCGCCGCTGGCCACACGCTCCTGCACGATTTGAAAGAGAACGTGGTGACGCCGTACGTCATGGTGGAATCGCTTGGCTGGTTCTATGGGCTCCCGATTGTCGGCAAAACCCTGTTTCCGTCGCTCTACAGACGATGGACCTCTTGGTTGAGGCAACTGTTCGTGCCGTCGCTGGCCACCACGCTCACGGTCAACAAGTTGGCGCCGGCCGAAACGGCGGAGATGCTCGACGCGGAACAACAGGCCATCGTAAGGAAGGCGCTGCACGAACGGATCGGGCTGCGCAGCGCGCGCATCACGCCCGCGCTCGTCGAGGACTTGCGACAACGCGCCCTTGCGGGACAGGGGGACCTGGAACCCTCGCTGGTCGAAGAAGCCGAGCGTGCCGGACTCTCCGTGGAGGCCATGAACGCCTTCGTCGAGACCTTGCAGCGGCAGTACGATCTCACCGCGCGGTCGGCCTCGCGGCACAAGGAGCGGTTCACGCGGACCGGATTCACGCTCGATGAACAAATTCTCACGGTGGACACGGCCTTGCGCATGATGGGATTGACGAAGGACTTCGCGCGACTTGTCTTGTTTTGCGCGCACGGGAGCACGTCTGACAACAATCCGTACGAATCCGCTCTCGATTGCGGCGCCTGCGGAGGCAACGAAGGTAAACCCAACGCGCGCGTGCTCGCAATGATGGCAAACAACCAGCGCGTGAGAGAGAAGCTGGCCAAGCTCGGGATCGAGATTCCGTCCGATACCCATTTTCTCGCCAGTCAAATGGATACCACGACCGACGAGGTGCGCCTCTTCGATCTGGAAGACGTGCCGCCGACCCATCGTGCGGATATCGCACGGCTGCTCGAAGATCTGAAAGAAGCCGCCAGGCTGACGAGCCAAGAACGTTGCACACGTCTCCCCGACGTCGCGACGACCCTGCCTGCGCACAAGGCTGTGTCGCATGTGCGCCGGCGGAGCGAGGACTGGAGCCAGATAAGACCGGAATGGGGCCTGTCAGGCAATACGGCATTCGTCGTCGGCCGACGGGATCTCACCAAGACGCTCGATCTTGAAGGGCGCGTCTTCCTGCACTCGTACGATTACCGCGAAGACCCGAGCAATCGGTTGCTCGAAGTCTTGTTGACCGCCCCGCAAGTGGTGGCGCAATGGATCAACATGGAACATTATTTTTCAGCGGTGGACAACGAGGTCTATGGAGGAGGCAGCAAGATATACCATAATGTCGTGGGGCGCATCGGCATCATGTCCGGGCCTTGGAGTGATCTCCGACTCGGATTGGCCCGACAGACCGTGATGAACGGCGACATACCTTATCATGAACCGATGCGACTGCTGACCGTCGTCGAAGCCCCGCGTCCACGGATCGAGAAGCTGATTGCGCGCCATGAAGTCTTGCAGCATTTTTATCATAACGAGTGGGTCCACCTCGTCGCACTGGAACCGGAGGAGGGTGTGCTGTATCGTTATCGACCGACGGGGGAATGGACCAGAATCGACGAGGAAGCCGGCTCCGGATAGCGGAGTCATGCTAGGACAACTTACCAAGAAAGGAGTTCAACTGTGGGCGCGTTGACGCTGCATCCGATGAAAGAAATACGTGTGATCGTGGCGGGGGAGCACCGGGCGTTTGTGACAGAGTTGCTGGACCGCGTCAATGCGACCGGCTACACGATCATCGGTAATGTGTCGGGAAAGGGCCATCACGGCGTGCGTGAAGCGCACTTCATGTTCAGTGAGCAGGAAAGCCTCGAGATGATCATGACCGTCGTCCCGGAAGAAAAAGTGGAGCCCGTCCTAGCAGGGCTTCGGCCGCTCTTCGAACGCCACTCCGGCGTGATGTTCGTCACCGACGTGGCCGTCAGTCGACAAGAGTAT
>JAENWB010000269.1:0-7356 GCA_016650275.1 Nitrospiraceae bacterium | reverse complement strand
GGTCTACGGCATCGTCAAGCAAAGCCATGGGTTCATCTGGGTCTATAGCGAGATTGGCCTGGGCACGACATTCAAGATCTACTTGCCGGCGGTTGATGAGGGCGTCCCAGCAGCGAAGGAGGAGTCCCGCCCGGTCCAGCAACGGACCGGAGTGGAAACAATTTTGCTGGTCGAAGATGCCGCGCCGCTTCGCACTCTGACGAACAAAGTCCTGGAACTCAGCGGCTACACGGTGTTGGCGGCGAGCAATCTGGACGAGGCGATGAAGATGGCGGACGCGCGCAACTGGGCGGTTCACTTGCTGCTGACCGACGTTATCATGCCAGGAGGTAGCGGGCCGGATGTCGCGGACCGTCTCAAAGCACGGTGTCCAGATCTCAAGATCCTCTACATGTCAGGCTATACCGGCATGGCGGTGACCCACCAGGGGATTCTGGAGGCTGGGGCCCCGCTGCTTCAAAAACCATTCACGCCGGAGATGCTTCGGCATAAGGTGCGTGAGGTGCTCGACGAACCCAGGCGGGATAATGCATGACGGTCCCCGGCGGGGTATGGCTCTTGTCGGACGAACCCCGGGCGCAGACTTCATGCCAGGAAGCAGCATAATCCCTGCTGCCTGAAATCGAAGAATGCTTGTGTGTCGGACCGGTTGCTATAAAATGTAGGTGATTAGTGATGAATCCTAATCGATGACTGGTTAGAAAGATAGAAGAACAACCTTGCTCGGACTCCGCGGCATGCAGCAGCAGGTCGTGTAGTTTCGGCGGAAGGCGGTACATCCACGGCGCTCTAGACAAGGGCACAATCGTCCAATCTTGGACTCCCCAGCGGAGCGAGCATGCCGAGAATCCCACTCGAGAAGCCGCGTAGTTTCCTGATCGTCGACGATCATGCCATGGTCCGGCGATGGCTCAGGCAGGTGGTGGTCGAGGAGGTGAGCACAGGCCAGTCTGCGCTCGATGCGGTGCGCCTGGGAGAGGGGGCCTTCGTCATCCTTGACATCAACCAGCCGGACAAGAACGGCCCGGAGGTATTGAACGACCTCCAGGCGCTCCGCCCCGCCCTGCGATCATTATTCTTAGCCACCATGTTGAAGAGCAATATGCTGCTGGCCGGCCATCGGACCGGCGATGTCGGTGCGGCAGCATCTGAGGATCATACGAAAGGAGATTTATGATACCGAGCATCTTGGTCATCGACGACGAAGAAAGCATCCGGAATCTCTTGCTCAACGTGCTGAAGCGAAAGGGGTATGAGGTATTTCTGGCAGACAGCGGGCAGAAGGGAATCGACATGTTCGAGCGGAATCGTCCGCTGATCACGATTCTGGACCTTCATATGCTGAACCTCAACGGTCTCGAGGTCTTGAGTCGCCTGCGGGCCCTCGATCCCAAGGCCTGCGTGATCATACTGACCGGGGTCGGATCGAAAGAACTAGAGGCAAAGGCCCTCACATTGGGGGCGAGTGATTTTTTGAAAAAAGGATTCTCGCTCTTCGAGTTGGGGGAGGCGTTGCGGCGGGCGACGGCCCAAATGAGCAAGGACTCCGTTCCTGCAGCGTCGGCCGGCTCGCGAGGTCGATAGCGAGGGACCGCGCAAGCGAGCGAAACAAGGAGACGATGATGGCGCGCCTGGAGCGAAGTACTTCAGGGTTGAGATTAGGCTCAACGCCCCGTATGCAACGCTGACGGTCGATCTCGCCGTGATGCGATGGTCGAAGAACGGGGATTTCAGCGTCGATATATTCGCATGGAGCCCGATCGCCAATGTCTGCTGGAGTGCTGACAAAACGGCTTCGATGGATCCGGCGCCAGCCGATTCGCCAAGGGTTTTCAACGTAGATGAACGGCAGGCTGAGTCCATTCCAGCCTGCTGTGATGAAAAGGGAGTTAATTCTATGGCGAACGAGACCATCTTAATCATCGACGACAACGCGGATGCGCGGCTCCTGCTGAGTCTGTGGCTGAAGGGGCACGGCTACGAGACGGTCTACGCGGCCGATTCCCTTGCGGCGATCACGACGGCTCGTCACGCGCGACCGGATGCAATCCTGCTGGATCTCGGACTTCCTGGAAGCAGCGGTTTTCTGGTCCTGGATCGCTTGAAAACGATCCCTGGATTGGCCTCCATCCCGGTCATTATCGTCAGCGCCGAAGAGCCGGTGGTCGCTCAGGCGAGAGCCCTGGCTGCTGGGGCAGTGGCCTTTCTCCAAAAGCCGGTCGCCCAACACACGCTTATTTCAAAGGTCAAGGAGGCGTTGGTTGCTTCCCGAGAAACGATGAAGAAGAGTCTCTAAGGCGATCCAATGATGACGCCCAAGTAGGTGACGATTCCGGGAGTGGAGGACGATGGATACGTTCGTCCGCTGCTCCACACGATGCTGGCAGATTTTTTCAGCATCCTGCTTGCTTCAGGCTGAATCATCCTCGGAAGATGAAGAGCCATCTTTGGGCGGTCTGCCAGAGATGTCTTTCTGACGGAGCAGTTTCGTGAGGTAAGTCCGTTGAAGGCCGAGCTCTTCGGATGCTCTGGTTTGGTTCCATCCATTTCTGCGCAAGGCCTCTTCGATGATCTGCCGACTGTAGGCGTCTATGCTCTCATGGTAGTGACGGAGAGGAGATCCTGTTGCGGCCTCGGTCGCCGAGAGGGAAAGTGAAGCTTCCAGATGCAGGTAGGCGGGCTCAAGGGTGTCATCGGGACACAAGATGACTGCACGGGTCAGCACATTCTCCAGTTCGCGGATGTTGCCCGGCCACTGATACTGTTGCAATACCCGTACGGCTTGGTCACTCAGTGCGCAGGGGCGATGAAGCCCCAAGCGGACCGCGCGCGTGAGAAAATGCTTGGCAAGCGCAGGGACATCATCCATCCGGTCACGCAGGGGCGGGAGCGTCACGGTGATCACCGCCAGCCGGTAGTATAAATCCTCACGAAACAGGCCTTGTTGGATCGCGCGCCGTATGTCTTTGTTGGTGGCCGCGATGAAACGCACATTGGTGCGAACCGGCTGGGTTCCGCCTACACGAAAGAAAGTCTGATCCTGGAGGACCCGCAGCAGGCGGCTTTGTAAGGGGAGCGGCATGTCCCCGATTTCATCTAGAAACACCGTTCCGCCTTCTGCCACCTCGATCTTGCCTGGCTCCCGTTTGACTGCTCCGGTGAAGGAGCCCTTTTCATGGCCAAACAGTTCGTTCTCGAGCAGCGGCTCCGGCAGGGCCGCACAATTGACCGCGACAAAGGGTTTCGAGCGGCGTGGGCTCCAACGATGAATGGCGCGGGCCACGACTTCCTTTCCCGTCCCGGTTTCGCCGAGCAGGAGAACGGTCACGTCGGCCGGCGCTGCCTGTTTCGCGATCGTAAGTTGCGCGACCATCTTGGCGTTGACCCCTACGAGGTGATCGTACCGATCGTCGACTTCTTGGCGGAGGACGTCGACCTGACGGTGTAGCGCCACGGTGGCCAGGGCTTTGTTGACCACGACGGACAGGTGGTCGGCGCTGAACGGTTTTGTCAGGAAATCAAATGCACCAAGCTGCATGGCGTGAACGGCGCGTTCAACGGTGCCGAATGCGGTCAGGATGATGATGAGAGGTGTGGTATAGGCTGTGGCTGCGCTGGTATCCTCTTCGGTGCGCCGCTCGCTGTGCGAGGTCCCTCTCACCCGTTCCAGGATCTCCAGACCGGACAGGACCGGCAGTTCCAAATCCAGGAGCACGAGATCAAAGTCTCCTTGTTCGATCAGACGCAGCGCATCTTTACCGTTGTCGGCTGTGATAGGCTCGTGCCCCATCCAGGTGATACGATTCTCGAGTCCGAGAAGAATATCGCGGTCGTCGTCGACGATTAGGATTTTGGCGCGCATCGAAATATACTCCTCTCAATGGCAGAAGTGGTAGAAAGCAGTGCTGAGTGCTGAGTTTTGAGTTCTGAGTTATCTGGAACAAAACTCAAAACTCCTTTTTCAGCTTTTCCGGCCAATTCATTCCTCATTTCACATTTCTCATTCCGCATTCTCTCCCCGCCTTCCAACTCAGAACTCAGAACTTCTTTGCTCGTCTCGCCCTCCCGCGCGTCACGCGTCCCGTCCCGTGGCCTGTTGCGGTGCGGCTTCTCGCGAAGACGCGGCAGGCATTGTGAAGTAAAAGCGCGTGCCGGCTCCGGGCGTACTCTCCACCCAGATGGTTCCCTGGTGCATCGTTACAAGGCTTTTGGTAATGAACAGCCCAAGCTGAGCCCCCTGCGCGGTAGGATTGGCAGACGGAACTTTCGAGAACTCATAGAAGAGTTGTTTGATGTGATCCGGGTCAATCCCACAGCCGGTGTCGGCGACAGAGGTTTGGACAAAGCCCTCGGGGGTCGCCCGGAAATCGACGGTAATGCAGCCGCCCGGCGGCGTGAACTTGATCGCATTGCCGATGAGATTCCAGAGAATCTGTTCCAGTTTATCGCGGTCCCCCTGGACCGCTGGAAGCCCAGCCGCATGCTCGATTTTGAGGGTAATCGTTTTTTGATCGGCGACGGTGCGCAAACTGTCGGCGACCAGAAGGGCCATGGCTTCGACAGAGACTGGTGCGAGGGAGAGCACGTCCTTGTTGCTGTCAAGGCGGGACCAATCCAGCAATTGATTGATGATTCTAGTGAGCCGATTCAGGTTATGCCCGATGCGAGTGAGATAGGTCAATTGTTGTTCGCTCACCGGCCCTGCAATACCGTCGCGCATATTGTCAGCAAAGCTGCGAATCACGGTCATGGGGGTGCGCAACTCATGCGACGCGACAGAGAGAAACAACGACCGCCGCCGATCGTGTTCCTGGAGTCGCTCATTGGCGAAGGACAATTCCTGCGTGCGCTCTGCAATACGCTGTTCGAGGTGCTGCGTGAGTTCTTCGAGGTGGGAATAGGCTTTGGCATTGTCGATGGCCGCGGCCACATGGCTGGCGATCGTCAAGAGCATATGGAGATCTTCGTTCGTGCAGGGTTGTGAGCCCCGGTCGGCGGCGAGGTACCCGAGTACCTGATTGTGGCTCTGGAGCGGCACCGCGACGAAGGACGTCACCCCGGAGCGGCGAGCTAAGTCCAGTATCGGTGGTTGCATGCGATCGGCCACGGCCTCAAGGTTCAGGATGAGCAAGGGCTTGCTATGAATCAGTAGGTCGGCTTGGAGGCCGTCATCGTCCTGGACCGGCACTTCAAGCTGGCGAGCTGCCTCCGCAATGTCCGGCGAAACCCCGGCGATTTGGGCCATATATGCCGTGTCTCGTTCGTGATGCCGCAGCATCAGAAACATCCGCGTAAAACCCAGATTTGTGATCAGGAGCTGCAGGATGGTGTTGAGGAGCTGGCTTCGGTCCAGCGTCCCGACGATGGCCGCACTGACTTGATGTAACGTGGTCAATTGACCGACCTGCTGTTTGATGGTGGCCAGGTTCGCGGTAATGGCAATGCTCCTATCCTGTAATGAGTGGGTCATCAGGTTAAACATACTCGTCAGTTGACCGACTTCGTCTCGGCTGGCGGGTGTGAGGGGCACAGGTACGTGGCCCTCAGCGACTTGTTGAGCCACAGCGGCAAGGCTTCTCAGTGGTTTCGTGATGCGGAGGACGAGCAGGTAGGTGCCGAGCGCGCCTGCGCCGATGATGAGGGTGGTGAGGAGGAGAATACTTTTGATCGTCGTGGCGAGATCTTGTTTCCGGCCTGCGTCGGACAATCCTATTTGGACGACACCGGACAGGAGTGCCGGCTGTGTCGGGGACGAGTTGGTGCTTCCATCATCCAGCTGAGCAGCGAATGGAGGCAGCGAGGAGCTTCCCTTTTCTGTTCGCAGCGTCGACATGGCAAAGTCATACACGACTTCTTCCCACGCAAATCGGCTCCCTATCTTGGTGGAGAGGGAGATACGTGTGATCAGCGGAGTGGTGCGTGACGATTGGAAGAGCTGTTTCGCAATCTGAGGGTCCGGGTACAGAGGATGATCCACGGACCGCACAAGGCTGGCAGAAGATTGCCTTGTCCCCTTTGTGTGCTGGACGAGCAGGGTGCCGTCTGCGCGGGTGATGACCACATACACCACGTCCTGGACAGCCACGAGGCCGTCAATGAATTGTTGAAGCGTGAGGCGATCTTCCGCTACGAGGCCTGCATATTGGAAGTGTTCATTCCGTACGACGCTCGTGAGGAGGATCGTTCCCAACTGCTGGAGGTTGCGGGCCATCGACGCTCGCCTCTCTTCGATGTAGTACCAGCTCAAGACCAAACAGGCGATGACCAGAATGAGGCTGAAAAATAGCACGAATTTTGCGCTTAGGCTGGAGAAACCGGCCGTGAGTAATGCCTCGGGAGTCCTGGATTCCTCCGGTGCATAAAGAGGACTCACTTGCCGGTCTACATTAATAGGTTTCATCGATAAGACTCGTCAGCTCTTTCGGAAACGTAATGCCCAGGAACTTTGCGGTCTTGAGATTGACGGCGATCTTGAGTCGCTCGATCGGCACGGGGTTGAGCGGCAGCAGCCGTTCCCCGTCGAGAATGCGTTTCGCGAGCAGTCCGGTTTCCCGGCCGACATCGCCGTAGTTGACGGACATGCTGAGCAGTGCTCCCAGTCGTGTGAACTCCGGTGAGAATCCGATCACGGGTATCTGACGCGCGAGCGCTGATTCAAGAATGAATCGTACGGACTCGTTCGTCAATACCGTGGAATCCGGTATGAGCCAGAGGGCCTCAACATTCGAGAGCAGCGTGCGCAATTGCTGGGGTACCTCCTTATCACTCACGACGGGAAGTCCCGTTAATTGAAAGTCGGAGAAGGTGGCCACTCTCTCCGCCTCCTTCACCCGAGAGGAGGTTTTAGCGGGATCGTAGAGCATTCCGAGCTGGTGAAGGGCCGGCAGGAAGGCTCGCATGATCTTCAGCTGTCGGTCGACGGGGACCTCCAGGAGCGTGCCGGTCATGTTGGCGGCTGTGAGCTGATGTTTCAGCGGGTCCAGGATCATCATATAGACGATCGGGACATCCACAATTTCTACCTTCGCGGCCAACGCGGCCTTGAGCCCTACGGCGACGACCAGTGACGCATTTGATGCTCGCAGCTTGCGCGCGAGCTTTTTCCCAAGCTCCAGGTCGCCTTGCGCATCGTATTCGGTATAGATCGCTCCAATCGGGCCCGTGGCCTTCAAGCCTGCCACGGCCTCGCGATACGCCGCAATGTCGGAAGACCGCAGGATGGCAATGTCCATCGCCGCCGATTCGGACACACCCAGGGTACAGAGGCCGAGCAACCAGACGAGTCCCACCATCGCTCGGAAGAGCCGGTCTATGTAATCACTCGTTTTCATCATCCTCAGACCCATGGTCCCATGT
>JAENWB010000268.1:0-14717 GCA_016650275.1 Nitrospiraceae bacterium | reverse complement strand
TCTTGAGCAGCGGGCGCAGGACCCAGTCCTGCATCGTGCGCTGATCCGTCAGCTCCGTCTCGACGATCTTGGGATCGGTCGCCGTCGCATTCGGCCCTTCCACATAATATTGATAGACCTCGCCCAGCCCTGTCGTTACGGGAGCCATCACTGGTTCGAGCCCCTCTGGTAAGCGCTCCTTCGCAGCCATGATCCGTTCGAGAACCAACTGGCGGGCGAAGTACATATCCACGTCGTCGTTGAACACGACCGTGATCTGGGACAGGGCGAATTTGGAAAGGGATCGGATCTCCGCTAAACCAGGCAGGCCGGTCATCTGGAGTTCGAGCGGATAGGTGATGAACCGCTCGACTTCGATCGGCGAGAGACCCGGTGCCTCGGTCAGCACCTGCACCTGGATGTTCGTGACGTCGGGGTAGGCGTCGATCGGAATAGACTGAAAGGCGAAGACGCCGGCGACGGACAATAGACAGGCCAAGCCCAGCACCAGGGTCCGTTGCCGCAGCGAAAATTCCAGAAGGGCGGCGATCATAGCGTCGGCTCGATCTTGTGCCGTTCCATCTCAGACTTGAGTACGAACGATCCCTTGGTCACAACCTGCTCGCCGGCGCTCACCCCTTCCAACACCGTCACCAACTCTCCCTGCTCCTCCCCCAACTTGACCGTTCGGACTTCGAAGTCATTCGTCCCCCTCTGAACAAACACCATCGTACCGGTCGGCCCGTTTTGGACTGCCTCGAGCGGCACGGTCAGCGCATCCTGGATCGGTGCCACATAGACGCGGACAGCGGCGAACATTTCCGGCTTCAGCAACCGATCGGGGTTCGCCACAGTCACCCGCAGGCGCATCGTGCGGGTGGCCGGATCGAGCACATCTCCAATGTAGGTGATCGTTCCCGGAACGATGGCATGGGGATAGGCGGACACAATCACATCAACCTTCTGGTCCTTCCTGATAAACTGCACGTCCTTCTCCGGCACGTTGCCGACGACCCACACATCCGAAAGATCCGCGACGGTGAAGAGCTTCTGCTCCATCTCGACCACCTCGCCCCTCGTGATATTGCGCATGATGACCCGGCCGTCGAACGGCGCGCGCAGTGGCACGTCGGCCTTGATCGTATCCTCACGATCCAGCCGCTCGACCTCCTGCCGGGGGACGCCGAGCAGTTCCAGACGGTTGCGCGCCTCGCGCGCTTCGGCTTGTGCCGTTTTCATCGTGGCCTCGCGGCGCTGCAACTCGGCCAAACTCACAACCTTTTGTTCATGCAGGTCCCTGGCGCGCTCGAACGCCAGCTTCGCTTCGTGCAGCTTTGCCGCAGCTTTCAGGTATGCCCCTTCTGCCACACCGAGGTCAGTACTGTGGAGCATCGCCAGCAAGGCGTCTTTCTTCACGTCTTGGCCGACATCCACATGGACCTTCACCACCCGGCCCCTGATGAGCGTGGTCACCTCCGCCAGTTCATTTTCGTTGGCTTGAATTGTGGCGGGAAATTCCCGAGGTACCAGCAATTGCCCACGGGCAACCGGTGTGACCTCGATCACCGTCCGCGCGAGTTCTTCGGATGTGAGATGGAGCAGTCCCGGCCTGTCAGCTACAACCGCCTTCTTGGCTTCAGGCGCTTGATCGGGAGTTCTCTCGCAGGCAATAAGTCCCGCCATCGCAAATGCGACAAGGAGAATGAGCCCATATCGTTCGTGAAACGTGAGCGAGTCGGGCGGGACGGGCAAAGGTTCGAGGTCCGAAGTTCGAGGTTGTTGGAACGTCGAACCCGGAACTTCGAACTGCGAGCCTCGCCTCTCGCGCACACCTTGCCTCTCTCGCTCACAATTCAGGAACGACGCTTCGCGCTTCCCGGATATCGAGAGTGCGTTGTTAACGAATCTGACGAACTGTTTCAACACTCCGCTACAAGCTCTTGGCCTCATGGTCATAAGACTCCATTTATAGAGTCAGCATGAGGTGTGCCACGGAAAACTCGCGAATTGATGAGGGGAAGTGGTCGATCTAGGAGCCTTTTGCCACGTTAGCAACGGAGGACCGTGGTGAAATGCGACAGTGGGGACGGCAGAGACTTCTCGATCTTCTACCGCACTGCGCGCTAACTTCTCTGTTCTTCACACGTTTGCGTGATCGCCCCCGCGGAGCACTCATGGCATTTCATTTGCTTATTTGAACGGTTAAACGAACCACGCATAACATATACGTATCCTGTCTATCAGCGAGGGAGGTTGCCATGCCGATCCTGAAACGACTCCAGAGTTTTCTCGACACGAACAAGATTCCCTATGAAATGGTCAGCCACCCGAAGGCCTATACCGCGCACGACGTGGCGCAAACGCTGGATGTGTCTGGAGACTTCGTCGCGAAAGTCGTCGTGGTCAAGGCCGATCAGTACTTCGTGATGACGGTGCTCCCCTCAACCTGGCGGGTGGACTTGAAACGATTGAGGGATGTACTGGAAGCCCGCGACGTGCGACTGGCAACGGAAGCGGAGATCTCAAATCTGTTCCCCGATTGCCAAGTGGGAACGATGCCGCCATTCGGCAATCTCTATGGCATGGAGGTGTACGTTGATCAACTCCTGACGGAAGACGAGTCCATCGTCTTTGAGGCCGGCACCTACGTCGGCGCGATCAAGCTTCGGTATAAGGACTTTGCCGCTCTCGTTCGTCCGAAGGTCGCCGCGTTTCATCATGAGCCGTCAAAGATCGAGAGCTAGCAGGATGCTGAGAACGCCCGCCAGCGGCGTTCTCACATCGCTCAGAAGCTCAACGTACCGAACAGAGCCTCTCGGATGTCGGAATTACTGGAGGGGCTTTTCCGTTCGCCAAGAATCATTCATAGGGCGAACGGCCCACACGAAGTGCGGTACGTACCTCCTCGCTTCTTCGCTCGCTGCGGCCTTGCCTGCGGAATGGCGCGTCTCGGCGCGCCTGGGCTGGGCGGGTGAGAAGTCCGGCCTTTTTGAGCATCCTACTAGAATAGAGGATGATGAGGAGCGCTTGCTGGTGGAGCCGAAGGGGATGCCCCTCCCGCATTTCCGAAGAATCGCCAGGCGCCTTCCTCTTTGACGAGGTAGTGCACCTCGCGCACCCAACTATCAATGGTGATGGGTTTTCCCGTCTGTTTCTCCGTCCCGTAGAGCCATCCGGTGCAGGTCACATAGGCTTTTCTGACGCCGTCGGCCTGGACCAATTTCAGCTCAGTGAAGACATGGGATGAACTGATGTCCCCATAGTGCATGAAGGCTTCCTCCCATACTCGGCGCACATCCGATCTTTTTAAGCCATGATAGTTGTAGGTCGTAGCGTAAAACTTCATGATCGCATCGAGGTCAGCCTTCTTGACCGCCGCTTCGGCCTCATTGAACGCTGCCACCAGCTCCCTGATGACCGGCTGATCGGCATCCGCACCCACTCCCGGAGCAAATTCCACGGCTGCGGCAACGGGAGTCGGCGGTCGGCATTGGGTCAGGATCAGGGTTCCCGCCAGGATCAGGGTGATCTTGAGCACGCCTCGTCGCTTCATAATCTCATAGCGCGACGCAATGCTGATGCCATCGCTACAAGAGTGGGAAGCCCTCGATATTTCAAGCCATCAACTCACTTCATCTATTTTCCACTGGGCCCAGAGTCAACAGGATGACGCCTAACTCCCCACGTGACTATGCCTCTCTGCCGCAAAACGCTACGCTTCATAGCGCTCTGTGGCCCAGGATCAGCACGTAACCACGGCACATCTAATGCACTCCGAATTATTCGTGGCTCGCGGAACGACGGAAAGTCTGTACGTAGTCGGGCGATCAATCTGTCAGGAACCGCGCTTTCGCGCAGAAAAAAGGAGGAGTCCCATGTCCGTCGCGAAGATCATCGAGTTGAGTGCCGAATCGCCGAAGAGTTTCGAAGATGCCATTCAGAACGGGATCGCCCGGGCATCCAAGACCGTGCACAACATCAAATCGGCTTGGGTGAAGGAGCAACATGTGGTAATCGACAACGGCAAGGTCGCCTTGTATCGCGTGGACCTAAAAATAACTTTCGTGTTGGATTGACGAGTCATGAGGATGGCCGAGCGAGACTGGCAGGACGGGCGATGGTTCAAGGTCAGACGTTCGAGGTTTTCGGAACTTCGAACCCCGGACTTCGAACTTCGGATCTCGCCTGTCGCGCACTTCACGCCCCACAGTCATTGGCGCCTGGCTTGGATCGCTCGGAGCAGGGCCTTCTTCCTCCCTCTGTTTCTTGTCGCCCTTACGTGTACCTTCGCGTTCGGCTCATCGGGCCAGATCTCGGAGCCCCCAACTGAGGTGGTCCGCTCGACGCTCACCGAGGTCTTCCGCATCCTCGAAGACGAGCAGCTGAAGGATCCGGCCAAGCTCATCCCGCGCCGACATATGCTGGAAGAGGTCATCGCGGCCCACTTCGACTACACGGAAATGTCGAAGCGCGCGCTCGCGGGCCACTGGGTTCCACTCACAACCAGCGAGCGTGCCGAATTCGTCGAACTCTTCAAACGCTTTCTCTCCGACCGCTATGCCGAAAAAATCGAAGGGTATTCAGGACAACAAGTACTCTATCTCTCCGAACGGATCGAGAGGAACTACGCGGAGGTACGGACCGAGCTGCGGTCGAGCAAAACGGAGATCCCCATGGATTACCGACTCTTCTCAAAAGAGGGCCAGTGGTATGCCTACGACATCATCGTAGATGGGATCAGCTTGGTGCAGAATTACCGCAGTCAGTTCAAGAAGATCATCCACACGTCGTCCTATCAGGAGTTAGTCCGCCGGCTGCGCGAGCGCACTGTCGGCGAGGACAGGTAGAAGAAAGCCTCGCTCGCAACAGTGCCGCACCGCTCGCGGCCTGAGTAGACCCGCCCCGCCCTATACGCCACTACGCCACAGTGACCCGGTGACCTATCCCGAGCGACGAGATAATCCCACCCATTGACCTTTCGCCAAGTACGGTTATCTTATAAGTGAGTGGAGGCCTCGGTGAGAGGAACATTCAAGGAATCGAGGTCGAGCGCAGGGGTGGTGTGCAGGCCCACCGAGAGGGTGGGAAGCCTAAATCCCCTCCAAGACCTCCATAATAGACAGAGAGCTCTCTAACCAGCTTTCGCTCCGCTTTTTTTATTATCTCCCTCACACACTCCCCAGTAATGGGGAGTTGTTATTATGAAACCTCTACATCGTAGTTCGAGGTATGTGGGAAGACGGCGCTTGCTGAGTGGTATCGGAGGAGGGGAACAACAAAAGCGGCTCACCCTTGTACGGAACACCAGAGCTGCCATCCGAACAGGAGGGCGTATTGCGGGTTAATTCGAGAGAGAGTGGCCTGAGCCGGCAAACAGCTGTTCAGCTTCTTCACGCGCTTCCTGGTGTTGCCGGTGGGCCAGAATCACCTGGTCGACCCGCTCACCACACGTCACACAATGCCATTCCACCGTCCCAGTGTCAGCAGAAAGATCCGCCACCATAAACCCGCCGCATCGATGGCAGTAATCGGGCGCTCTATTTTTGCCTTGAATATTTGTTGTCACCACAGTTCCTTTCATCATTTCTCCTTCACTGACTACGTTCGAGGCATCCGCCACGAAAAGGATTCATCCCCATTCGCCTTCAGAATGATACCCTCCAATACATCCCTGAAGCCTAGCGTCCCCTGCCTTTCAAAACGATAGGTGATCAGACAGGTTGTTTGATAGATATAATTCTGCCTAAGTCAACCGGCGTGGCAACCAATTCGACATCGCACGGAATCCGCTTGATGGTTTCTTCCAACTCCCGAACCTGTGTCGCACCGTAGCCCATGGCTCGCCATATGCCGTGACGAAATGATAAACTCCCATATTCACGAATGAACTGGGCTCACGGCTGGTGATCGAAGCACAGCAGTAGGCTGTCATGCTGTCTCACGAAGAAAGGGAACGTCTATGACTGAACGGTCAGGAGGCACGGTCGGGGATTTCATGCACCGGTACTTGGAAGTCGTCCCACCCAAGACCACGATCGTGGAGGTCGCCGAACGTATGCGGGAGAAAAGCCTTGGTTCCCTGTTGATAGAGTCGGTCGATGCAGAGGGTCGCATGTCCCGCAAGTCGGGGATCGTGACTGAGACGGACCTGATTCTGAAGGTGCTCGCCAAAGGAATGGATATTTCTCTTGCCATGGCGAATCAGATCATGACCAGTCCGCTGCTGACGATCACGCCGGATCGCCCCATGCTGGACGCGAGCCATCTGATGGAAACGAACCATGTCCGCTATCTCTGCGTCTCGGACAAGGATGAAATCGTCGGGATCATCTCGATCCGAGATCTCGCGCGCTATTTTGTCGATTCAGAAGGGGGCCCCATTCGTGACCTCGACAACGTCTACCGGCCCCTCAGCGTGCTCATGCGAACGTCGATGGAGACCATTGCGAGTGAACGGACGGTGCTGGAGGCGGCACAGACGATGGCGGAGAAGCGGATCGGTTCGCTCCTCGTGCTTGAAGCCGGCGAAATGGTCGGTATCGTGACCGAGACCGACGTGGTGAGGAAAGTGATCGCGGCCCGTCTCCCTGCGAACAGCACCCGCGTCGGGGCCGTGATGAATTATCCCCTGATTCAGATTGACATCAACCGTACCGTTCGCGACGCCAGCCGGCGCATGGCCGAGGAACGGATTCGCCACCTCGCAGTGACGGAAGAGAACAAGGTCGTGGGCCTCTTGTCTGTGCGGGACCTGGTCAAGATGGTGTCCGTCAGAGACAAACCCCGGTTCCTTCGCAATACATAATGCAGCGCATCTCCCTCACTGCCGCGTGGTGTGGGTGAAGGCTCACTTCCAAGGAAAGATCCCGCCTCAATCGGTTTCCGCAATCCCGTGCTCGCCCTTCACCAGTGACCACTGCCATTGTCTCGCACGTCATAACCTCATGTAATTACTCCCATTAGACCCCACACTCAGTATCAGCAAACGGACCGCTCACCTTCCCATTTTTCGTGGCTTGCATCGCGGGCATAAGAGAATTATGATACAAAAGATCCGCTAGCAATTCCTACGTGCCATCCTGGAGGTACATCGTGAACCTCGAAGAACCAGGACATGTTCCACAACCGCCCCCAATGAGCCAGCCTTGCTCCTGTATGCATAGTCGCCTGATCTCCGACTGCGTCTCGGAGGAGGAACACGAGGCCGGCAAGGTGCGCTGTGTTCAATGTGGGAGCGTCATTCCCGATCCGCACCTCCAGCGGGAAGCCAGGGAAACGTAGCCTCTCCTCTCATCAATGTTGCGCCTTCAGGCTGCGCGCGCGAGCAACGGTATCTCGATCTTCGCTGAGGTATTTGGCAACAGTCCCCTGACTTGTCACTGCCCCAAAACTCCTCAATCTGCCGGATGGTCCAGCCCTCTCTTCATGCTTTAAGCCTGTAACTCCCTGTGCTACCAAACTTCTTCCTCTCCCATCCGGCGACAACATCCTGTGGCACCGACAATGCAAGACTATCCTCCCAGCAACTCATTCCGTTCTTGAGAAGAGGTGGGATATGGCTCAGCAAGCTACAGCAGAAGATAAAGTGATCGAGATGGTGCTCCAGCTCGGCCCGTGCGACCTCGAAGACGTGACGCGACGCTGCCCCAACCTCACATGGAACCAAGTCTTTCTCGTGGTTGACCGTTTGAGCCGGACGGGTCAGGTCAAGCTGTCGCACGCGAAGGGGGGCAGTTATACCCTGACGCTGCTGCGCCAGCAGGGAAGCCTGCCAGATCAACGTCCACTCCCATCCTAAATCACAAGGAGGTGTCTCATGTCTAATTTAACCCGTTGGGAACCGGTGATGACGCGCTGGAATCCCTTCAAAGATCTGGAGAATATGGAACAACGCCTCTCGACCTATTTGGGTCGCCCTGCTGTTCGGACCGAGGCCGGGAAGGAAGCCATGACCGTCGCCGAATGGTCGCCGCTCGTCGACATTACAGAGGACGATAAGGAATATCTCATCAAGGCGGATCTGCCGGAAGTAAAAAAAGAAGACGTCAAACTGACGGTCCAGGACGATGTGATGAGCATCTCCGGCGAGCGGAAATACGAAAAAGAGGAAAAAGGAAAGAAGTACCACCGTGTCGAGCGGGCCTATGGGAGTTTTATGCGGAGCTTCACCTTGCCGGAAGATGCCGACGGCAGCAAGGTCAGCGCAGAATACAAAGAGGGCGTCTTAAAAGTACACCTGCCCAAGTCGGAGAAGGCGAAGCCGAAATCGATCGAGGTGAAGGTCTCCTGAGGACGATCGAAAGGAGAGGTGCGATGTTGCGACACCCTCTCTATCTTGAGATTCCGTGGGCCGTGCATGGGTATCACGAGGCCACGGGACCTCATCGCCAACTGTGGTGGCTGATCGCGTAGCTGGTCCTGCTCACCATGTTTCTGATCAGCGTCGGCGTCACGAGTGGACTCATCTTGCGGCACCGGCAGTGAGATCCACGGCAAGAAGAAGGAGTGTCAGTGGTTTTTAAGAACCGTGAAGAGGCGGGCCGTCAGCTCGTCGCTGAGTTGTTGCAGTATCGTGACGACCCTCATGGTCTCATTCTGGCTCTTCCCCGCGGCGGAGTGGCGGTCGGCTATCAGCTCAGCCTGGCACTCCACCTTCCGCTGGACGTGTTCATTACCCGCAAGATCGGTGCGCCGGGCAATCCCGAGTATGCGATTGGAGCGGTGGCCGAGACGGGATCGCGCTATCTGAATCAAGAGGCGGTTAGTTCGTTTGGCTTATCCCGGCATGAGCTGGACGGGTTGATTCATGCCCAAGAGAAAGAGATCGCCAGGCGCAAAGACCTGTACCGCCAGGGACGGTCGCTCCCTCAACTCACGGGCCGCACCGTACTCTTGGTTGACGACGGCATCGCCACAGGCTCGACGTTCCTGGCCTCGGCACTCGCCATTCGCAGTTTGCAGCCCCGCCGCCTGGTGGGAGTGATTCCGGTCGGACCCCCGTCGACGATCCGTGAAGTTCGTTCACATGTGGACGAGCTGGTGATTCTCATGACGCCGGACCCGTTCTACGCCGTGGGAAATTTCTTCGTGGACTTCACGCAAGTCGAGGATCGCGACGTGATCCAGTATCTCAATCTGGCCGAGGAAGCGATGCTCGAACGCGCTCCCTCGTTACCAACCTCATACTCATAAGACATCTTGTCTTCCAAGGAAGGTACGCCGTCACATGTCCACACATTCAAAGATCCCGTCAGGGTTGGGAGTTCGCAGAGACCGAACCATTCAAGAGTACGAACACGACACCTATAAACTGCGAGGCAAGCTCAAGGAGCCGACGGTCTGCACCGAATGCGGGGCCCTGTTCCATAAGGGCCGCTGGACCTGGAACCCTAAGCCGGCGGAAGCCGACGAGATCGTCTGCCCGGCCTGTCTCAGGATTCGGGATAAGTACGCCAAAGGTATCCTAACTCTAAGCGGTTCCTTTCTCGCTGATCACAAAGAAGAGATTATGGGAGTGGTCCACAATACAGAAGCTAAGGAGAAATCTGAACACCCCCTGTCCCGCGTCATGGGATACGAACAACAGGGCGCAACCTTGGTGATCTCCACTACAGATACGCACCTCCCTAGGCGCATCGGTGAAACTCTTCATCACGCCTATGAGGGGGAGTTCGACGTCCATTACGACCAGGGTGAACAATTCGTACGGGTCACATGGACCCGCTGAGCCCTGGTCCCAACCGTGAGGAGAAGAATATGACCGCCAACCCTATCATGACGCGCAATGGACAGTGCGGTATATTCCCACGTCATGATCATTGCCTATCACCGACGGTGGGCCGATGACCGGCCTCACGCCGGCTGTGGCCATAGTACGACCGATGTGGTCCTGTCCCCGTCAATGGATGCTTGTCGCTGTGGTGGCACTCAGCCTGGTGACCGGAACGACGGGACAGGCGACTACGTCCATTCCACCGAGCGCGGTCGTGGAGGTGGATCAGACCACCGTCAAGCAGGTCCTGGAGGTGTTTCACAAGGCTGACACAGCCATCGCTGCAGAAGATCTGGACGGCGTCATGACGCTCTATGCAACCCAGTACAACTATCATGGGTTGAAAAAGGCAGATGTTCGCAAGATCTGGTTCGACCTGTTCAAGGAATACCATGATCTGAGCGATGTGCATTTCTTTTCGAAGATCGTCAAAGTGGGATCGGGCTCCACCGCCGTCATCGAAGTGACCTGCATGGGGAGCTTGTCGGGCCTCTCGAAGACCGGCGGCCTCCGGGTACCGATCGACAGCTGGTACGAAGAAGTGCATTATCTAACGCTTGAGGGCGGCGTCTGGCGCATTCGGGGGAATGCCGGCGAATCGCCGCGGATCTTACCGTTCGGCACGGCACCGCACCCGTTATTCTGAATCAGAGGGGAGGCGGCAATGAGAATCGTAGTTGGCGTGGATTGGTCGGATGAAGCCTTTGCCACAGTCGAGCAGATAGGGCTGCTGTACAAACCGGACGAAGTGGTGTTGGTGCATGGCGTCGACCTGGGCATGTTTCACTATCCCATGGTGGCCGGGGCAACCAACCTGCAAGGGTACGACGACTTCCGCCAGGCCATGATCGATGCCGGTCGTCAGGCCGTTGAACGCTGCCGCAGCCTGCTGCAGGCTGAGGTCCCCTCCATCCGGACGTTGTGCGAAGTCCAGCACCCGGCCGCTTTCATTCTCGACAGCGCCACCACAGTACAAGCCGACCTTATCGCAGTGGGCACGCGCGATCACAGCCGGTTGACGGAAGTGTTTGCAGGCAGCATTTCGCACCGCATCCTGCTCCATGCCACGGTGCCGACCTTGATCGTGAAGGGGAAAGCTCGACCCGTCGCCCGCGTCCTCATGGCAGTGGAAGGCAGCGAGGATGCGATCCGACTGCGCACGTGGCTGACGTCGCACCCCTTCAAGAACCCCGTCGCGGTCACCATCCTCTCAGTCGTCCCCTCGCTGCATATGGTCGACCCCCGTCTGGTGGTGGGACTCGAAAGTTGGTCTGAGCTGAGTAAGCAGCATGCTGAACAGGTCGTGAACGACACGGCCCAGGCGTTGGCGAGTCCGCACTTCACAGTGTCTACCGATGTCCGCCTTGGCGATCCCGTGACGACTGTGTGCGAAGTAGGAAATAGCCACGACCTCATTGTGGTCAGCTCCCATGGGCGGAAGGGGCTCGATCGTTTCTTGATGGGCAGCGTGTCGCACGGGATCGTGCATGGGGCCAATACCTCCGTCCTTGTTATCCGTTGAGAGCAGATAACTGGTTACCCACGCCACCAACCAAGGAGAAGTTGACAGCATGAAAGTCCTTAGCGTGATCAGTGTGGTGTTCTTGGTCGTGTTGGGAAGTTCCTGGGCCGCCGGGCAGACTGCCCGAGAAAATCCCAAGGAAGGGCAGGTGGTATACGAAAAGAATTGCCTGCGTTGCCATGGGAACAAGTTGGATGGGAAGGGCCCGGATAGCCAGGATTTGATCGTACGGCCGGCCAATCTTCAATCCCCGATCACTCGATCCAAGAGCGATTGGGAATTGCTCGTGGCGATCTCGAATGGCGTGTTGTTCAGCCCGATGCACAGCTTTCGCGGCAAGCTGACGGATCGGCAAATGTTGGATGTGCTGTCGTACATCAGGGCTGTGTCACCCCAGGACATTGTCAGTTAATACGAGGTTGTGTTCTCTCAGCGCACAAGCCTGGAGGGACTTACTCGGCGACGGGGCACATCTTTTTTCCTTCTCCTGCTTTTCTGGGGGACGCAGGTCCAGGCTGGAGAACCGACTCCAGAGATAGATGACTTCCTCATCCAGATCAGAATCGCCTTTGAATGCATGAATATCCACGGCTGATTGGGATCAGTAAAGAAAAGTAGCCATGAAATTCTTCAGCGTGATCAGTGCGGTGTGCCTGATCGTCTTGGCCAGTTCCTGGGCCATCGGGCAAACTACCCGTGGAAATCCCAAGGAGGGACAAGCGGTCTATACACAATACTGCCTCCGTTGTCATGGCGAGACATTGGACGGGAATGGGCCCGAGGCGCAGTACCTGATCCTCCGGCCTACCAATTTCCAATCGCAGAGCCTGCTCGCGAGAGCCGACTGGGAGCTGCTCATCACAATGTCCAACGGGATCTTATTCACTCCCATGCACGGATTTCGCGGCACATTGACGGACCAACAGATGTTGGATGCGCTGTCGTATATCAGAAGCAGGACGCCGTTTGGCTCGGTCGACTAACGCGACATCGTGTTCCATCCACACCAAAACATATGGGGATTCGTCCGCACGATCGGCATCTGCCTTGTCCTGCTCGCGCTGGGGAGCGGGGCACGGGTCCAAGCCGGCGAACCAGCCACGGATCTTGAAGTCTTTGTTCGCGCCGGCTGTCCTCATTGCGAATCCGCGAAGGTCTTTCTCGATGTACTTCGGCGTGAGCGGCCATCGCTTCGGATCGCCATCTACGACGTTGCTCAAAACTCAGCCGCTCGGCAGCGGCTCGCGACACTGGCTGGTGAGCGGGGACTAGATAACTTTGGCGTCCCCTCCTTTCTCATCGGCACAGAATTGATCGTCGGATTCCTCTCAGCCGACACGACCGGAGTAGAGATCCGTGCCCGGCTCGACCGACTCAACCAAGACACCACCCCACATCCCGCAGTTGAAGGCATCCAAACAACGTGGTTCGGCGAGCTTCTCGTCAGGGACCTGGGCCTTCCACTGTTCACGATCGTCATCGGGTTGCTGGATGGACTTAATCCCTGCGCGATGTGGGTGCTGCTCTTCCTATTGTCATTGCTGGTCAATCTTCGCGATCGACTGAAAATGGCTCTCATCGCCGGGACCTTCGTCCTGGTCAGCGGCTTGATGTATTTTGCCTTCATGGCAGCCTGGCTCAACATGTTTCTCCTATTCGGCCTCTCACGCCCCATCCAGATCGGTCTCGGCGGCATCGCCCTCTTGGTGGGAGCGGTCAACGTGAAGGACTTCTTTGCCCTCCATCGCGGGATCTCGCTGAGCATTCCCGAGTCCGCCAAGCCGGGGCTCTACGCCAGGATCCGGGGGATACTCCAAGCCGAGCATCTCTCCGGTGCGATGGCAGGCATCGTGGTCCTGGCCGGACTCGTGAATCTGATCGAGCTGCTCTGTACTGCCGGATTCCCGGCGCTCTATACGCAGATTTTGACGCTTCAACAGATACCCTCTTGGGAATATTATGGCTACCTCGGCCTCTATAACCTGGTTTACATCTTCGATGACAGTCTCATGGTCATCATCGCGGTGACTACGCTGAGTCGCAGAAAATTGCAGGAACGTGCCGGTCGCTGGCTGAAATTGGGGAGCGGGATCGTGATGGCGGGCCTCGGTGGCATATTACTGGTGAGACCCGATTGTCTGATGTAACCGATCCGCCCCTGCAGAGGAAAGGAATGTGCGATACTGCGAAATTCAAACAATTGCAGCCCGCTCTGCGCATCCACGCCCTGATTCACGAAGGAGAGGTGCCTCGACGGGAAGCTGAGGATATTTTCCGGCGAACCTTTGGGTTGTTGCAGGCCTGGCAACGCACGAAACAAACGGGATGAGCGCCTTGCTGCGACCTTAATAGCAGCAAGGCGAGTAGGGGACCGAGCATGAAGCAGATCCGCCCATTGTTCCAACCGCCTCCGGAATCCGGGAGTCTGGAATCTGGACCGGTCATCCTGCGCGATGGCGCGACCGCATCCCTCCGCCCCACCCGTGCGGAGGACCAGACGATGATGCAACGGTTCGTCGATCGGTTGTCACCAGCATCCAGGCGGCATCGGTTCTTTTCTGAAACCGCGCCCCCTGCCGACACCATCGCGTCGCTCTGTGATTCCTCCAACCCGTCCAAGCAACTCACCCTCATGGTCACAAGGACCATCGACGGACAGCCGCGCATCATCGCCGCCGGTTCATATTGGGCGCGCACCGCCGATCAGGCCGAGGTGGCCATGGCAGTCGACGACGGCTTTCATGGGAAAGGCCTGGGGACGATCCTGCTCGAACGGTTGGCGATGCTGGCCATACACCGAGGCTTCACCAGCCTGTGGGCGGTCACACACACGGACAATCTTGCCATGCGCGAAGTCTTCCGGGAATCCGGGTACCCGGTCCATGAAACCTATGAAGGCGGCGATATGCAAGTCGAGCTCTCGCTGCACCAGACCGAGAGTACGACGGCCCGCGTGGAGTTGCGCGAACGTATTGCCACAACCGCTTCGCTTCGTTCGTTCTTCTATCCCCGCTCCGTGGCCGTAATCGGAGCGTCCCGCGATCCCACGAGCATCGGCTACCGGATCGTCAAAGCCCTCGCCGACAACCGGTTTCGCGGCGCCATCTATCCAGTGAACCTCAAGGCGGCAACCATTGCGGGCTTGACCGCCTTCTCGTCCGTCACCGTAGTCCCCGACGCCGTCGATCTGGCGGTGATTGTCGTGCCGCGTGATGCGGTGCTGCCGGTCCTCACCGATTGTGCCGGCAAAGGCATCCACTCCGTGATCGTGATCTCCGCAGGCTTTGCCGAATCAGGCCCTGAAGGAAAGCAGGCCCAGGAACTTCTCGCGGAGACTGTCCGTCAACAGGGCATGCGCATGATCGGACCGAACTGCTTCGGGCTGTTGAATACCGATCCGGCCATTCGTCTCAACGCCACGTTCACATCGGCCTTTCCTCCTTC
>JAENWB010000267.1:0-5621 GCA_016650275.1 Nitrospiraceae bacterium | reverse complement strand
TTCGGACACACCCAGGGTACAGAGGCCGAGCAACCAGACGAGTCCCACCATCGCTCGGAAGAGCCGGTCTATGTAATCACTCGTTTTCATCATCCTCAGACCCATGGTCCCATGTCAATTCCGGTATCTGTCGAATGTTAAATGTTGAATTTTGAATGATGAATGTTCGGAGCCTTTTCCGATTCGACCATTAAACATTTACCATTCAACATTCCCAATTCCGCTTCATGCGCCACCGTCTGTGGCGCGGACCGTTCCCAATATATGCAGGGCCGTTCTGTCATGATCTCGAATAATCTCCCCCGTCCAGACACACCATTGGATGCTGCCGTCCGGCCGCAGGACGCGATGTTCAAACGTCACATCGGCGCGTTGCGGCTCTAGCGCATGGCGCAGGGCGAGCACAATCATCTCACGATCGTCCGGGTGGACGAGCGCGAGCAATTCGCTCTGCGTGCCGCGGACCGATCCAGCCGCCACGCCGAGCAACCGGTCGACTTGTGGCGACCAGTAAATATGACCGGTCTGAAGGTCCCAGTCCCAGAGCCCCACCGGCCCGGCTGGCAGGGCGAGACGGCTTCGCGCATCATTGGCACGGAGCTCCTCTTCGATGCGCTTCCGCTCGGTAATGTCGGTGGAGATGCCGCAAGTCGCATAGGGCTTGCCGGTATGGTCGCACAGCGGGAATTTGATCGAGAGATAGGCATGGAGGCCATCGGAATGGGGCGCGTATTCCTCATATTCCACCGCGCTGTTCCGCTCGAACACTGTCACGTCGTTGGCGCGAAACGCATCGGCGATATCCTTGGGAAAAATCTCGTGATCGGTATGACCGACAATCTGATCCGTGGTGAGGTGAAAGAGCTGCTCGAACCGGCGATTGGTGAGAAGATACTGGCCGTCGGTGTATTTCACGTAGATCACGGCGGTGGTGTTGTTGACCACATCTTTCAGGAGTTGCTCGTTCCGTCGAAGCGCATCCTCCGCGCATTTGCGATCGGTCACGCACTGGAGGGAGCCGGACATACGGGTTATCTGACCGGTCTCGTCCCAGATCGCTTGGCCGCGGGCGCGGAACCAGCCATACGCACCTGTCTTGGTGAGGAGCCGGTATTCCACGTCGTAGGGATCGCGGCGTTCGATATGGACCGTCAAGGCCGCGTAGACGCGGTCGGCATCTTCGGGATGAAGCCGGGAAGCCCAGCTCTCCAAGACATCGGGAAATTCCTCGGCGGTATAACCCAGCATGGCTTTGACGCGAGGAGACCACCAGACCGGTGTGCGCGGAGAACTCCACGGTTCGCCGGGAAGGACCCGTCCATCCCAGAAGCCGTCACTGGAGCCTTGGATCACGAGCTCCAAGCGTTCTTCGCTTTCATTGAGGAGGCGTTCCGTCCGTTCGACCTTTACGGCGAGTTCCTTGACCCCGATGGCGCGACGGACCGTGTGCCGAAGCTCATCCCGATCATACGGTTTCGTGAGATAGGCAAACGCCCCCTCCGTCAGCGATCCCACGGTGCGATCCCGCGAGATATTGGCGGTCACGATTACGACGGGGAGAGAGGGGTCCAGGCGTTGAGTTTCTTTCAAGACCTCGAGCCCATCGCCGTCCGGCAGGCCCAGGTCCAGTAAGATGACGCTGAAGCGATGGGCTCGAACGAGTTCGATGGCGCCGGCGACGGTGCCGGCAACGGTGACGGCGTAGCCATCATGGTGCAGCAAATCCTGTAACCCGATGACGAGGTCCTGGTTATCTTCCACGACGAGAACCGAATAGTGATCAGCGGTAGCTACCATAGTGACCTCATCTCGGCTTGGTGAGCGCTCTCCAAGCCTTCATTTCCCATTCCACATTTTTCATTCCGTATTCCTGTACGGCCTCAAAGTGGAATTAGGAGTGTGGAATGTTGAATTGTGACGGTCCACACGTCGAGCCCGTGGTGTTGATTCAAGATTTTCGCGAGTCGTTAGGGTAATGCTGCTGAGCAGGCTGACTAGTTCTTGGCACGCAGGTATGTGCGCCGCCACTTCCACACCATTCGCCAGTCCAGAGTCCCGAATAACCCGGAGCCAATAATGTGTCTCTCGTGCTTCTTTTAATGCGATAGACATCTTCGAGAGGAAATCTTTCTTGCTCTGCGCAGCAATCGCCTCTTCGATGTTTGCTCCGATAGATGTGCCGGAGCGAATGAGCTGTTTCGACAGCACCCACTCCCTTCGATCCAGCTGGAGTCGACGGCCAGTCATGACTATGGCGACTGCAAAGGCAAAACTCTTTTCCATAACGACATTGCGTCTGGGCAATTCATTCCCCATTCCACACTCCTCATTCAGAATTGGTCAGCTCTCCCCAAGTCCTCATTCCTCATTCCACTTTTCGCATTCAGAATTCGTCAGCGCTCCCCAATCCCTCATTTCGAATTCCACATACCTCATTCCACATTCCTCATGCCGCCGCTTGATCTTGTCATACAGATTCATATATCCTGTCCGACAGGAGGTGCTCCATGGCTCTTGTTCAAGTGTCCGCCAGATTGGACCCCGACAAGTTGAAACGAGCGAAAAAGGCCCTCGGAACTAAATCCACAACAGAGGCCATTCAAATGGCCCTGGACCTGGTGACCGAGAAAGCCGCCCATGATTGGGTGATCCAACGATATAGCGGCGTTGGGAAGCGGAATGCGTTCAAGTCCAGCTAAGTTAGCCATGCTGGACACCTCGGTCTATATCGAGAACTTCCGAACTGGTCGCTTCGCCTTTCGTCTTCTCCAGGCTCCCTACGTGATTCGCTGCTCGGCTGTAGTGCTGCATGAGCTGTTTCGTGGCGCGAGGCCGGGGCTTGAACTTCGGTTTGTGATGGATCTGATGAATCGATGCCAGATTATCACGCCCACTGAAACGCATTGGATCCACGCCGGCGAGTTGCTGAATGTCATGAGGAGACGTCAGCACTACGAGGTGAACAAGCTTCGGGAACTTGCCTTCGACGTATTGATCGCCCTGACCGCGCGCAGCGTCGGTGCCACGCTGATTACCTGCAACGAAACAGACTTTCAGGCTATCCGACGCCATCTCTCGTTTCCGCTCCTCTGTTGGAAGTAACCTCTCTCTTACCTCAGAACTCAGAACTTCCCCCTCCTCGCCTTCCGACTCAGAACTTCTCTTTCAGCTTTTCTGATCAACTCATTCCACATTCCACATTTCTCATTCCGCATTCCTCAGTACCTCACCGTGATCCATCCCATCACGCGGCTGCCGATCGTATCCCCCAGCGGATGTTCCTTGTGCGTATCGTTCAACGCATTGAACGCCGAGAGGGCCACCTCGGCGTCACGCATATAGCTCGCCTCGGCCTTCTCGTGCCAGAACTTGTACGCGACCCGGAGGTTGAGGAGGTTGTAGCTGTCGACGCGCGTGTCAATGGATGGGACGCCAAATGGGGCCAAGGCGGTGAAGGTCGCGGCTATCGGATACGTGGCTGCGCCGACATGGTACAGAGCTGCTTCTCCACTCCACCCATTATCCCAGTCCCCCCGCAATCCCGCGTTGTACTTGAAGCGAGGTGCTCCACGCCTGACAGTCCCAAGGAAAGACTGGCCGACCTCTTGATAGGAGTAATTCGCGAACCCGGTCAACCAGCTCGTGGCGAGGAATTCCACACCGGCCTCACCTCCGTATATGTCGGCTTGACCACGATCATTGACGAACGAGGCAGTCGAGGCCGATGTATTGCGGCTAGTGACGAGATCCGAGATATGATTGAAAAACAGATCAGTCCTGAGCCGGAGCCGATGTTTGAAGAACCATCCTTGATAGCCGGCTTCGTAGGCGATGATTTGTTCAGGATCAAGATTCGGCGCACCCTTTACAACGGTCGTGGTCGTGAAGGTGGGCGGGAACGGCACCCCGGTCGGCACGGTGGTCACCGCCCGCTGATCCGCGTCGGTTTCAATGAAAGTCGGAGGCCGATACGCGACCGAAGCCGAGACTCGAAAGGTATGTTCGGGTGAGGCCTGATAGATCAGGGCGACGCGCGGACTCACCGTGGGATTGATGAAGGTGTCGAGGTCGTAGCGGAGCCCGGCGACCAGGGTCAACGACTGTGTCGCACGCCACTCGTCTTGGAGATAGAGGCCCAGGCGGTTTTCCCGGATGAAGGCATGCGTCGCACTGCTTGAGAGGGAATTGTGCCGGTAGTTCACCCCATAGGTCAGCCGGTTTGAGGCGCCGAACTCGAGCGCATGCTGCGCTTCTAGGTTGTACGTGTTGCTCAAATAGGGCTGAACGGAACTCCCGTTCCGATCCGTGACACGGATGAAGTTTGCAAGGAGCGGATTAAGCGTGACTGTGGCGGTATCCCAGTAGCCCGACCACCAGCCCCGGAGAAAAAAGTTCGTGCGTTCGTATGACGCGTTGGCGTAGCCCAGCGATGGTTGAGTGGCTGAGGTCACGGTCTCGCCGATCGGGCCATCGAACCGGTTGGCATCCACAAGGCCGCCTGAGACGAGCAGCTTCGCATCGCTCGGCAAGGCGTATTCAGTATGGACATTAAACTTGTTCGAGCGGAAGGCCAGCGCATCCCGGTTTCGCCACTGCTGGTTCTGATCGCGTCCGATGGAAAGGCGATAGCCGAAGTCCCCGATCTTGTTGGCATGAATCGCCGCACTTGAGATGGTGCCGAGTTCCCCGCCGCCGAACTGCAGTGTGGTTCCCTTCATTTCCTCCGGTGATTTGGTAATGATGTTGATGATGCCATCGAACGCATTGAACCCGTAGATCGAGGAGGCCGGTCCCTTTAAGACTTCGATGCGTTTGATCTCAGGCAGTGTGACGGGGATGGCCTTCCACCACACGATGCCCTGGACATCGATATAAATCGAGCGTCCGTCGACCAAGACCAGCATCTTGTTGGCAAAGGGCTGGTTGCCTCCTCGGGCACTCACATTAAAGTCGGCACCGCTCATCTGCATGACTTCAATGCCGGGAATACGCCGCAAGACGGTAGGCAAATCCGTTGCTCCTGAGTGCTGGATGTCTTCGTCCGTGACCACATAGACATTTCCCGCCGCTTGCGAAATCGGCTGTTCGTAGCGCGAGGCGATGCTCACGGTTTCTTCTTCCTTGATCAACTCGAGTTCCGGAATGGGGGCCTGAACGGACTCGGTGCTCAATTCTTCCGTATAACCTAAAGTGGGAGCCTGAGCGACGAGCCCGAATGCCAGAATGCCGAGCAATAGGGTTTTTTTAGGGCCTGTGAATCGCATCATCTCTCGTATTTTCCGTTCCTCTGCCGTAAGTGAACTCTCTCCTAACTCAGAACATTCCAGGCGATCAGCCTTCAGCAATCAGCCATCAGCTCCGGACCTAACTTAGAACTCAGAACCCAGAACTTCTCTTTCAGCGTTTCTAGCCAATTCATTCCTTATTCCCCATTTCTCATTCCGCATTCTCTGCCCGACTTCCAACTCAGAACTCAGAACGCAGAACTCAGAACCTCGCGGTCAGCTTTTCCGACTAACTCAGAACTCATAACTTCCCCGGTGTTCAGCACTCAGAACTTTTTACTCCTCGTCTTCCAACTCAGAACTCATAACTCAAAACTCAGAACTCTTAAGTCAGTA
>JAENWB010000266.1:0-15282 GCA_016650275.1 Nitrospiraceae bacterium | reverse complement strand
TGTAGCCCTGCTCCTTCAACAGCTGAAGAAAATCCCCTTGCATCCCCATACTCTCTACCTCACCTTTATTCGCATCTAACTCCACACATCCAGATGGGCGCCGAAGTCAGGGTTAACTGCGCGCGTCCAACGAGGGCCTTCCGAGGCCGCGCGTTGCGCGAGCACAAACCCTGACTCGGTGACCATCCTCACTCCCCCGTCCGTTGTCGATACCGCTCAGCCTGTTTCGGATCGACCTTGCGCATGCGCTTGAGCAAATTATCTTTATCGGGCGACCCGGTCTCTGGCCGTTTCGGCCCGCCACCCTCATCGGACGGACTCGGAGCCTTCGGCATCGGATTGCCAGGCCCTTCACGGCGTTCCGGCGTTGAGATATAGTTCATAATTGGGATTCCTTTCCTCTGTTCCATGCGTTCAGCGCATCCATCGGGGATGCCGCACTCTCGAATATCTGCGCGCAGGCTTGCACCGCCTGTGGCTCAAAGAGGTCGCCCATCTCTAACGTTCGCGGGAACAGCCCCCCGCTGAACTGAATACGTTCCCACTGCATCGACTTGATCTGATCCGGAAATCGTCTGATGCAGAGGCCTCGAATACCCGCTCTGGTGTCGGCCGGGCCAACCACCAATGCCGATTCGACATCATGCTCCGACGTCATCCGCCAGGTTTTCCCCTCGGCCTCAAGCCCCAGGAAGAGCCCGCGATCCGGATTCACATTATGGTACTCCAAATCCAGGCTCGCCAGCCAGGGATCATCCCATCCAATCCGCTCTTCCTGCATAAAGGTTTCTAACAGCCAGAGCTTAGTGACCCAATCAATCCGGCCGACCAGTTGTCGACGATCGCCAGTGAGCAACCGTAGTGTGGCGGCCCATTCGTGAAGGATCCAATCGGTCTCTGCGTCAACACCGGCTAAATGCTTCTCGGCCGCGAGGTAGTACTGCTCTTGAATGTCGAGGCCCGTGATGGTGCGGCCGTTCTTCTGACGAACCGCCGCCTTCAGATTCTGATCGCGAGATAGCTGCTTCACCGCAGTGACGGGATGTTCCAATTCAAGCGCCGGGGCAGCCTCGCGCGCGATCAACTCCAGCACCAACTGGGTCGTCCCGACTTTCAACGCCGTGCTGTACTCACACATATTGGCATCGCCGATGATGAGATGGAGCCGTCGATATTTTTCACGAACTGCGTGCGGTTCGTCCCGCGTATTCAGAATCGGCCGGTTGTGCATCGTGTCGACACTCAGATCCGTCTCCATAAAGTCGGCTCGTTGAGACAGCTGATACTGGCCCGGCACGAACCCGCTTTCTTGACCTTCTACACCGACTTTGCCGGCTCCAGCAATGACCTGCCGGCTGACAAGAAACGGTAGCAGCCCCGCAGTTAGCGCAGGGAAGGGAATCGAGCGTGACAGGAGATAGTTGTCGTGACAGCCGTAACTATGTCCGTGAAAGTCCGTGTTGTTCTTGTAGAGCTGCACATGAGGCCCGCCGAGTACCTGGCTTCGACGCTCCGCCGCCCGCTGGGCAATACGCTCTCCGGCACGGTCATGGGCAAGGATATCTAATAGCGTTCGGCATTCAGGCGTGGAATATTCAGGATGTGTATGATCGTTATAGAAGCGTGCGCCGTTCGGGAGGACCAAATCGCTCTTCATCTCGTGAAACGAAAACGGCCGATGGGCATCGACCTTGGCGAACTCGTCTTCTTCTTTATCCTGCAGCAGGCCGGAGACCCGAAATCCCCGCGCATCCTCGTGCGGATCTTCACCGCCATAGTCCCAGCGCCGCTCGAAGGAGGCCGTCAGATGGGCCCGCACCAGTTCCATCGACTCCACGACCGGATCGACCGCGTCCTGGTCCTCCCTGGTAATCCCATACTCTGTTTCGATGCCGAATAGGCGCATTGTCAAATTGTCATCAAGTCGAAAGTCTTCAAGTCAGAAAGTGCTGATTTCAGACTTGATGACTTTACGACCTTATGACTTAAAGACCCTATATAATCTGATTCACTAACCGCTCTTCCGTTTGCCGCCCCCTCCGAAACGACGAGATCCCCACCACCTGTTCCGGATGGTGATCGAGGAGCTTGAGCCATTCTTCCGCCGCATCATCGGGCGGCAACATCTCGCCCTCCCGGAATTCTGAGTGAACTGAAGTCACCAGATCGCCTAATGTCATGCCGCCTTGCTCAGCCCCGCCGGCCGCAATTATGCGATCGATCGCCTGTTCCTTCGCCCGTTGAACGATTGAAGCCAAGATCGCACCGCTGATCAGATCGCCTCGATAGAGAACCTTATTCTGTCCGCTTCGAAGCCGAATCGACAGAAGTCGATTCTCATCGATGCGCGAAAAGATCGCGGAAAGCGCATGCTCGATGAGGTCGGCACAGGCCTTCTTCCGATCTCCGCCATGCTGGTCAATCCATTGCCGGTCCAAAGGCAGGTCATCTGTCAGGTATACGTTCAGAATCGCCGCCGCCGAGTCGCGATTCGGACGGCTCACTTTGATCTTGCGATCGATACGCCCTGGCCGCAGCACGGCCGGGTCGATCAAATCAGGCCGGTTCGAAGCCAGAATGATCACCACATCCTGCAGAGACTCGATCCCGTCCATCTCGGAACAGAACATCGGCACCAGGGTGCTGGAGATATTGAAGGAACGAGAGGCCCGCCTCGTGCCGAGAACCGATTCCGCTTCGTCGATGAAAATAAAAGGGAGAGCCCCCTCTTTCCGGCGAGCGCGGGCCTGGGCGAAGAGATCCCGGACCATCCGCTCCGATTCCCCCAACCACATATTCAGAATCTCGGGCCCCTTGATGTGGAGGAAAGCCCCGCGAGTCACCGGCGGCTTGTCCCCCTTCGCACTGGCTGAACCTGGGCGCGACTCCCCCACCAGCTTTGCAAGGCTGGCGGCTGCCGCTTGTCCAATCAAGGTCTTTCCGCAGCCGGGAGGGCCGTAAAGCAGGAAGCCCTTCGGTTGCGTGAACTTGAAGCGCTGAAACGTGTCCGCATGGAGCAAGGGATACTCAATTGCCTTCTGAATGGCCGCGATCGCCTCCGTTTGCCCACCAATCTGCTCCCACGTGACCGTGGGAACCTCGTCGAGCAAGTGGGACGTGGATTTCCGATCTTCCAATTTCTCAATCGCCACATGGAGGCTGGAGTCGATACGCACCTCATCGCCGGCCTTCAGGTCCACGCCGATAAGATCGCTCGATCGTTGTAGAATCAGGACCTGCCGCCCCATCTCCTGCTCAAAACGAAGCCGCCCATCTGCTAACGCTTCCGCCACTTTCAACACAGGTCCGTTACGGTCATACCCCAATATCTTAATCACCGCGTAGGCTTCGTTGACCAGAATCTGAGCGCCGATCTTTAACTCGGCGGCCTGCACCCGTGGATCGACCGAGGCATAAAACTCAGCGCCCCCCACCAGGATCCGTGCGAGGCCTTCACCCGGCACCTCAAGCAGGGTACCGACCCGATTGGCCGGCGCCGTGAGCTTCGCGATGACATCGGCGACTTTCTTGAATTCGACTTCTCGCTGCTGCTGGGCCGCTTGCCCGAGGATCACAGCATGGCGCAACTTGTAGAGGATCTTCTGCCGGGGGTCACTGTCGGGGAATGAAGCGAGACATTGCTCAATGAGCTCAAGCGGATCGGATCCCATGCGCATCGACGGATTCGCGGCACCCTCCGTCTTCCCGTTGGATTCTGAGTCCTGTGGTTCAGTAGGCCGGCGATCACTCATCGGTGGTTCTCCAAGCGGAACAGATGGATGATCCTACCATAGCGACCTCACGGATTGCCGCTTATCGCAACCATTCAATTGACGGCTTGAAGGGTCACGGAGACACGTTCCCGGTGGGTCCCCCGTAAGAGTTCAACCATGACCTGATCGTTGACTTTGTGATGTTCCATCACATCCATCAGTTGGTCCAGGGTCCCAACCGGCTGGCTTTCGACTGCCGTGATGATGTCACCCAATTCCACCCGGCCGGTGGTGGTTTCACGTGCACCTTTCAGCCCAGCCTTCTCCGCCCCGCTGCCACGCGAAACTTTACCGATAATCAGCCCCTTGATCCCCCACCGCTTGGCCATCGCATCGGGAACGAGCGAGACCCCGAGGCCGGGACGGATGAGTTTCCCATACTTGATCAACTCCGGGACGATGCGGTTGATCGTGTCGACCGGTACGGCAAAGCCGATTCCGGCGAAGGCCCCGCTCGGGCTTACAATCTGCGTATTCACGCCGATCAATCGACCGGCGCTATCGAGCAGCGGCCCGCCGGAATTTCCCGGATTGATGGCGGCATCGGTCTGAATGACCCCTTCAATCGTCTGATTTGATAGGGACTTGATCGTCCGCCCCAACGCACTCACCACGCCGGTTGTGAGCGTGTGATCGAGGCCGAACGGATTCCCGATCGCCAATACTTTCTGTCCGACACGCAAGTCCTGCGACGTCCCGACGGCGAGGGGCGAGAGCGCCTCTTCGGGCGCACGAATCTGGAGCACTGCCACATCATGATCGGGGTCGGCACCGATGAGCGTGGCCTTATGCTCCGTCCGATCGGCCAGCGTGACGGTGACTGAATTGGCCCCGTAGACGACATGAAAATTGGTAACGATGTGCCCCTGCTTGTTCCAGACGAATCCCGATCCGGACCCTTGGGGGGCCTCAAAGAGATTGAACGACCAGGGATCTCGCTGAATCGCCGTATTCGCGATGAAGACGACGGATTTTGTCGCCCGCTCAAACACGGCCATCGTAGCCCGCTCATCCGCGCCCAACTCGGCGGGCGAGGGCGCCACGACGCGCGGCTTCCCTTCAGGCCCGCCGTAGGCCCCGCCCAACGGCTTCCCCCACTCGGCTATCGACAAGGTAGGCCAGAGGCTGATGAGCAAGAGTCCCACTGGCACAACTCGCCCTTTCATCCTGATTATTCCCCCATGATTTGGAAAATGAGTTCCCTGGTCCTGGATCTGGTGTCGAAATCGACGACGACAATCTGTTGCCAGGTCCCCAGCAACATCGTCCCGTCCAGGAAGGGAATAGTAACCGACGGCCCTTGCAGCTGCCCTCGCAGGTGGCTGTGGCCATTGTCCTCACCGGCATTCCTCGTGTTGTGCTGCCAGGCAGGATCGGCCGGCACAGCTCCCTCCCAGAAGGTCCTGGTATCGGCCCTGATACCAGGTTCATCTTCGATGATCATCACTGACGCGGTGGTGTGCTTGATGAACACCGTGACGATCCCGGACGACAGCCCAGTGCCTGCCAGGGCGTCGACCACAGACTTCGTAATATTTTCGATCTGCGTGTTCCCCTGCAGGGTGAGACGCAACGATACCGTCTTGACCGCCATCTTATGACTCCATCGCTCGGAGGGCTCGTCGCTCGCCACGCGTAAAGGCACCGCCACGAGCCTCCTCCAGAATTGCATCAAACTCGCCTTGCGCCGTCAACCGACGCAAGGCCCCCATCACCGCGCCACTCAAAATATCATCCTGCTGCAACGTCTCCAGATAGGCAAAGGCATCGACCAACGTTTCTTTCTTCCGCACATAATAGTCCCGTCCACGACGCTGATTGCTATAGGCTTCAAACTGCTCGCAGGCGACAAGAATCTCCGCCAACTGCCTGACCCAGGGCTTGGCAGACGCAAGCTTCTCCGGATAGTAATAATAGAGCATCACCTGCTGCATCCAAGGCGCCCAGGTCACCCCCATTTTCTTGATGGCTGGTCGAACAGTACGCAGTCGACGGGCAAGCCGACGCGAATATCCCAGCCGCATCTCGACCTGTTCCTTCGCCCAGGGAGTCATCGCGATACCAGCGGCCTCAAGATCTTTTCGATAGTACCGTAGAAAG
Source organism: Nitrospiraceae bacterium (assembly GCA_016650275.1). Classification (GTDB taxonomy): domain Bacteria; phylum Nitrospirota; class Nitrospiria; order Nitrospirales; family Nitrospiraceae; genus Palsa-1315. The sequence continues at coordinate 9,409 of JAENWB010000266.1, read as the reverse complement.
GCCTCCGTTTCGCGTCCATAGCGGGTGTCTTGGTGTAGAACTCTCCATTCCCGTGGCCTCGTCGGGATCCCGCGCTCCTTGGCCCAGGACCAAATCTTCCCAAAGAGTTGGCGATCGAGACCGGCACGGCCCAAGTCATGCAGCAGGCAAGCAATCTGATACTGGCGGACCCGCTCGGCTCCGTGACCCAGCGCCGTGGCCACCGATGCGCACATACGCGCAGTCCGTACCGCATGCGGCCGATCGTACCCGCGGATGATTCGACCGCGTTGCGAGGGATGCGGATAGTCGTAGAGCGCCATTACCTGCGTCACGAGAGTACGGGGAACCAGGAGCGGAGCACGCTGTGAAATGAATCTCATTCGTGATGACAGTAGATGGGTTGAGCACAACTCCAACTGTGGCGAGAATAGCGTTCGTGGAAAGAGCGTGTCAAGGCAAGCAGGACAACAAAGGCTCGCCCAACGCCGCGATCTTTGCTATGCTCAGACCAGCTGAGGGCGAAGTGCTTTTCACCACCTTGGAAGGCAGCCATGTCGAGAAATGTGACCCACTGGCGGCTGAGTTTTGCAGTCATCCTACTCGGTCTGTTCTGGCCGATGGCGCCAGAATGCAGTGCGGGGACGCTGGATCAGCTCACGGATTTGACCGGCAAGGCCACCGTCGTCGTCACCCTCACAGGCCGCGACAACTTCACGAGCGAATACCGCTACAACGTCAGTGTCAGGAACCACTCGTCCGATTTACTGATCGCTGACTCGCTAGTGATCGTCCTCGATAAGATTACCAACCTTGCAGGCCAAGACCAAGAAGGGTTGACAGGCGAATCCTTCCTCAACCGCTTTGATATACTCGGGCAAGACGGCGAAACCGACGATGGTAAACCGTTCTTTCGCATTCCGGTTGGGCCGACCCAGGATCTCGCCTCACTCACCGACAGCCTTCCGGCTACCGTCCGCCTCAGGAACAAGGATTACCTCTCCGTCTTCACGCCTTCCTTCAAAGTGCTGGGGCAGAAACGTCCACCGCCTGAACCAAAACAAACCCCGGCTGCCCAGGTTCAGCCAGGAGCCACCCCAACAGCTCCCAGTCACAACTCCGTCGACAAGCTGATTCAGTTGTTGATCAAAAAGGGAGTGGTGACAGAAGAAGAGTGGCGGAAGGCCAATCAACCGTGACGAATCCAACATGCACGGCCTGCCAAGGCAGCTGGCCGAGAGAAGACCATCTCATCGCTGACCTCGGCCTCTCCAAGGCCTACCTGCATGAGGATCAATTCTTCCCCGGCTGGACCGTCGTCGTCTTCAAACGCCACGCGACCGAGATGTTTCATCTGGCTCCCACGGAACGGATTCAGCTGATGGAAGAAGTGAACCTGGTCGCCAAGGTTGTCGCGCAGGTCTATGAGGTCAGGAAGATCAACTATGAGCTCCTCGGCAACCAACTCCCCCACATCCACTGGCATGTGATTCCCCGACTGGCCAGTGACCCGGCCCCCCTCGAACCAGTCTGGCGGGTGCAGCATGAGCCGGTGCTCCGTTCAGGGGCCGATCTCCAGAGCACGGTCCAGCGCCTGCAGCAGGCCATTAACCCGCATTGTTCTTGACGATTCGTCGTGAAATCGCGCAGTCGCCAAGTGAGACAGGCGCGCGGAGCCGCGAGGGAGGGAAGCATACTTGAAACGGTATGTTGACCGACCGAGTGGCGAGCCCGCCTGCCTGGACGCCGGACTACCGCGTCTAGGCTTGTCTCAGTGGCGAATCCACGATTGCAGCAGAAGCGCTCATGAATAATGCGGGTTGAGAGCGCCCGCTGAATCACGAATCGCCGCCCCCCTCAATGGACCTCACCCGGCCCACCGGCATCGATTCGGTGATATAATACACTCCGTCTTTGACAACAGATCGGGAGGATCACAGGTTTCCGATGCGTCGTCGATTGGTGCTCGTGACCCTCTTGTTCGCGTCCTTCACCATACGGTTCCCCGTCCATTCGTCGTTCGCACAAGCGCCTGCGGACACACCCTCCCCAGCGGTCGAATACCCGACCCAGTCTTCCGAATCCTCGGCTACTCCAGTGCCTACAGATGAGCACCGGCTCCCGGAACTTTTGCCGCACGAGCGAGCGGACGCCATAATGGTGCTGGGTGAGTTGCGCAGCGCAGTCCGTGTGTCGCCGAACAACGCCGCCGACCGGCTAAAGTTGGCACAAGGGCTCTACGCCATCGGTGATCTCGATGCCGCGCTCGATGAATGCCGCGTGGCGCTCAAGCTCGAGTCGAATAATGCCAGAGCCCATCTGCAACTCGGTGTCACACTGATGGCCAAACAAGATGGGCATGCCGCTGCCATAGCCTTGATGGAAGCCATTCTGCTCGATCCTGAATTAACACACGCGCATTACAGCTTGGGCAGCGTCCACTACTCGCTGGGCAATCTCACAGCCGCGATCCTATCCTATCGCCGAGCCTTGGAACTGCAACCGAACTTTCCTGACGCCCGCTATCGTCTTGCGCTGGTCTTGAAGCTGACAAATCGGCATCAGGAAGCGATGCAATTTATGGAGGAGGCGGCGATCGGCGGGGTTCCGCAGGCGCAGTACTTCATGGGGAACGCCTATCGCAACGGACAGGGCGTCGAAAGGAATCTGGCGCTCGCGATCCGCTGGTGGACCAACGCCGTCGAGTTCGGCCAGCAGCGCGCGGCAGAATCCCTTTCACAGCTTCGCCGACAAGCGCTATCGCCTGACCAGTCTGAGCGCCGTCGAAAAGACGCGATTGAGGCCTTCAGACAGTACCGCGACGAACTCTGGGCTGACTACCCGGATGCCGACAGGAACGATCCGAACGAATCGTTGGGTATCGTCCTGCTCAAAGACAGCCAAGCCTCCAATGTCATTACGGCTCTGTTTGCCGAAGCCTTTGCGCTGGGCGAGACTGCCCACGATGGACTTGCGCGCCTGTACGAAACCGGCCTTGATACCCGCCTCGCTCAATTTGACAGGCGCATTCTGGCGTGTTTTGCGACCACCGCTGCCGACGGTTTCATCCCGTCAAAGAAAGCGCTGGCACGCATCTATGGCAAAGGCCTCGGTATCACGCCAGATTTACAGAAAGCCAAGACGATGTTGAAGGGGCTGTCCAAGCAGGAGATGAAAGAGGTCATGGATGAGATTGCGGAACGATAGAGGATAGTCATGCTCGATGCCTCATGCCTGTGGCGACAATTTCTCAGCTCCTCCTGGCTCCAAGCCGGTGCCATGGGATTGCTCGCAACTCTCCTGGCGTTCAGTCTGTGGGCTGCAGCCTCAACCACATTCACGGCTCTAGACTGGACCCTGTACGATTTCTGGTTGTCCGATCGCGCACCCATCCCGGTAAGCCCGTCCCTTCTCATCGTCACACGGGACCCGGCCAGCGAAGAAGAGTTCGGCACCGGGCCATGGGACCGGGCCATCCTCGCGCGCCTACTGACAAGCGCGCATGAATCCGGAGCCCTCGCGATCGGCCTCGATCATCGCCTCGACCATGCCAGCCCGACGCAGCTCGGCGGGGCGGCGAGCGATGCCCTACTGCTGGAAGCCCTAAGCACCGCTGGCCCCATCGTCGTGGTACAGAGCCCTGACGCGGCGCTTGCCTCTGATACAACGATCATGGGCCATCTGTTGGTCACGACCCATTCCGATCACGTCACACGAACGGTGCCTGTGACGGCAACCGGGGACAGGCAATCCGTCCCAGCCTTCGGGATTGCACTGTACGAGGCATTTCAACAACAGACCTCACCGACGAAGCCGTCTCTTTCGGAAGGAGGCACGGCCTCGCTCTTGGTCAACTATGTCGGCAATGGAACGATCAACGCCTTCCCAACGGTTCCTATTTCATCCGTCTGGAACGCTATCGAGCATCACGATCGTGATCAGCTCACCGAATGGTTCAAGGCCAAGGTCGTCGTGTTTCTTCCAAACCCGATCGCGGGGGGAAGCTCGCTCTTGCCCACGGGACAGACAGTCACCAGCTCGGTGGTCCATCTCCACGTCTTGAACATGCTGCTGACCGACAACCGACTCTACCAACTCGACGCAGCCATCCGCTCTTTGATGACGCTGCTCGTAGCCTGGTTAGTCGCCTGGCTCCTTCTTCAGTTCCGAGGCACAATCAGCCTGCTCTTTGCCGGGAAAGCCATTGCCACATATGGAATATGTATTCTCCTCGCGCTCGCGGCGGCCAACTTGGTGTTTCCGCTCGCCTTGCCTCTGACAGCCGCCCTGGTGGTGCTCATCGGCACCACCATCTGGAGCCACCTGACCGCGCATCAGCGGCTGATGCTCTTAGAGCAACACATGCTCCGCCTGCAGCAGGAAGCCGTCGCCGTGCGCGAAGCCCTGGTCCTGCGCGAGACCCGTGCAGAGACCTTGCAGGAAGATCTCGCTGTCGCGCGGGCCGCCATCACGCAATCGACAGGTCAACAGGAAGAACTCACCAGATCCACTGACGTCCTTCGTTCCCAACTCGCCGATGCCCAGACACAGGAAGAAGAAGCGCGCAGAAAATTGGAAGGGCTCGAACAACAATTGCACAGTCTGCGTGCTGCCACGAACGAACCTATTATGATAGGCGACGTCGAACTCGATCGCCTCCGCGACGAATGCCGGCAGCTGGGCATCATCACCCAGGACGCCGGGCTCCTGCGCCACTATCGCGATCTCAAGAAAGGGGCCAAGTCACCTCTGACCGTCCTTGTGCTGGGCGAGCCGGGAACCGGGAAAGAACTGTTCGCCCGCGCCGTCCACCGGCTCAGTCCACGGACCGGCAAGACCTTTATCGCCGTCAATATGGCGGCCATTTCTCCCGAACTTTTCGAAAGCGAACTCTTCGGCCATAGCAAAGGCAGCTTTACCGGTGCCACGGCCGATCGAAAAGGTTATTTCGAGCTGGCGAACCACGGCACGATCTTCTTGGACGAGATCGGCGATCTGCGCTTGGACCACCAGAGCAAGTTGTTGCGGGTGTTACAGGAAAGATCGTTTTATCGTGTCGGCGCGACGATCCCAACGACGGTAGATGTACGTATTGTGGCCGCGACGAATCGAGATCTGCAGCGCGGCGTCTCCGAAGGCTGGTTCCGCGAGGATCTCTATTTCCGCCTGACAGGTCTGGTGTTCCGGCTGCCGCCGCTGCGAGAACGGGCCGGCGACGTGCCGATCCTCGCGGAGATCTTTCTCACCGAGATCGCTGGTCAGATGGGTAAGCCGGCACCGAAGCTTTCGAACGAGGCGTTGCGCGCTCTGGTAGAGCAGGAGTGGAAGGGCAACGTACGGGAGTTCCGGCATTGCCTGGAACAGGCCATCGCACTCAACGATGGGCCTTTACTCACCAAAGAATCATTGCGCCTCGGCAGAGCATCCGTACCGCCCGCTGGTCAAACCAAGCCATCACAGATTCTTCCCGACCCGGCCAGCGATACGGCAGTGTTGAATTGTCTGCGACAGCATGGATTCGACATGCAGGCAACGGCAAAGACATTAGGCTGGGATAGAAGCACCGTCACACAGCGATTGAAGGGCCTCGGCTTCCAAGCGCTCGTCGAGGCTGATGGTGATCAAGCTAAAGCCTCACTGGCCATAGCCGGCGATCACAGCCATCTGAGAACCGTCGAACTGAAGCTCATGGACTACCACGGCCACCTCATGTCCGTGATCGAGCCCTTCGCCACAGCCAGCGAAGCTCTCGTCGATTGCAAACGGCGATTCAAAAATCTTCCGGATCGGCACTTCGCCTCAGTTGAATCACTCGTTCGGCAATACTTTCGCCACAACCCATCAGATTCATTTGGACAGACAAAAGAGATTCTGCCTCCTCGATAGAGAGCATTCTGTTTCACCAGAAATCGAGGCTTGTCAAGGGAAGAGGGAAACGGGTCAATACACCGTCCAAGTTAGGCGGCTCTGCCCGAAGCAGTCTTCGTTCGCACCAGGAGATCGACATCGCAATCCAGGACATGCAGTAAGGACAAGAGTTGATCGATCGACTTGCGGTAGTTGGTCTGATCGAGTAGACGATAGAACTGCGTGGCTGAGGTTCCCAGCCGTCTGATAATTTCACGCTTCGACAGGGCACTCGCCTCGACTCGCTTCTGCGCCTCGATCGTCAGCTTATACAGCAGCGCATCCCGCAAGTAATGCGGGTCCTGGTTGTATTCCAACACTTGCTCATTGTGAACCGTTCCTTCCTTGCCCGACTCCAGCACATAGGTAAACCCTTCGCTCCCCAGCTCTTTATCGACAAAGACCCGGGCAATCGGATCGGCGGCACTGGGTTGAGGATAGACTTTCGAGTACGGAAGTTGGAACAGCTTCTTCGATGCCTTCACCTGGAACGATCTCTTCCGATTGTTGTGAGTGACTGACTGAATCTTCATAGCGCCCTCTCAAACTCCAGTTGCTCGAGTAGCAAGCGAACTCGGCGCGTGGCCTTCCCCACCATCGGCTTCCTGTTATCCAAATCCCATTTCACGATGAACGCACCGTCACGATATACGTGCACATGCCTGGGAGAATGGTTGCCTTTCCAGGTGACGAAGATATAGCCACCCCGACGAACCTTACCCATAAGCAAGTGTTACCTCCAGAGGTATCATTTGTCAAGCGCGATGGCCGTGGCCACCACTCAGTTCACGTTAGCAGGAAGTTGAGTCGGCGAGTGCAGGGTCAAACGTCTCATCGCGAACGTCCAAGATGAGTTCATAGGGAGCCATGGGCGAGAAATTCGAGCGCAAGGCAAGGCGCTTCCCGATCACATTGTCTTGAGCGCTCCGCTCGATCAGCGTCGCGAGACGCAGAAGATCCACCAATGGGCCGCCAATCCACTGCTCAGTGATTTCCGTTTGATGCGAGGTTCCCACTTCGAGATTCATGGCCGGTCCGAACTGGGTGTATTCCGACAGCCTATCGTTCGCCGGGTTGGAGGCGTACTTGCGAATCTCGGATGCGAACTTCCTCAAGCCCTTCACCGACCCGACGATTCGCCACTCCTTTGCCGCCTTGTCTCGACCGCAAAAAAACCCCAACTCGCGCCAAGCCCGGCGCGTGGCTTCTTTCGCTGCTTCACTCGGCATTACGTGACTCCTCTAACAGGATGCTGAAAAAGTCTCTCTTCTCACCCGCCCGACCCCGGCGCGCCGAGACGCGCCTTTTCCCATGCTTCGTTCTCGGTTCATCAAAATCCTCAACGTACCGATTGAGATTCACGGAACTCAGAAGCACTGGAGGGGTTTTTCCGTTCGCCAAGATCCACTATACGGGCGAACGGCCCCACGAAGTGCGGTCGGTACCTCCTCCGGTTTCGATTCGCCTGCGGCCTTGCCGGACGAACTTTTGAGCATCCTGCGTGGCATACTCCTGTTGTCCCAAACGCACAGACCAGTGAAGTTCCTGCGCGCGCACAGAGTTTTCCCGCGACCTGTTAGGAACAATGAAAAGAGGCAGACTAACTTTCAAGCAACGATCGAAACATGATCACCGCATCCTGATACGTCCCATCATTCTTCCGCACCGCTCCGGGGATCACACCCAGTGCTTTGAAGCCAAGTTTTTCCCAGAGACGGCGCGCGACCACATTTTCAGAAAACACCAGATTGAAGATCACGCTGCGGTAACCAAGTTGCTTGGCGTAGGCCAGCATCGTCGCGCCCAACAGCCAACCCAAGCCTTTGTTGCGCCAGTCTGGTGCGACAAGGAAGTCGGCGTTCGCCACTTGTCTTGCCCGCCCCGGCCAATTCGGCTTGAGGTAGAACGCCCCGACCAGGCCCGCCGCACCGGCACGGTCCGGCACATAAGCCGCCACCGTGCTCTTGCCGCGAAACCAATAGTCCATGAAGTCATCCTGATCCGGGAACCGGTCATGCGGGTACGACGTCCCCTCTTCGACGATCACCCGGTAGAGGTCCCGTAGGGGTTCGACATCCTGCTGGTCGGCCAGCACCAATTGAACTGGAGAGCCGTCCTTGAGTTTCGCATCGACAGGAAATGTCAGACTCATCTTACTGAACTCATGAATTCAACGTGTCTGTCTCTTTATTGATTCTGAGTTGAAAATGCTTCCTGACACCGTTTTTCGTCTTCATTTTGTCTCGGCTTCCACTCCCGCGCCAGCACTGTCAAGATTCGGCAATAGATTGTCTTCTGCCTTACGAGGCAGGGGCGTGTTGCCGGTATTCGTTTTTAGTCTCTTCTTGAGCGAAGCATTTGCCGCGTTAATCTGCTGCGAGAAGCCCTTAATGGGACGGCGACGGTGAGCAGGCCGCATTTCGAATCCTTCACGTTCGTAGTGGTCGGCAATTGCTTTGAATCTGTCGCGTTTCCTGCTGAGGCACATCCGTTCATCGATGTTGTCGTATAGGACATGGTACAGCAACACACAGTCTCGTCCGCAAAAGCGAAACGAATATGATTGGTGCTCCCCCCTCTTGGCAGGATTTCTTATATGTATCGTTCGGTCGGGCAATCCAAGATCGACCAAATGCCGCACAAGCTGTTCTATGAAATCCTTTGAGCCACTTATAAAACTCGCGCGAGGCATGCGGAGGTTCTTCTCATTCAAATACACGGAACCATCCCCATCCCAGCAGCCTCGGACAAAGTCCCTCACCACGTGTGGAGGCATTGGGGGGAAATTTATTGTGAGACTCTTTTTTGGAGTGACACCTAGCTGCCGGAGATCGGCACAGACAGTGGCATTGGCGATCACCAATTCGTGTACCGCACCGGCCACCCCCCTTTTTTCACGGAAGCTCATGAGCGCGTTACTGTCCATCTGGGCGCGGACCTTTTCGAGCAATTCCGGCTCTTTCTGGGAAATTTTGAGGCGCCAGGACACCGTATCTGCTCGCTTTTCCTGTGGTGCCCATTCCTGCGCTTGCCGCCGCGCGTCTGCAATTTGAACCGGACTCATTTTCCGTGACAGTTCATCGCGTGCAACGGCGGCTCCTTCATCTCCGCCCTCAGCTGCGAGGGTGTACCACTTCAGGGCTTGAATACCATGTCCGTACATCGCGGCAAGATAGAACTGTGCCGTCACGTCGCCACAGTTCGCAAGTTCTACTTGCTCGCGAAGACGCAGCTTCCCACTCTTGGCTGACTTGCTCTGTCCTTTAGGCTGTGTTGAAGCATGAAGGCATCCATCGGTATAGATGACGCCCAAAACCCAGGCCATGGCGGGAGTCCATGACTTGAAAAACTCTTCATTCACGTGCCGCTTCAGGAGGGTGACGTGGCCTGCTGCCGGTTTGGTGGACACCAACCTACACTAATTCCGCCTGCCGTTCGAACTCCATCGGACTGAGGTACCCCAGCGTGGAATGCCGGCGCCGGGGATTGTAGAAGCACTCGATGTAATCGAACACATCGGCCT
>JAENWB010000265.1:0-24540 GCA_016650275.1 Nitrospiraceae bacterium | reverse complement strand
CGACGCGCCACATGGACCATGGCATCCAGCGGGTTGGTGACGAGAATCAGAATGACGTTCGGGGATCGCGACACCAATTCGGAGACGACCGATTTCACGATCTTCGCGTTCGTGGTCAACAGCTCGTCACGGCTCATCCCCGGCTTGCGAGGGATTCCGGAGGTGATCACTGCCACCGAAGAGCCGGCCGTTTCATCATAGCCGTTGGTGCCCACCACGCGGGTGCTGTAGCCGCAAACTGGCCCAGCTTGTGTGATATCGAGGGCCTTGCCTTGCGGAACGCCCTTGACAATATCGACAAGCACCACCTCATACTCGTCCTTCTCAGCCAGCCGTTGCGCCATCATGCCGCCGACGTTCCCTGCACCCACCACTGTAATCTTCGGTCTCCCCATGCTTCCTCCGAACGTTCTGAGTTCTCAATTCTGAATTCTGAGTCAAGAGTCCTGATATTTCGCTCGAGTGAAACTCAACACTCAGCACTCATAACTCAGAACTGCTTATGTGTGTCCGTGCTCCGTCCAGCCTGCGACTTTAAAATTGATCGTGCAGACGAAATTGTCCCCGTCGTAAAAATTGACTTTGATCTTCTTCTTGCCATAGGTCTTTGCCAGAAAGGCGTCCGGATCATCGACCAATTCCTGATACCCTCCCGCCGGATATTCGCCGAGATCGTGGAATACCACGATCATCCCCACTTTGACTTCTTGAAGAATCTTGGCCCAACAACGGGGATAGACTTCCCAAAACTTGGCCTCGATCAGGTCCTTCGTCGGCTCCTGGCGGTCCTCCCCCGGCTTGATGGGCTGTGCAAACTTCGCCAACCGTCGGACATAGGGATATTGATGCCCCGTAAACAGCTTGTGGAGCCAGGGCGGCACATTCGGCTTGGCCAGCTGATTATTCATATTGCCAGTTTTGAATGTTCAATGATGAATGTTGAATACATGATGACGATTTCCCCTCGCGTCCCATCTCACAATTCACAATTTAACATTCATCATTCAAAATTCACGATTCACGTCTTCTACGTCGTCATGCGTTGATAGATCCTTGGCAATCGCATCGGCAAGGCTTCGATATGATCAATGACCGCGAACTGCACGTCCCCGTACATTCTCCGGAGATAGCCATCGGCCTCCCGATCGATCGTGATACAAAACGGATGCACCCTCCGCTGACGCGCCTCTCGCAACGCAGCTTTGGTGTCTTCCAGCGAATACTCGTCTTTATAGCCGTCATCGAGCGGACGCCCATCGCTGATAAGGACGAGCAGTCGCGTCCGCGCCTCTCGCGCCAGCAATTTGGTGGTGGCATGGCGAATGGCCGCCCCATCGCGATTTTGCTGCATGGGAGCCAGTCCGCCCAAACGCTGCGCCGCCTTCCCGCCCAACTGATCGTCAAAATCCTTGATCACAAGAAAATCCACTTGCCCGCGGCCCTGGCCCGAATAGCCGTAGAGCGCATATTGGTCTCCGACCGCCTCGAGCGCTTCACACAAGAGCACCAGCCCCTCTTTCTCCAGATCGATCACGCGGCGTCCGCTATCCAACTGGCGACTGGTAGACCCACTCACGTCGACCAGAAACGCGGCCGCGACATCCCGCTCTTTTCTCTCCCGCCTGACGTAGATCCGGTCCGACAGGTCTACCCCCGCCGCCCGTTCAGCGCACATACGAACCGCCGCATCCACATCGAGCTCGTCGCCGTCAGCCTGGCCCGGCACGCGCCGCAACCCAGGGGGCCGCAGACTTTCAAAGAAACGTCGAAGTGCCGAAACCTCACTCCCGTGCGCGCTCAATGTGGCACCCACAATATCCCCGCTCCCCTCCTCCGCGGCACGCTCGACGACGCGACACCAGTTGAGACGATAGTCATCGATTCCCTGATCCCATTCCGGATAGCGCACCGCACCATCGCCCGACCCGGCATGATCGACCGGCACCGGCTGCTCGACCTTCAAGGCCAGGAGTTCCTCCACATGGGTGGGCAACTGCCGCCCGCCGGCAAGTCTGTCACTCTCGGTCGCCGTGTGCATTCCCTCTCGATTCCGTTGACCCTGCGCCGACGACTCCTGTGCTCCGCCAGCGGCACTCGCCATTCGTTCGATGTCCTCTGATTGTTTCTGATCGTCCGAGGTCCGTCCATTCTGGTCATGCTGACGAATGAACTCAGGATTCATTGCCCCACGATATACCCAGTTGGTGACGGGGCGATAGCCTTCACCAGTCTGTTCAGAGGCCGACGGACCCACACCCAGCTCCTCTGACGGGTCATCGGCCTGATCGGCCTGGATCATCGCCCCCTTTGGCGCCAACAACTCTTCGAGCCGCACGTAGAGCGCATGGGCCACACGCACGGCCTCTTCCGCCGTCGCCGTTGGAGACAGAACGGCCTGACACATCGGCCAGAGGATGGCGATCTCGTCCTTGATGGCTTCGTGAATCGCGACAGGCTGCGACGCGGCGGTCGACAACTGGAGCAGCTGATCGACGACGAGTTCTTTGGCGGTCAGCCCGTGCGTCAGCGACCGCGTCGTGATGGCCTCTCGCGCGAATTGCTGTAGGTCCCGCTGAAGTCCCGGATATTCCCGCTGCAACAAAAACTCCACCCGTGCATCCTCTACCAGCATCCACAAGTCCTGGACCAGTCCCGGATGGGGATACAGACGAAACAGCGCCGCCAAGGTATCCGGCGAAGCCTGTTTCACCAGGCCATACTTCTGCCGAACTGCCATAACCAAATCCGCGAGCGGATCAAGGGTCAGCCGGTATGTCCCGAACTCCACGTGCCCCGCTTCGTGAGCCGCCATCACCAAATACAAACGCGTATTCTCCTCGGCAGTGGGATAGCGCCGAAGGAGCGCCGGCAGCGAGATGATACGCCCGTCCTGGCTCACCGTAGCCCGCGCAGACGTCTCCTGGCTCAGCGAGTCGGGGAGCGCCTGTATCGTCAGATCCGTTCCACAGAGCCCTTGCACGAAAAGCTTCACGGTACGGGCGACCTTCCTGAGCGGCACGCCACTCAAAGCCGCCTCCACCGAGCTCAGCGCCTTCTGCGACTCCAGGGCAAAATAGGCTCTGGCTCCTTCGACACTGTACGCCAGGACTTCCATCCCCGCTGTGAACCAGGCCTCGAAGCGAGCCATGGCCTCGGCAGACTCGCCGATCACGCTCACTAATTCGGGCGCGCGCCGCAAATAGGCCAACGCTGTTTCCGCGTCACGCTCTGCTACCAACGCCCCGTACTGCAATATTTTGAGTCGCCATCCCTCATTCGGCACGGCACGCATCAGACGTGGCGATTCCGATAACCAGGCAATGCCAGACCCAGGATCACGTTCAGCCAGCAACGACCCGACCGCGACGACCCTGGCCCTCACCGCCGGGTCTTCGAGATCGCCGAGGATGAGCGGACTGGTGCGGAGGAATTCGATGGTTCCAAAATAGTCCGTCTTGCCGAAACTATTCTGGGAGATGAGCTTCAGTCCGAACGTCGCCCAGCCTCTTGCTTCCTGAAGCGGCAACACTCGGGCTATCGCGGGAATTTGGCGGATATACTCCAAGGCGACGACAAAATCGACCGGCGTCAGTTCGAACCCGATCTCTAACCAGGCCCCCAGCTGATCCGGCGGAATAACCGTCACGACGTCCGGTGAGACACGGAGAAATTCCAGCGCGACGTTCGCATCTTGCTCCGCCAGTTCCAGGGCGGTTTTCAGCACCAACGACCGGACCGTTGGTTGCTCGATCAGACCCAGAACCAGCGGGCTCTCTTTGAAAAACTTCATCCCGATCGCACCGGACGATTCGGCTAACGCAATCCCCAGATCCAGCCAGGCCACCGCATCGCTGAGCCGATCCCGCCGTTGCAAATCGGGGAACGATTCGATCGCGGCACGAGCAACCTTTTCCGACACCTCGTACAGCTCGTCGAGCAACACAAGGACACCCTCGACCTGGTTCGGTTTCGTGGTGGAGCCGGCAAGACAAGAAACCAGATGCTGGGCCGTAGCTGGCCCTAGCTCTTCCGCCAGTTTGGCGATCAATGGCTTATGGGTATCCGATATCTCCATCCTCGATCCTCGATCCAATCTTACGGAATTTACAGGAGGTGGTCGATTGTAAAGGACGCCCTAGCGCTTGTAAACTACGCCGTAGTGAGAGGCGAACGGCGAGGGGCTAGAGGTTTCGGAGTCACCACCCTTACCCCACCCAAACCGCGTTTTGTGCCCCTAGCGTATTTGTAAGGAGGTGTGATGGCCGAGCCCAAGCAAGAAAGTCTCGACAAAATGTGGAAGTATGCGAAGGGATTCGCGGAGAAGAGCGGGACGACACTGCATCCCACTCCCGCAGTCACCGAAGCGGTGGTCAAGGGCCTCGCGATGCACATGGACGAGCTGGGCAAACCCCTCTGCCCCTGCAACTTCTACAAGGATAAACAAGCAGAAGCCAAACTCCGCCGCTGGATGTGCGCCTGCGACGAAATGCAGATCTACAAATACTGCCACTGCCTGTTATTTGTGCGGGAAGACGGCATGCCGATCACGGAATATCTCCCGGAAGGCCATGAAGGACGAGAGGTCTATGGCGTCGTCACCGATCCAACCCCCGACAAAGGCCGCGCTCTCAAACACAAGGCCGCTGCCGCACCGATACCCTCGGGTGAAACACCGGCATCGTCCTCACCTGCGTCGTAACGGCCATGCTACTGCGCAACCGACTTCTGTGTGCCGCTGTCATCGCACTTTTGCTGGGAAGTCTGTGGTCGAACCAAGCCTGGGCCATCGAACCTGTCAACGTGCCTCCTGCCAAAACAGCACAGCCTCCAATCCTGAGCGAAAAAGACTTCTTCCCCTACAAGCAAAAGGGGCGAGGCACTCTAGCCGGACAAGCATTTCTAGTATCCCCCTCGGGAAAGGCCATTACCCAAGCAGGCGCCCAGGTCCTTCTCATCCCCACCACTCCCTATACACGTCACTGGTTCGACCACAATATCAGAACGACATCCTGTTCAGCGCCAGACACCCCTGCTTCTCCTGAAAATGCCGCAGCAACTCCACGCACTCCAACCGACTGCCCACAGGAGGCGCTGACCAGGCTCCAGATAGAAAAACGGCTGACCCCCTACCTCCGCACGACCAGAGCCAACCCCACCGGACATTTCTGGTTCACCAAGATCCCCGCCGGGCGCTACTACATCGTCAGTCTGATCGAAGAAGGATCGGGAGCCCACAAAGAAGAACAGCTAGCGGGACTAGCCTGGCTGACCATCGAACTCGACGCAGGTGAAAAACTCACGAACCTCGTAGTGACCGACTGCAAAGCCAGCCTTTGCTGAGCCTGCCTTCTTCTAAAACTTCTCTTTGAATCGACGGGGGCGTGGCTTGACACCAACCACAGCAGAGCTTGACAGGTTCCGACGGGCGGCCTAACTTTACCGATGAAACCTGAACAACCTCCCCCCATAGCTCTCTTAATAGTTAGAAGGCATCCATCAATGGCCAGCTACATGCCGCAACATGTGTTCAACATGTGCGCTGTTACAGCAGTACAGTACAACGCTTCAGAAGGCACAACGATTGAGGAGTTCGCCAAACGCATATCGGATAGCTATCGCCGCCACTACATCGATGACGGCTATGAGGAGGATATTGTTCTTGCTGCACGTAACGTGGCAAAGTTCATTGAATCATCGTTTCCTGGCACGAAAGCGGCCACGAGTGTTAGGCAGCTTCAGTACTGTATAAAGAAATTTCATCCGAGCGGAAAAAAACGATTCTTTCTGCAAGGAACAATCTTCACCCAGCAAAAGACCCCACTGCCCAGCAGAGTAAAACAATGCGTTACCGATGTGGTTGTTTTTCATTTGGGGACTTTATCCGGAAAGTTTCCATTAGCTCCCTCTCACTGGTCCCTGTGACCTGATCGCTGCCCTACAAGGCGCTACACCCGAATGGGAATTAGGGGGGCATTCTGGTTTTCTTGTGCCAGCCGATGGCCTGGCGATCTAAAGAATTCAGAAGGTTCCCATTATTACACCTCTTCTTAATTCAAACCGTTATGCCTCTCGATCATTGCGTCTCGCAAGTACATCTTAGGAAATTCTATTCGCCTGCTTTGGGCAATCGCATGTATGCGACCCGCAAAGCGGACCTTAAAGTTTTTACCCCAGATTCAGAGTCTGTCTGTAGAGTTATGGACGGCAGCACAAACGCATATTTGCTCAAGGATCGAGTGATTGAAGACTTCTTGAAGACAATTGAACCGAATTACAATCCAGCTCTTGAAAAACTGACTACTGGGAAAGTCGATAGCAACTGCATATACACAATTGCTGGGTTCGTCGCCTATGTCGTTACTTGTTCGCCGGCGGGCATGCGCATTCAATCTATGCCGTTAAAGCGCATGGTCGAACATGAAGCTGTCGTGATGGATGCTCAGAGCGCTTTCCCTCCCCCTCCCGCCGTGCTAGGCGGTGCAAGTCTTACAGATCTTCTGCGTGACGGAAGTGTCAAGTTCACGATTGATCCCAAGTATCCCCAGTCGATCGGGATTACTTCTATCCTGAACTTCATCGATATCTTTGGGAATTGCGAATGGGAAATTCTTCAGAACGATTTCAAGGACAGTCCATTCTTTACAAGCGACTTTCCCATTGCCATAGAGAAGACAAGTGATCCGTGTGTACTGAATAAGATTGTCGCCTTGGCACCTAATCTCGCAGTTCGGATCAAGCCAGACATATCGCGTGACAGAACTCAGACAGACTTCACGTTTTCCAAGTTCACGTGTCTCAAACGCAACATCGGTCACGGAGACGTAGTGAAAATTAATACTTTACTCGTGCGGTGTGCTGAGGAGACAGTGTTTTATCGAGATAACCATCCATGGGTACAGGCGTTTATCCGAAAGAACCAGCATTACCGCATTGAGACATGCGGCAAAGAGCTGAAGACAGCCACAGGCACGCTTCTGTTTTCGACGCAGAGCGTTGTTGCTGTCGTTCCTCAGGTTGAACCGACATGAACGAGTGGAAATTAGGGGGACATTCTGGTTTTCTGGTACCAGCCGATGGCCTGGCGATCTAAAGAATTCAGAATGTCCCCATTTCTTATGCAAAGCGGAGAAAACAGCCCAACAACGGTTGGATCGATGCGTACATTCGGCCCACACCTTCTGAGTGTTTTCGATTCGTACCTTTTCACACTTTCAGATCCCGCAGCCAGGGCAATTCCGACTGCGGCCGTCGAACGAGCACTGTTTCATCGTGCGCGTTCCCGGGGAATTGTCTGACTGTCTGGCACTTATTTGCTCACGCAAACGCCAAACGTCCTTTTGGTTCAGGAATTGGGCGACCGAGGTCTTTCGCTGTCTCGATCCATTCCCGAATTACTGTTTCCACATTCGCCAATGCTTCCTGGTAAGTAGCCCCATCTGCCGCACAGCCGGGCAATTCAGGCACTTCGGCAATAAATGCCTGATCGTCCTTACTCCAATAGATGATCACTTCATACTTGCTCATTCACATCACCTCCAAGCTTATGCTGAAGAATCACCTGGCGGACCTGCTTCACCTGATAGGGTTTGCCATGGGAGCCTTTTGGCTGTAGATTTAGAATCTCCTCGACTCCTGATTTCGTGAAAATATGATGGCTCCCTCGAACTCGTTCTTCAAAGCCTAGCTGCACTAGTAAATGTCGCAGCCCCTCGAAAGGAATATTGGCGTCCGATGTCCCGCACAAAACACGTTCGAGAAGTTTATCTGATCTAGTCACTCAGTTTTCGGACCACCTAAAGAAACAGTGCGATGTTCTGTGCCGAGTCAAATTCTAAAGCTGTCCTATCATCCTGTCAAAATATCCAGTCCTTATGGGTGACTGGGATAGTCCCGACTGGTCACCTCGAACGAGGGCCTTCTGACTCCCTCCACCTCACTTTAGGGGAGTGGCCGAGGCTGCCCTTTACTGCGCGCATCGAGCGACCACTGTTTCATCGTGGGGGCTCTGCGAGCAAGAAGGGCACCTGGCCGCTCCCCTCTATCCTTCTGAGGCCGCGCGTTCCGCGAGCAAGGAGGGCGCTCCTCACTGCCAGCCGCTCACCTCATACCCCTTCTCAATCAAACACCGCACCACTGCATCGGCGTATGGAGGATCCGGCTCAAGCGGTCTGTAGGCACCACCAACTGAACCAATGATGACCCCGAGCGCGCCTCCGACTGCTGCCCCAATCGCCACGCCCGTAAGACCGCCAATGGTCCCGCTCGACGCGCCAACCGCCGCGCCACTAATCAGACCCAGCCCGGCTCCAGCGGCTACATTACCACTTCGGTTGCCGGTGCCAGGCTTCAACCCCGCCGCTTCCGCCTTACTTTGGCAAGCTGCCACCTCCAACTTCGATGCCTCGCGTCCCTGCAGCTGGAGATGGGCATTCGACCGCAACAACGGCTCCGGCCCCGCACAAGCCACAAGAGATAGAATTACACCAGAAACGACGATGCCCTGAAACTTTCTCAATCCCTCGCCCTCCTCATTTTTTGCCGGCATGGAACTCGCTTCAATGCGAGATGGTGGGGTTGGGCTCTACTTCGTACCCATTCTCCCCACCCACTCCTCCCCCAACTCGTGACGGGGTGGCGGGATGGGCGGATCAGCTTCTACTGCGCGCATCGACCGAGCACATTCTGATTGTGCGCGGTCTGCGAGCAAGGAAGCTGGCCGCCCGTCTCGCCTTCACTGCCAGCCCGACACCTCATACCCCTTCTCTTGCAGACATCGATTCACGAAGTTCGTGTAGGCCTGATTCGGTTGCGACGATCCTGACGCACTAAACAGCCCCATGAGTAATCCCCACACTGCGCCGCTCGCAGCCCCAATCATGGAACCGGCGCCTGCTGCGCCTGAGATGGCCCCGCCGACCGCGCCGCTCGCGGCGCCGACTCCGGCCCCTACCGCGGTGCCGGTTGCCACCCGCTCGGCCTTTCCACTGCCCTCCTCCGCCCCGGACGTTTCCGCTAATTGCCGACAGACCTCAATATCCTGCTCCGCGAGATCTTTCCCCACAGACTGTAGATGCGAATTGGGATACAGAACGGGCTGCGCCGTCGAACAAGCGCTGAGCAACAGTACTCCCCCGATAATGGACTTACGTCTGCGCGTCATTCCTTCATCGATCCCTTCAGCTGTCCAAGGTTCAAACGAGCCATCACCAGCTGCGCGGTGGCCCCTTTCACGAAGACACGTTTGTGCCGTCCACTCGCACCGGATTGGATCTGCACCGAGGTCACAGGAGTCGATAATTGGCGGGCTAAGAACCGGATCAGTTCGTCGTTGGCTGCGCCATCGACCGGAGGAGCGGCCACTCTGATCTTAATCGCGTCGCCATAAAGACCCACACACTCTGTGGTGGAGGCTTTAGGTTGGATATGAACGGTGAGGACCGCTCCGGCTTTGGTGTCCTGCACGATCAACGAATTCATCCGTGACGGGGGCCCACAGCGAGAGAATCAGAAGATGGCCTTCATCAATTCCAGAATGCTGCGCTGCATATCGGGATCGTCGGTGATCGGGCGAGCGATCGCGACATCGCAGGCTCGATCGGTCGCCACGCCTTGCCGAATGAGTGTCCCGGCATAGATCAGCAATCTGGTGCTGACCCCTTCATCTAAGCCATGATTCTTGAGGTTCCGCACTTTTCCACCCAGCTTCACCAAGTTGGCCGCAAGATCACGGCTGACCCCCGCTTCCCGCTCGACCACGGTGGTTTCGACGTCAGGCGCCGGATAGTCGAACTCGATCGCCATGAAGCGCTGCTTCGTGCTTTGCTTCAAATCCTTGAGCACGCTCTGGTACCCGGGGTTATAAGAAATCACCAGAAGAAAGTCGTCAGCCGCTTCGAGAATCTGGCCTTTCTTTTCAATCGGCAGGAAGCGGCGATCGTCGCTCAGGGGATGGATGATGACCGTCGTGTCCTTTCGCGCCTCGACGATTTCGTCCAAATAGACGATCGCGCCATGCTTCACGCCAAGTGTCAGCGGCCCATCGACCCAGACCGTCTCTTGGCCCTTGAGCAGATACCGCCCCACTAAATCGGAGGCGGTGAGATCTTCGTGACAGGCCACCGTAATCAAGGGACGACCAAGCCGGTAGGCCATATGCTGGACGAATCGGGTCTTGCCGCACCCGGTTGGTCCCTTGAGCATGACCGGCATCTTGCTGTTCGCCGCGACCGTGAACAAACCGATCTCACCATGGACCTCTGCGTAGAATGGCTCTCGCTCGATCCGATACTGTCCAATGTCGACTTCGCGTCCTTGCTGCATCGCTGTGTCTTTCTGGTCTGTCTCGTCTATGCGGTTTATCTGGTTCGGTGCAAGCACGATAAACGGAACCGAGGCTGAAGATCAAGCGATCCGGCTGGATTGACTGAATGCGGACTAGCAGGGTGCTGAAAAAAATCCACCAGTCTGTCTGGTCTATCTGGTTTGTTTGGTTGAACAAAACTAACCAGATGAACCAAATCAACCAGGTGAACCAAACAGACCAGACAGACCGAACAGACCAAATGAACAAGACCGGTTGGCGGACTTTTTCAGCATCCTGCTAAGCAGCTTTCACACTGTCCAGTACTTCGCGCACTTTTTGCGCCAGCACGTGGGGTGAGAAGGGCTTCGGCAGGAAGCCGGTCTGGCGGCTCATGCCGCCTTGGTCAAACACCGGATGGTCCGGATACCCAGACATGTAGAGCACTTTGATCCCTGATCGAATGGTCAGGATCTTCTCCGCGACTTCAGGCCCGCTCATCTGTGGCATCACGACATCCGTCAACAACAGATGGATGGGCCCCACGTATTTTGCGCTGGTGAGGAGGGCTTCGATGCCATGGCGCGCCTCCAGCACCGTATAGCCATGGAGCCGCAACGTTTCGTGCACGAGACTGCGGACGCTCGGCTCGTCCTCAACCAAGAGGATCGTTTCATGGCCCCGTGCCGGATCGATCGCTTCGACCGCTCCCGTCGACCCCGATACCTCGTGTTTGACCCGTGGGAAGTAGATCCGGAAAGTCGTGCCCCGACCAGGAGCACTCTCTACGATGATGCTTCCCCCGCTCTGCTTGACGATGCCATAGACGGTCGAGAGTCCCAATCCCGTCCCTTTCCCTTTCTCCTTTGTCGTGAAGAACGGCTCGAACAGATGGGACTTGGTCTCAGCATCCATCCCATGGCCGTTATCACGAACCGCCAGCAACACGTACGATCCCGGTGCCACCCCTACGGCGTCCAGGCGTACCTCTTCCCCAATTGTCACATCCCTGGTTTCGACCGTCAGGCGTCCGCCCTTAGGCATCGCATCACGCGCATTGACCACCAGGTTCATGATGACCTGCTCGATCTGTCCGGGATCTGCCTTGATGGCGCCGGTCGAAGAATCGAGTTCGGCACTGAGTTCGATGCTATCTTCACCGATGAGACGCCGCAACATGCCGTCCATATTGGCAACGAGAGCATTGAGATCGAGGACTTTCGCCGCGATGAACTGCCGTCGACTGAACGCCAGCAATTGACGGGTCAGCCCGGAAGCCCGGTCCGCCGCTTTTTTGATCTCCTCCATATTTTTCCGCATGTCATCGGCGGGCCCCAGGCGACCAAGGAGCAACTCGCTGTACCCTCGAATCACGGTCAGGAGATTATTGAAATCGTGCGCCATGCCACCGGCCAATCGCCCCACCGCCTCCATCTTCTGCGCCTGCCGCAATTGCGCCTCGGTTTCCAGTAACACCTCTTCCGTTCGAGCCCGCTCGCCAAATTGGCCGATCTTGAGACCGATGTCTTCCACCATCCTCAACAACTCGTCATCGGGCTGCCTTACCGAACGGCTGAAGAATTCGATGACGCCCTCGACCTCACTCCCTACTAGAATAGGCAATCCAAACGCCCCATGAAACCCAACTTGTCGAGCCTGCTCTCCACGAGGGAAATTGACCTCCAGCGTGACGTCCGTTACCCAGGCCGCCTGGCCACTGGCCCAAATACGTCCGGGCAAACCCTCTCCGCGTGTAAACACACGCTGCCAAGTGTCCAGGGTAAACGAATCGGCCCGCACGGATGGCACCTTCCACTGATCAAGACAGCGCAGCACCCCGGTCGCTTTATCCACCCGCCAGAACACGCCCAGATCCCATTCCAGACTCTCTCCGATTGCCTGGATGATTTTCGGAACACCCTCTTCCAGGGTCGTCGCCTCGGAGAGGACTCGCGTCACCGCATACTGAGAGGCGAGACGCCGTTCAGCCCGACGGCGGTCGGTGATGTCCCTAATAAAGGCGCTGAAGATGTACGCATCCCCGATTTTTGCCGGTGCCACCGCAAGCTCAACGGGAAGCTCCCGCCCGTCCCTGTGTTGGGCGACAATTTCAATCTGGCGGTTCAAGATCGCTCCAGCACCTGTTCGAAGAAATTCACGAATGCCCTGTTCGTGCGCCTGACGATCCTGTTCAGACATGATGGTCTGGGAAAAGACCCGACCCAGCGCTTCCTCGCGGGACCACCCTAAAATCGCCGTGGCCTGCGCATTCCAATCGGTCACAATCCCGGTCGAATCGATGGTGATCACCCCGTCAAGCGCGGTATCAACGATGGCCCGATTTCGTTCCTGACTCTGGAGCAGGGCCGCTTCAGCGGCTTTCGCCCAGGCACTTTCCTGTTGTGCCTGTCGATGTTCTGCGCGCAAACGTGCTGTGGCCCAGAACAACAACCCCAGCATGGGAATCCAGACCACCCCGCCTGCGATCCCGACTTTCCACAAGAAGGCATGAATAGGCGCCAGGATATCCTGCCGATCCATTCGCACCAGGACCGACCAGCCCAGCCCGGTAAATTCTCCAACGCCTCTGGTCTGCGCGTAGCCAGTCACCACCTGGACATGCCGGCGCAAATGCTCTTCCTCGATAAAACCCGGCACACCGGCCTCGCTCAGCAGCACCGAAGGGAGCCCGAGCTCTTTGAGATTGATGACCCCCTTGTGTGGCAGATCCGAATCGACAAACACCCTGCCCTGCTTCGTCAACATTTGGTACTCCACTCGCCCACTCGCTCCTGGTCGAGCTTCAAGTGAACGAATGGTCCTGGATGTGACTTGCCCCAAAAATGAAACCCCCACCTGCGAAGTCACGACGCCCAGGAACGTGCCTTGCGAGTCGAGAATCGGGGCGGTAAACGCAACGGTGTCGTCACCATTGTCCACCTCATGCACCGCCTCATGCGCCTCCACATCGGCAACGTGGAGTCGTCGCGTCGCACGCGCGGCTGTAAACCATGGGGCATGACCATAGTTATGCCCTACCAGCGAGGGCTCCGTCGCCGCCACGACCGTACCCTGACTGTCCGTGACCGCTAACCATAGATAGGTCGGGGAATACTCCGTCTTCATCCACTTCAGATACTCGGAGAGATATCTCGGATCGGAGGCTCGCAACGAAAAGGCTCGGGCCATCATGCGGGCATCGCCTTGGCGTTCGAACAGCATCTGGTCGAGTTTCTCGGCAATTTCCCCTGCGGCCAGTGTGAGTTGTCCTCCCGTCGCCTCCACGAAGCGATATTCGACGAACCGAATCAGCCCGATACCGGCTAGGACCGCGAATACGGTCATGGCGATAAGGAGATGGGGCAACCACTGATAGCGGCGAAGATTGAGGAATGATACGGCGATTGAGGTCTTCATGATTCACGCGCCGGGGAGGCAACGAAGTTGGAGATCAGCATGGCAGGATGATAGGCTTGTTTCGATGCGCACAATCCGGGAAGACCGGCATCATCCATCGTATTAACGTATTCGGCCCCCTCCGCCACGGCTGTCCGACAGGTCTCCCGAAATAGATACTGCGCCAGACCTGAAAGAGTCCGATCCGTTACTTCTAAAAGGACGCAGAATGTCGCACTCGTCAACCAATAGCCGAAGGTATAGGCGCATATCCGACCGTGAGTCCTCACGACCCTCCCCGTGACTCGAAGGGCCGACGCCTGCGACCAGATGACTTCGTGCGCAGGCGCCGCATCTTCCAACAGCATCGCACCGAACGTCTCAAGCCCTTCCGCTTGCTTCTGCCGCGACCAATCTCTTAGGAGGGCACGACAGTCCTGACGGTCGCCCGCCTGATAGGGGGCCACCTCAAAAGACTGCTCTCGTTCGAATCGATTGCACAATGCGCGTTGAGACTTATACCGGTCGCCCGCCAAGGCCGCGAGGTCCGTCGCGCGATACAGATAGTCCGGTTCCTTGGGCGTCAGACGATATCCCAGCCTCTCCAACTCTGGCACCAACTGAACTGGTACGTTCTCAACTCGGCTGACTGGTGAGTCACCGTTCCAGCGCCGCAGCAGCCCCATCGCGTCAGCCATGGGCGCGTCGATCGAGCCGACCCCGATCGGAGGCAGGGGTATGAACCAGCCGTCCGGCGATTGCGCAAAGAGGCAAAAGGTTCCCCGAAGTTCCATCCACCAATAGGCCAGTAATCCATTCCACATGTAGTGATAGACCGGCGAATAGGCTGCAAGCGACTGTGCGCGGGACCACCCCGACCGATCCAACGCCGTCGTCATGCGCGGAATATCGTCCAGCGTAAGTCGATGCAGCGGCGCAGGACCCCACTGACCAGCCACGGCTTCGGTGAGGCGCGGAAGGGGGGCAAGCACGACCACGTCCGCTTGAAACCGCCCGATGAGACGAGGATGCGCGACAACTTGGTCATGGATACCCGGTTGATCGAGCAAGGCCATCACCCGGTCGGCATGACGCTGGATCTCCCCCGGAATCTCCTCTCGCATGAACGGGCATTTCGTATCCCACCCCAACAATACCTGGTCGTGCGACTCATCCCACATCAGCGCCAGGGGGTACAGCTGACAATCGAGCGGACGTTGCTCGTAGATGCGGCAGGTTGAGGTCGCTGCGTTGAATGCCGGACAGAGATACCCGTCTCCATGGGGCTCGGGAACCAGGATCACCTGCGACCCTCGCCGATTGGGAAAAACCGTTCCCTCAACGCCCCCAGCCAGGGCCCGAGTGATTTCGTTCTCGGTAAAATACGGACGGAGGGCGCTATCGGGGTCCGGGAACCGACAACAGACATCGCACTGGAGACAGATACGGCTCGGCACGAGTTGTGGCAGGGCGATCGGTGGTGTCACGGAAGCGCCCACCAGATTGTCGGTGTATAAGGACATTGAAGGATTCCGATCGATGTGCGGCTCATCCTAGCACCATTCTGCTGGAGTGCCCAAAGGGATGTCACTTTTTTCACCGGTTCCCCTCTTAGCTTAGCCCGCATTATTTCCCATCCATGCGTCCGTTCTATCAGAACTCGTGGTCGCCTCAGATGAGAGGTCTACGTCGCGAAGAGAGCGGGGAAAAACTGCTCAGGCATGGCGAGCCCTGCCGTCTCTTCCTCTCCGTTCCCATCGCCCCTTGTACGGTCCTAAAGCCCGTGTTACAGTTCTGTGGCCTCGCATGAAGGGCTCTCATTGACACGGATACTGCCTCTGTCTGACTTGGCTACCTCCAACCTCCTTCACCGCTGCGCGATCATCCGTGACCAGCTGAGCAAAGCTGGGCTCTTTCCAGCTTTGCCCGGTCAGGCCTCGGTTCCTGGAATGGTCAACGCCACGACCACCTGGCGAATTGCCACCACCCCGTTCCCTCTCACGAAAGACCAGCTAGATTTTTTTCACCAGCTCGGACCACAGCTCTTATCCTTTTATCGAGCCCTGAACCGTCTCTATAACGAGAGTGTACGTGGCCTTCAACCAGTCTGGGTGGCGGGATACCTGGATCAAGGAAAACCGGAAGGTCTGCTCACATACAGCCGGATGAAACGGTTTCGTGACCAGCTTCCCGCGGTCATCCGACCGGACATCATCCCCACCCAGAACGGCATGGTGATCACCGAGCTCGACTCAGTCCCCGGGGGAATCGGACTAACCGGAGCGTTGACTGAGATATACAGTCAATGGTCATTGGTCAATGGTCACGTAAGCGAAAACAAATCCGCCTCTCAAACCCCTTACCCCTTCCCCCTTCCCCCTTACCCCCTGGAGATCGTTGGAGGCCCCGAGGGGATGGTTCTGGGATTTGCGGCCATGGTGAAAGCCCAGCTCGCCCAGCATACGGGGTGCGTCGCAATTCTGATGTCGGAGGAGGCTAAAGACTATCGGCCAGAAATGACGTGGCTCGCGACCAGGCTCCAAGCAATCGGTCTCGACGCCTACTGCGTGGAACCTCGCCACATTCGATTCACCGAAGAAGGCCTCCGGATCACCAGCGAGGGCATGGACCAGCCGATCGCCTTGATTTATCGCTTCTACGAGTTATTCGATCTCCTGAACATTCCCAAATCTGAACTCGTTCAATATGCGATCAAAAAGGACCGGGTCGCCGTCACACCTCCCTACAAGCCGGCACTGGAAGAAAAGCTCGCCTTTGCCCTCCTCCATCACCCAGCCTTGCAACCGTTCTGGGAACAGGCATTGGGCCGGGAAGTCTTTCTCCACCTGACCACCATCATGCCGCGTACGTGGACGCTCGATCCTGCGCCGATCCCTCCGTCCGCCACGATTCCTGGTTTGGCGATCGGAGGACGGGCCGTGATGGACTGGCGCGAGCTGGCCACGGCAACCCAGAAAGAACGGCACTTCGTGATCAAGCCATCGGGGTTTTCTGAACTCGCCTGGGGCAGTCGAGGCGTATCGGTTGGACACGATATGCCGCAGGGAGAATGGGCCGACGCCATCGACAAGGCCCTGGCCGCCTTTCCCCGAACACCCTATATTCTGCAGGAGTTTCACAAGGGCCGCCTGTATGAACTCGACTACTTCGATCCGGTGACCGGTCAGATGAACCGGATGTCCGGTCGCGCCAGGCTCTCGCCCTATTATTTCGTGAGTGGCGAAACGACCGAACTGGCTGGTATCCTGGCTACCATCTGCCCCGCGGATAAGAAAGTGATCCACGGCATGAAAGACGCCATCATGGTGCCGTGCGCTGTAGCGCGGAGCGCGAGTTCTGAGTGCTGAGTTCTAAGTTCTGATTCTCAGACTTGGAAGGCGCAATTCAGGATTCAACACTCAGGACTCAGCACTATGTCGTTAACTCTCTATCACGTTGCCTGGTGTCCCGACTGTGAGGTGGTGCGCCAGAAACTGGCGGGCCTCCACATCGAATATGAGCACGTCGTCGTGCCCGACTTTCGCCCGATGCGCAAAGTGGTCAAAGAAGTCTCAGGCCAGTACTATGTTCCTGTCCTCAAGGATGGAGACATCGTGTTGACGGAAACCGACGCCATCCTCGATCATTTGGACAAGACGTACGGTCAGGAACGGATCGCTGACAGCTAACAGGTTGCGGGGATACCATCGCAGGATGCTCAAAATGGCCAGACGTCTCACCCGCCCAACCCCGGCGCGCCGAGACGCACCGTTCCGCGGGCAAGGCCGCAGCGAGCGAAGAGGCGAGGCGGTACGTACCGCACTTCGTGTGGGCCGTTCGCCATTTGAATGAATCTTGGCGAACGGAAAAGCCCCGCGAGTAATTCCGACCTCCGGGAGGCTCTGTTCCGTACGTTGAGCCTCTGAGCGAAGCGAGAACGAAGCTGGCGGACTATTTCAGCATCCTGCCATAGGCCTGCTGATCCACTCGACAGTAAAGGAGACCGCATGGAAGCATGGAGACGCATACTCGCTGACAGTATCGTGAAACCAAAAGACTTGGCGGACCGGCTCGGGGTCGATGCGAAAGAAATCGAAGCTATCGTGGGCGATTATCCGATGCGCATTACCCCCACGGTGATGGCGACGATCAAAGAAAAGGGTGATGCCATTTGGAAACAGGTGGTCCCGGATATTGCCGAGATGGACGACTTCGAAGCGGAAGACGATCCGCTAGAGGAAGATCTCATGAGTCCGGTCCCCCATCTTGTCCATCGCTATCCAGATCGCGTCCTGCTCATGGTGACGAACCAGTGCCCGATTTACTGCCGGTTCTGCACGAGAAAACGACTGGTCGGGAAACCTGGATTCCTCAAGAAAGGCGAACTCGACCAGGCCATCGCCTACTTGCGCGAGCATACCGAAGTGCGCGACGTCATCCTCTCCGGCGGCGACCCCTTGCTCCTGCCGGATCATTTATTAGAACGGATCCTCAAGGCCCTACGCACCATCCCGCATCTGGAACTGATTCGCCTCGGCTCCCGGGTGCCCGGCACATTGCCGGAACGGATCACCCCGGAACTCTGTGCGATCGTGAAAAAATACCACCCTGTGTATATGAACCTGCATTTCAATCACCCGGATGAACTGACTCCGGCAGTCAAAGTAGCCTGTGGAATGTTGGCCGATGCCGGTGTGCCGCTTGGCGCGCAGACCGTGCTACTCAAAGGCGTCAACGACAATCCGGACATCATGAAACGTTTAATGCATCAGCTCCTGCTCGCTCGCATCAAACCTTACTATCTCTACCAAGCGGACCTGACCAAGGGCACGAACCACTTTCGCACAACGGTCGAAACGGGGCTGAACATCATTAAGTCGCTGCAGGGTCACACCAGTGGGATGGCGGTCCCGCACTTCGTGATCGATGCGCCAGGCGGTGGCGGCAAGATCCCCTTGCTCCCAGGCGACTACATGGTGCACATGGATGCCGAGGGGGTCCTCTTGAAGAACTATGAGAACAAGGCCTTTCACTATCCTCAACCGCAACAGGGATCCGCGCGGGAGCTGCCGATGGTCAGCGCAGGGCCATCGCTGGAATCGTGCGGTACTGGAGAACACGACAACCTGTGAGCACCCGTACCACGCAAGGCATTTTGCCCTACCAACAGATTAAGCAGCTGATCGCGAGCGGTGCCATCCACGCCGACGTGCCGATCGAAGACCGGCAGATCCAGCCGGCCAGTCTCGATCTGCGGCTCGGGCGCAAGGCCTATCGGTTGATCAGCAGCTTCCTCCCTGAACTATCCGAGATCACGAGCCGACTCAACGTCCTGGACTTCTACCAGTCCGACCTTGTGATGTACGAAATGGACCTGACCGAAGGGGCCATTCTCGAAAAA
Source organism: Nitrospiraceae bacterium (assembly GCA_016650275.1). Lineage (GTDB taxonomy): Bacteria > Nitrospirota > Nitrospiria > Nitrospirales > Nitrospiraceae > Palsa-1315. The sequence continues at coordinate 5,443 of JAENWB010000265.1, read as the reverse complement.
GGCCACGTCTATTTGGTACCACTACTGGAACGGGTGGCGTTACCCAAGACCCTCCGGGCGCGGACCAATCCCAAGAGTACGACCGGACGGCTGGATGTCTTTACCCGCGTCGTGACAGATCTCAACACCGGATTCGATGAAATCCGCGCCGGATATGCCGGGCCCCTCTATCTGGAGATCGTCCCTCGTTCGTTCGCGATCAAGGTGAAGACCGGATACTCTCTCAATCAAATTCGCTTCGTCCGCGGCGACGCCACCGTGTCAGACCGGTCGCTTCACACGCTCCACAAGCGAACGCCTTTGCTCTACCACAATCTCCTCACGAAGCACGCGCTGGGAACCCGTGATCTCCGGACAGACCGCGGCCTGTTTCTCCGCATCGATCTGAAGGGAGACGACCGAAGTGGCCCGCCGATTATCGGCTATCGAGCGAAGAAGAACAGTCACGTCATCGATCTGTCAAAAATCGGCCACTATGCGGCGCTCGACTTTTGGGAACCCCTGTACCGCCACCGCCAGGACAGTCTCCTTTTGGAACCGGAAGAGTTTTACATTCTCGCGTCGAAAGAACGGATTCGCGTTCCCGCCGGCTACGCGGCCGAGATGGTCGCCTTCGAAGCAGCCTGTGGCGAGTTACGGACCCACTACGCCGGGTTTTTCGATCCTGGATTTGGGTACGGCCGCGGCGACCTGCATGGCACCCAAGTGGTCCTGGAGGTCCGCCCCCACGATGTGCCCTTCCTGATCCATGATGGACAAACATTTTTTAAGGTTGTATACGACAGGATGCTCGCACACCCCAGTCAGCTCTATGGCACGGCTCTCGGGTCCTCGTATCAGCGCCAAGGTCTTACCCTGAGCAAACATTTTAAGATTTAGCAGGATGCTGAACCAGTCCGCCAGTGTCGTTATCGACACCCGTGAAGCCTATCTCGTGAAGCGTCACTCGCTTCTGATTCGGACATTTCACGCTTTACGTTTCACCTTTCACGAACAGCTAGGAACCAGCTGACCATGCCACCAGAACCGCCAGGACCCCCACAGGAGCCGCTACGCCGCGAGCCGGATGACGACTCCGGGGGCGACAACCAACTGCGTGTCGCCGGGATGATCGTGGGCACCGCCCTCATTTTCATCGGCTTCCTCGACATATTTCTCTCGATCAGCGGGGGATTCGAGATCGACGTTATTCCATTTTTGATTTATTTCGGTGGGGTCGCGGTGTGGGCGAATGCGGTCGTCGAAAACATAACCCTCCGCTACAGCCTCATCGGCGGCGCCCTCCTGCTCGCAGCCGTCTTCTTCCACTATGGGGAAGTCCTCTTCTGGCACAAGCAAGTCGTGTTTTGGGGTACAGTAGTTGTCGTCATGTATTTCATGTTCAATGAACCGAAGAAACCAACCTAACGTGGCATGGCGATGCCGATTTCCATCATCATCCCCACACTGGACGAAGAACGGACAATCATAGCCACACTAGCGCACACTGCCTCGCTCGGCTTCGATGAACTCATCGTGGTGGATGGAGGGAGCCTCGATCAAACCCCTCTGCTTGTCGAGTCCTACAGACGGAAAACTCAGTCCCCGGCACACAGCCCCGTACGACTGGTGATCGCTCCCTGCGGGCGCGCCCGGCAGATGAACGAAGGCGCAAAGGCCAGCGGCGGAGAGGTTCTTCTCTTCCTCCATGCCGACACGCTGCTTCCAGACGATGCCAACACAATAATCGAAACGATGCTGGCCGATCAACGGATCGTGGGCGGACGGTTCGATATCCGATTCGATCGCCCATCGATGTGGGGAACCACCATCAGCAGAATGATGAACTGGCGATCGAGAATGAGCGGTATCGCTACCGGCGATCAGGCCCTGTTCGTGCGTCGTCACATCTTCGAACAGATCGGAGGCTTCGCCGATATGCCGTTGATGGAGGATGTCGATTTCTCACGCAGACTCAAACGAAAGGGAGCGACCGCGGCCCTCACCGCGACCGTGACCACCTCCTTCCGTCGCTGGGAACGGCATGGACCGCTGCGGACAATCCTCTTGATGTGGACAATACGGTTCCTGTATTGGATCGGTATCAGCCCTTCTCATTTGGTTGAATGGTACAAGGCTGTTCGGTAAATCGTAAGGGTAAGGGAAGCGAACTTGACAAGTAGACTGGCACCCTCTCCATCGCCTCACCCCTCACCCCTCACCCCTCACCCGGCCGCACTGGTGATCTTCGCCAAGGCTCCGATCCCGGGCGAGGTGAATACGCGGCTCTGCCCGCCGCTGACGCCGGACGAGGCAGCCACCTTGCACGGCAGTTTCGTGCTCGACATGCTGGAACGGACCAAACTCGCGGTGGCCACACTTCACCTCCCGTTTCATCGGTACCTGGCCTGCGCGCCTTCCTCAGCGCTGGTGTTCTTCAAAATTATGGAGGAACGACAAGGCGTCCGCCTGTTGGATCAGGTCGGAGAGGATCTGGGCCAGCGGATACACCACACCTGTGTCGACTTATTCGCTAAAGGCTACAAGCAGGTGCTCATCGTGGGGACCGATGTCCCGACCTTGCCTCTGTCAGTGTATCAAGAGGCGCTCGCACTGCTGAGCCAAGCGGACGTGGTTTTGGGACCAGCCCTGGACGGAGGGTACTACCTCATCGGCCTCACGCAGCCGGCAGAAAAACTCTTTACCGGGGTGCCCTGGTCCACCGATCAAGTCCTCGCTATCACACAACAACAGGCCAAGACATTAGGTTTGTCCGTCGGACTCACCACTGCCTGGCGCGACGTGGATACGATCGCGGACTTGCAGTCGCTCATCGCAGAATGCCGAGAGGATAATAAGAAACCCAAACAAGACCGGACCTTCTCCATGCGAACAGCCGGCGCGTTACAGCTGATCGAGACCAGACTCAAGACTCGATAAGTAACATGATCGGCCACACCAGCCACGGAAGGGATCACCTATGACAGAACGAGTGGCACTCATCACAGGCGGAGCCAAAGGCATCGGACGGGGGATCGCGCTCGACCTGGCAGCACAACAGTGGTCGGTCGCCATCTGCTACCGCACAAGCGAAGCAGCGGCAACAGCCACAGCCGACGCCATCACCAGCCGTGGAGGTCGTGCCCTCTCGATTCGTTGCGACGTGTCAGACCCCCAGGCAGCCAAAGGTCTCGTGGCCCAAGTTGAACAGCAGTGGGGACGGATCGATGCGCTGATCAACGGCGCAGGACCGTACCATCGCATAAACCTGTTCGACGAAACGGCGGCAGGCTGGAACGAAATGTTCGACGGCAATCTCCACCCCATTTTCTATCTCGCCAAAGCAGTTGCAACGGGAATGAAAGCTCGCAAATCAGGTCGAATCATCAGCTTCAGCATGGCCAACGCAGACCAGATGATTTCTCAACCGGACGTGACGGCCCATTACATCGCCAAGGCTGGCGTCTTAATTCTGACTCGCACACTGGCCAAACTACTGGCGCCCCACGGTATTACCGTCAATGCGATCTCGCCCGGCTTCATCGATTCAGGCAGCGCTCCACCGGAAGAACTCGCCGGCATGACCAAGCGCATCCCCGCCGGCTACATTGGGACGGTAGGCGACACCGTGGCTGCCGTACGGTATCTCCTCAGCGACGAAGCACGGTATGTGAATGGAGCGAATATTCAGATCAGCGGGGCATGGGGGATATGAAGGGGTGGAATGGCACCCGTGCTGATTCCTTGCTCCCGGAGCGCGCACGATCAGAATGTGCACGCTCGACGGCCGCAGTGGAACCAACACGGGTGCCATTCCTAGGAAAGTGAAACTAGCAAGCTTGGAAGGACCATTGGATGGTGCTCGTTCGATGCGCGCAGTCAAAGGGCAATTCAGGCCACCCTTTAGGGGGAGTGAAGAGAAAGAATAACTGGGAGCGAGGCTGAGAGAGACCAATCGCCCTACAATGGAAGCGACCGGAGCAACGACTTGGAGGAGGTGCCATGAAGTCTGAACAAGAACGGACAGCGCACGGTCGGTTCGTCCAGGCCTTACAGCACGAACATCTCCTCTGTGCCAAGCCCGGATGCGGTGGACCGATGGACGTTATCGATCTCACCCTTCATCTCGCCCGTATCAAGACCTACGAAGCTGAATGCAAACGGTGTCACACGAAGGAACAGGTCGCCGGAAAGGAACAGACGACTCCACCGTGGGACGTCGCCTCGATCACCATGATGGCTGAAGTGCATCTCCTCCACGATCAACCCACTTGCCCCTTTGACGACACCCCCATCACCTTTACGTCCATGCCGAATCCCCGACGGAAAGGCCGTTACCGCCTCTCCTGCTTCTACTGCGGCCGGCACGCTGAACTGAATTGGCCGCCTCCGGAAGCCAAGAGATGAGGGTGGGGCGGGAGCGGTCAGGTGCCCTTCTTGCGCGCAGAACGCGCACATTCAGAAAGTGCTCGTTCGATGCGCGCAGTGAAGGGCAACCTCGACCGCTCCCTTGAGTAGATGTTTAGAGCAGGTGGAATCCGGATCGACGGCTGTAGTAGAACCAATCGTGAGTGCCGTTTTCCGTGAGCGAAAGCACGCTGCGATCTCGACAGTCATTCAAATCATCTACGGACAGTTGTTCTAAGTGCACGATTAACTTCAGCTGCGAGATTGGCGAACCTAACGCGCTGTCCGCGAAACCCTATAGTGTTGGAGACGAGTGGTACTGGATTGTGTCCCTTCACTGAAATGAACTGTAGCGCATGAATCACCACAGATAGTGCTTTTTGAACATCGGTCCGATCCAGCCTCACAGGGTTCAGGTTGAAGCGGACTAGCTCGGACCGAGGGATCTTCACTTGTGGTGCCGGTATCTGCTTCAGCCTATGCGTCTTGGGAAGCAGCTCGGAGCTCTTGTGCCGCCGACCTCCACTAGAAGGATTCTCGAAATTGACGAGCCAGATGTGATTGTGAGCGACAGCGTTTCGAACATCGAAGAGTTCCTCCACTCGACGATATCTTGGATACTTGTTGGCTTGCTTGAGATACGTTGCGACAGGTAGTTCAGAAATGGGTACTCCCTGCCCCTTCAAGCTGAAATAACGATCACGCTGAACGAATGACTCAAGCGCGGCCGCTGACAGAATAATGATCGCTGCGGCATACCCGCTTTCCCGGAACCCGGCGCTGACACGATCCGGTTTTTGGTACTCGTTTGCAAGGAGCCGCTCGGTTAGGTCCGCAATGGGTTGGTAGTACTGCGACCCAAGGACTGAGATTATTCCGCCGATCATAGTTCGCTGAATCTTTCCGTGTTCATGTCTATTGAAGATACTGGCTGGTATAGTTTCATATGGGTAATGTCTTTAGGGATGAGGTGACCACCCAAGCGCCCACACATCTCCGTGTATTTCAACACTCTCAAGCCGCTGTAAGGTTCAACAGAAACGTGGGAGAGGGAAGG
>JAENWB010000264.1:0-3083 GCA_016650275.1 Nitrospiraceae bacterium | reverse complement strand
GTGTCCTCGAGCACCAGCGGCACGAGTGCCGGGACGGTGGCGGTCACCTGGTGACCTAACCGTCGTGCCAACTCGTAGCCAAATCCATCACTTCCCGATTTGGGGATCGATCGGCCACCCGTTGCCAGAATAACCTTCTTCACTTGCAGGGTTCCGTGGGTATGGTGAATGACGAACCCAGCTTCGGGGCCGGTAAGACAGGCAACGTCTGTCACGCGATGATCCGGACGGATGGTGACGCCAAGTGCGTGACAGCGATTGGCAAGGGCCGTCAGGATAGTTCGCGCCTTGTCGGTTACCGGAAAGAGCTTCCCGGTTTCTTCGCGTTTGAGTTCGACCCCTAACGAAGCAAACCACTTGACGGTCTGCTCAACGGAAAACGCTGCCAACACGTTCTTGATGATGTGACGATTGCCGAAGAAATCGGTGGGGGTGACGACCTCGTGCGTGACGTTGCAGCGCCCTCCGCCGGAGACGAGGATCTTGGCGCCGATCGTTTTCACACCATCAAGAAGCACGATCCTCTGCGGACGATCGCCCTTCGCGGCCGCCTCTGCCGCGAAAATCGAGGCCGCCAATCCGGCGGCGCCCGCACCAATCACCGCGACATCATGCATCTCGTCATGTATAGACATTAGAGAGTTTTAACTGCCAGTTAACACCCTATTAATCTTGCAATGCTAGAGTTCCCCTTGTGTAAGGCCGACTCGGCGGCGCTGGAACACGTGAAAACAGGAGGTGGGCACGATGACCTGTCAAAAATGCAAAGGGCTGATGGTGCAAGAGTGGCGACCGGAGTTTTCGCAGGACGCCTCGGTGCTCCGCTGTATCAATTGCGGGCTGGTCCTTGATCCGTTGATTGCACAGAATCGCGTAATTCCGTTGCGTGCGAAGCAGCGGGTCCTGAACGCGGCTTAATAGTTCGTTCGAGCTCGTAACCCAGTCCGATCGGTGCCAGACGACATATCGGGATCGACCGAATTGGGCAGGTGTGGACGTTGCGCTCGTGGTTAGACCGAAAACTCCGCCCATAAGAATGTATGATCTGAGGGGTCTTTCGCTCGCCGCGGCTCGACGTCCACCTCTACCCTGACACAACGCTCTGCCAGCGGGGCCGTCGCCAGAATATGGTCGATGCGCCAGCCTTTATTCGCTTCCAGCGAACCAGGCGCCCGATAATCCCAAAACGTATACTGCTGTCGGTCCGGATAGAGTTTCACAAACACGTCCTGAAATCCCAACGCCAACGTGTTCTCATAGGCCCGTCGCGCATCCTCGTGATAGCAGACATGCTTGAGATGTTTCTCGGGGCTGTGGACGTCCATCGGACGCGGAGCGACATTCATATCACCGCACCAGATGGCCGGTTTGTTCGGCGACAGATGCTTCTTGAAATACTTGCGGAGTCGATCGTACCAGCCCAGTTTGTATTGATACTTGGGTGAGTCGATCTCGAAGCCCTGCGGCACATAGGTATTCACAATGGGAATCCCCTTGATCACCACACGCAAGAGCCGCGCGTCCTCCGATTCGCCTCCATCATCAAACCCGTATGCCACCGCCTCCGGTTTCTCCCGGCTCAATATCGCGACGCCGTTGTAAGACTTCATCCCCCGGTAGGTGATTTCGTACCCGGATTCCGCCAATGCCAGCAGCGGAAACTCGCTGTCCTGGACTTTGGTTTCTTGAAGACAGAGCACATCAGGCTTCTGCGTGGCTAACCAGCCGAGCACGATCGGCAAACGTTTGCGGAGAGAATTGACGTTGAAGGTGGCGATTTTCATTCAAGGACCCATCGATAGTCAGACCGCCGCATCCTAGCAAAAGGCCCAGGGGGGAACAAGGCAGTGAGATGGTTCATCAAGCAGTACGTAGCGGTGGCGATTCCGGTGCTCATCGTGACTGGTTCAGCTTGACGTCATGACGGTGAGCCACCCCCCTCGAAGAGTTTCTTTCACGCCCGGCCTCGACCAGAGAGGTTCCCAACATAGAACGGCCCTCAGGAGGAAAGACCTCCCGAGGGCCGGGCAATCTACTGATGCGACTGCGAGAACCTATGGCACGGCAGCAGGAACAGGAGCTTCCGGAACTGCCGTTTCCATGTCTTGCCCCATAGACTGAGCGGAACCCTTAGCCCCTTCGCCTGTGGCTTTAGCCGCGTCTTTGTGTGCCTTCATCTTGTCCTTCATTTCATGGCGCTTCGCCTTCATCTTCTCCTTCTTCCCCTTCATCTCTTCTTTCTTGGCCTTCATATCGCCCTTCATCGCATCTTTATCAGCCTTCATCTCGTCTTTCATATTACCCATCTCGCCCATCATGGCATCGTCAGCCAGGGCCAGCGAGCCGGTTCCGATCAAGCACAATGCCGCAAACGCGACAATGATCAACTTCTGCATAGGGCACCTCCGGAAAAATAGTAGTGAGTGGTGGTCGTTTCCTTCGGCAAATCAGTGCTCAGCCTGCACTCCTTTTTCAACCCTGTCAAGAACCGGCTCCATAGGGCACTGATGAAGACCGGTTAGTTTCTTGACGTCGCGGTCACAGCGGTGAGATACCGGCGCAGGATGGCTTGTTCGATCCGCGAACGCCCGCGGTCCGGCGCCGGGAACCGCAACACCAAATTGATGCGTCCCGGCTCGGACAATTGGATCGTGATGCGGGGCGACGGCGACGGCGCTTCGAGCAGATTCTCCTGCTCCAACAACTTCATCTGACGACCGGCTTCTTCCATAAAGGGAGTACATTCGGCCTTGGCTGCGTCGAGCAGGTGCTGTTCAGCCTCCCGCCAGTCATCCTGATCCCTGAGCGGAATCATGAGGATATACAGCCCATACTCCTGGCCAGGATTCTCTTTGACCAAGGCATTCGTAAACAGCAAGCTGTTCGGAAACACGGTCACGCGGCCCGTATAAAGATGCGACGCTTGGCCCGGCCCGATCTCAAGGAGCTTGGTCGCAAAGATGTCATGATCCAAGACGACGCCTCGATGACCTGCGATCTGAATGCGATCGCCCACCGAGTAGACTTTCCCGCCGATTCTCAGCGCGGCTCCGCTCCAGCAGAGAATGAGTTCTTTGGTCGCC
>JAENWB010000263.1:0-7101 GCA_016650275.1 Nitrospiraceae bacterium | reverse complement strand
GGGCAGTCGATGGAGCTGGAAGTAGACGGGCACGCGCTCAAGGGCGAGTTCCTGCGCTCCGCGAAGCTGGTGAACGCGATGGTCGATCAGCTCAACGGCTTCGCCTCGGAGGTGACCCGCGTGGCGCGCGAGGTCGGCACCGAGGGCTAGCTCGGCGGCCAGGCGGCGGTGCCCGGCGCCGCCGGCACCTGGAAGGATCTCACCGACAACGTCAACTCGATGGCCTCGCTCCTCACCGGCCAGGTCCGCGCCATTGCCGAGGTCGCCATCGCCGTGACCAAGGGCGACCTCACGCGCTCCATCCAGGTGGAGACCCGCGGCGAGGTGGCCGAGCTGAAGGACAACATCAACACGATGATTTTCAACCTGTGGCAAACCACCGACTTCTCTACCCTCAACAATAAATAATGACGGCCCCCACGGACGCTTGCTTGTGGTTGTCGTAATAGCTATCCTTGAAAAGCTGATCGACAAGGTGAGCACGTGTCAACGTGCTAACAAACTGCTTGGTATTGTCCTCTCTTTTCAACCCTCCCTCCGCATGCGCAGCCCTTCACAGATAGAGAACCACGACCCATAGGTCTCATAAACACAACACACTATTAGCCGGAAGTTCATCCGTGTGCTGGTCAAGTTCGCCTTCCCCTTGCCCGCGTGCGCGAGTCCTGCTACAAGTGTGGCCGTACGGGTCTCGGGAGGCGTCATGAATCAGTCCATTGAGCCGGCCGGCCAACGATCTGCAAGTACCTCCAGCCAGCCGATTGTACCTCATCCGCCGTTGCGTCAGTACTATGATGACATGGAGGCCCGGCAAGGGTTCCTCAACGATCTCTTCAATCGTACGGCCTACCAATATCGCAATATCGATATGGCTACCGGCTTCGGCTCCGGGCTCTGGTATCGCCGCAAGGCCTTGCAGCAGGCAGGGCTCAAGCCTAGCATGCAGGTTCTCGATGTCGCCTGCGGGCCGGGATTAGTCACGCAATGCGCGCTCGATCTGGTGGGGTCGTCTGGCTCGGTGATCGGGCTCGATCCGAGTATCGGCATGCTGCGCGAAGCGCAACGTGGTCCCTGCCGAAATCTGGTGCGTGGTGTGGGCGAGCGTCTTCCGTTTCCGGATCAAAGTTTTGATTTTCTCAGCATGGGTTACGCGCTTCGGCATGTTCCGGATCTCAAAGGTGCGTTTGTCGAATACCGTCGTGTCCTCAAGCCGGGCGGCATCGTACTGTTGCTGGAGATCTCACGACCCCGATCTTCGACGCTCCGTACGCTCTCGCGCTTTTACATCAAGACAGTTCTAGGAAAGGTATTTTCAGCCACCACAGGAAATCGCGACATGCAGACGCTCATGGGCTACTGGTGGGATACCACCGAGTACTGCGTGCCGCCCGAAACTATTATAGAAACGCTCATGGAAGTCGGCTTCATGGAGTGTTCATTGAAAGAATGGTGGAGCGGCATCCTGCGCGATTACCGCGCGGTCAAGCTGTGAGTATATTCTTTAGCCAGAGGAGCCGAATATGGATAACATGGTTGGCTTCAGAAGACGGACGGTGCAATGGTCAGACATGTTCTTAAGCGTCTTCGTATAGTTTCTTTCAACCGGTTGTCATCACAATATTCGGTTCGAAGATATTGGCTATTCGATTGAACAGAAGAAATCCGATGCCGACCTGGTTGCGGTTATTACGCCACAGACACTTGCGTAAGGGAAACAGATTCATTCGATTATGACGGGTGCGGCTCATACCTGGGAGGCTCGTCCGGGGGAGATGTTACAGTAGATTGCGGAGGTCGAGTTCCCACAGATGTTCCGGCACTACCTAACGCAATCGAATATCAGAAACCTAAGGAGGGCGACAAACGCCTAATTGCGAAATTATTGGCACAGCATTACGATTTTAGCGAATTTCACGCGACCGTCGTGGTGTAAACTAAGACGTACCACCCCGGACATGTCCTGATTTTTGACAAGTCCTATAGGGAAGAAGGGGATACTCAGGGAGGAAAGATGTTCTGGGGAGGCGCCTTCGCGATGAAGTCGGCGATCCGGCAATCCTCATTCGATGCGTACAAGAAAGTGTTTGCGAAGCTCCGCGCGGATCTCGTCAATGTCCTTGAGAAGCCGTTGCCGTGATTTGGGTTGGTTCGTGAGAAGACATGATTCAAGTTAGGCCTGTAAGCATTATGATGCTCAGCAAGATTCAGCAGATCGAGGGATTCTCCAAGGGGGTATCGCTCCATTGGTAGCATCACTATTGGAACAAGAGGTCGCCAAGCTGATCGTCCAGACGCTCAAGCTGAAGGTTGACCCAGCTACGATTGATCCTACCCAAGCGCTCTTTGGCGAGGGGCTGGGTCTCGACTCAATCGATGCGTTGGAACTCTCGCTCGCCATCTCGCAATCGTATGGCTATCAGCTTCGCTCCAACGATCCGGAGATCAATGCCATCTTTTCGTCCCTGCGAACTTTGACCAAGGCGATTGAGAAGAACCGTACGAAGTGATGCCCGATGTGGTGCCATGCCAGACGCCTTGCTAATCGGCCCCTATCGTCCGGACGATGTACTGGCCTGGGAGCAGGATGGTCCACGCACCGCGCGTCAATTCTTGTCCGACGTCGCTCAACTCGCCGAGTCGCTGCCCGATCGGCCCACGGTTCTAAATCTCGCGACAAGCCGCTATGAGTTTCTGGTGGGATTTGCCGCCGCGATTCTACGGTGTCAGTTGACGTTGCTTCCGCAAAGCCGTGCCTTCCAGACTCTTCGCCGGATTGCCGGCGACTATCCCGATAGCTACGGTCTGACAGATCGTGAGGAAGCGATTGAGGGGATTGAGTCCGTCTCGATCCAACTACGGGGCGGTCAGGCTCCCTGGCCAGGTGAGATTCCGCGTGTCCCGTTGAATCAAGTCGTGGCGGTTGCGTTCACCTCGGGGAGTACGGGCCAGCCGATGCCCAACATGAAAACGTGGGGCGCGTTGACGGCCGTGGCTCACGCAACTGGATCCAGGCTCGGTATTAAAGGTGGCGATCGCGCCGCGGTGGTGGCAACCGTTCCGCACCAACATATGTTTGGGCTGGAAGCCTCCGTGATGTTGCCGATCATGCATGGATTGGTCATGCATGCTGGGCGACCGCTCTTTCCCGCCGACATCCGGAGTGCCTTGGCCGATCTGACGGGTCAACGGATCCTGGTGACCACACCATTGCATCTACGCGCCTGTGTCACTGAAGGGGTGAGATTTCCACCCGTCGCGCTCATCTTGTCTGCCACCGCTCCCCTTTCTCATAGCTTGGCAAAAGAGGCTGAGCGGCACTTTCACACAGAGGTGCATGAAATTTTCGGATTTGCCGAAGCCGGCAGTGTGGCCGAACGGCGTACAATCGACGGCGATCGGTGGCGACCATTAGACGGCGTGCGTGTGGTGCAGGACCAGACGTCGTGGATGGTGCATGCCGAGTATCTTCCAGCTCCGGTCCCGGTGCCGGACCGCATCACCGTTGATGCGCAGGGCATGTTTGTCATTCACGGTCGGGAAGCGGATCAGGTGAACGTCGCCGGCCATCGCGTCTCGCTTGGCGAATTGAATCAAAAATTGCTGGAGATCGACGGTGTTCAGGACGGGGTCTTTTTTATGCCTGAGGAGGGGGCCGATCTCGTGACCAGGCTGATGGCGTTTGTTGTGGCCCCGGGAAAAACAAGCGAGGAGATTCAGCGAGCGTTGCGTACGCATATCGACCCTGTTTTTATGCCCCGCCCGTTGATCTGCCTGTCCAGTCTGCCCCGGAATGCGACCGGCAAATTATCACGTGAATCGGTGAGTGAGCTGGCCCGGCAATGGCTGGAAGGGCAGGGCCATGGTGCATGAGCGTGTGCTGGCAATCGGCCACGACCATCCGTCACTCGCGGGACACTTTCCCGGCTATCCCGTCGTGCCCGGTGTAGTACTACTGAACGAAGTGCTCGAGACGCTGCGTCGTGGATCGGCGGCATCACTGGTGGTGACAGGTCTGCCCATGGTGAAGTTTTCCTCTCCTCTCAGGCCGGGCGAGGTCGTGACGATTCACGTGGATGAGGAGAGGGCAGGTCGGGCCACATTTTCCTGCCAGGTGGATGCGCGTCTCATTGCGTCCGGCGCAATCGAGTTCACGCCTGGCACAGAGGCGCAAGCGGAACGGGTGTGAGTCTGGCCTGGCAACAGCAGCAGGAGCGCGGCAGCCGCGCCAGCATTCGGATGATGACGTGGGTGGCGCAGTCGCTTGGCCGTCCGGGTGCGCGGGCGCTACTGTACCCAATTTGTGCCTACTTTCTCCTGGGCTCAGGAGCAGCCCGCCGGGCGATCGGGAGATTTCGCGAGCAGGCCCTCGGTCGTCCAGCCAGTTGGCGCGATCTCATTCGCCATTATCATGCGTTTGCCTCGACGATTCTTGACCGGGTCTATTTTCTGCGCGGCCGGTTCGATCTGTTCGAGATCCAGGTGCATGGTCTAGATGTGCTCGACCGGGAGCTAGCGAAAGGCCGTGGTTGTGTGCTCTTGGGGTCGCACCTCGGAAGTTTTGAAATGGTCCGTGCAGTGGGGCTTTCCCGCGAGCACATCGAGATCCGCGTCCTCATGGACGAGCAGAACGCGCCTTTGATTCGTGGCCTGATCCAGGAACTGAACCCCGCCGCAGCTGAAACGGTCATCCAGGTCGGTGGGGCGGATACGATGTTGCAAGTGAAAGAATGTCTCGATAGGGGTGGTGTGGTCGGCATCATGGGCGATCGTGTGATGCAGGAAGATCAGGCTGTCGTCTGTAACTTCTTGGGCCGTGAAGCCCGGTTTCCGACCGGAGCGATGCGATTGGCCCATGTCGTCCGGGCTCCTGTGGTCCTGTTTTTCGGGCTATACCGGGGAGGGAACCGGTATGAGGTATATCTCGAGTTCTTTAGCGAAGGGGTGCGGCTGTCGCACGAACAGCGGGCCACCGATCTGAAGCAGTGGACGCAACGGTACGCCGATCGCCTTGAGGCCTTCTGCCACCGCGCGCCGGACAATTGGTTTAATTTTTATGAATTTTGGAACGATTAGAACTAGCAGGCGCCTCTTCCTGGTTGTTCTGCTCCTGTCAGGGAACGTTGCTGGAGCAGCCGTTGGGAGTGCATCCTCTCACGGCGATCGTGCAAGCAACACCTGGACTGTTGACCAGGTCGTCGCGGCGCTGAAGGAGGGGCGAGAGCCCTCGGTGTCATTTGAAGAAGCGATCTATTCGTCGATGCTGACCGAGCCGCTGATCGTGCGAGGCACCCTGCATTTTACGCCTCCGGCGACGCTGGAAAAAGAAGTGGTGGAGCCGTACCGGGAACGTTACCTCATTGAAGGAGACCGGGTGACCTTCGAGAGTGAACGGAAGCACGTGAAGAAAACTATTTCACTGGAAGACTATCCGGCGTTGCGCAGTTTTGTCGAAGCCTTTCGAACCAGCTTCACGGGGGATGTGGCACAGCTGAAGAAGGTCTACGAAACCACAGTCGAAGGCACCAGCCGTCAGTGGACACTGCTGCTTCGTCCACACGACCAGGTAGGGAAATCCATGGTCGATTATCTGATGTTGTCGGGGTCAGAGGGGCGTATTGCCACCATTGCGATTCGAGCGCCGGACGGTGACCGTTCGGTCATGACGCTTCGCCGGGGCCCATCCAGATGAGAGCCGCCTGGTGGCCAGTCCTTATCTGGGTTGCCCTCACCATCGGCGCACTCTGGTTTACCACGACCCGCCTGTCGGTCCATAGCGAACTCGGCGACCTGCTCCCCGAAGGGACTACGTCCACACAACGGGTGTTGCTGACTCAAGTACGTTCGGGCCTGGCCGGTCGGCTGATGATCCTGGCCATCGAGGGTTCGCACCAGGATGAATTAGCCAGACTCAGTAAATCGTTGGGAGAAGGGCTACGAGAACACCCTCTGATCGATTTCGTGGGCAATGGAATGCAGGCGCTGTCGCCCGAAGAGCGACTGGTCTTGTTTCGCTCGCGCTATCTCCTGAGCCGGACAGTGAGTGCCAAGACGTTTTCGACTGATTCGTTGCATGTCGCCCTTGAACAGCGGCTTGACGATCTGCGCTCGCCACTCGCCCCGATGACTAAACAATATGTTCCGAGCGATCCCACCGGGGAATTTCTCGGGATCCTTCGGTCTTGGTCTGGATGGGAGGCGCCTGCAACGCATCGCGGAGTCTGGATGTCGGCCGATCGCCATCGTGCGTTGTTGGTGGTCGAAACTAAAGCCGCCGGGTTCGATGCCGATGCGCAGGAAGCGATTCAACAGGATATCCGGGCGTCGTTTCAACGTGTGCTCAACGAGTTGTCACCATCGGCCCGGTTGCTCATGAGCGGTCCTGGTGTGTTTACGGTCGAAATTCAGCGAACGATCGAGCGGGAAGTGTGGTGGCTCTCGACAGTGGCGGCTACATTGGTTTTCCTGTTGCTCTACGCCAGCTATCGATCGGTGACGCTGGTTTTGCTCAGCCTGATTCCACTCTCGAGTGGAATTCTGGCCGGTATGGTCGCGGTGAATAGTTGGTTTGGGTTTGTCCATGGCATTACATTGGGATTTGGCATTACGCTGTTGGGCCTGGTTGACGATTACCCCATCCATTTACTCAGTCATTTGAGCCGGCGAGATACTGCCCAGGCGACCATGCGGGCGATCTGGCCGACGATGCGGCTCGGCGTGCTGACCACGGCCATCGGGTTTTCGTCTCTGCTCCTCGCCGGCTTTCCCGCCTTGGCGCAACTGGGACTTTTCGCTCTGGCGGGACTGGGAACCGCGGCCTTGGTGACGCGATGGGTTTTGCCGGTCTGTGTCCCCGCCGGTTTCGTCCCACGGGAGATCCGGGCCGATCTGCTTGGAATGATGGCGTATTTATCCAAGGTGAGGGTCTTAGTACCGGTTGCGGTCGTTCTTGCGACTATCGTGCTGATATGGTCAGATACGCCTCTGTGGGAAGAAGATCTGGCGAAGATCAGTCCGGTCTCGGAAGAGAAGAAAGAACTCGATCAGCAGCTGCGCGGTGCAATGGGCGCGCCGGATATGCGGGATCTCCTGGTGATCGAGGCG
>JAENWB010000262.1:0-5156 GCA_016650275.1 Nitrospiraceae bacterium | reverse complement strand
CTGACGCCCTGTCGGGAGTAATATCAGGAGCTGGCCCGCCACTGCGCTCAGGCAATTGGGCAGGCGGGAGTACATCGGCGGCAACGGCGAATGCCGGAAGGAGGGTTAGGATTGCGACGGCCACAAGTCGATGAGCTTTCATGGGATACCTCCTGGTAGGTCGTGAGAGGGGGAACCCTACCGCATCGATGTTTTGGCAACTACCAAGGACTTGATCGCGTAGTGGGTCAGTTTGGGAGCACCGGGCTTGCGTCTACGCGCCATTTCTCCCATACCACGCGACAGCCTGCTCCTCACATCGTCGTCTGTTATGACCTAGTGGACCCTGTGAGGGCTCGCCCTACTGACGCGTACTTCCGCACCCCGTATGGGCACAGGAACAGGGAGCGCCTGTTTTTGCCTCTCGGCAATTCGACGAACAAAATTCCTTCCCCGGTTCGACCGGACACGTACAACGTGGATTCGCGCATGGTTTTTTCGCCATAGGGTCCCTCCTTCTTCCGTTCACGGTCGTGACACAGTAAAGAAATGGACAAGCCGAGTTCCATTACACATGGATCACAAGCTTTGCAGATAATGTCTCAATCGAGATGACCAGTCTGATCAATAGTGCTCACTGTCACTGTGGGCCAATTCCTGGATCTGATGCGCACAAGGAGGGGGCGGATCTCCTTGCTGGCTCCACCTTGCCTGGATGACGATAGGTTTGGAATCTGCCAAGTGAGCTGTTTTGACCAGATTGCCTTCCGCCTTGCCTGATATAGTTCTCGCCCCTAACACTAAATTCGGCCCAACGCTCCTAGGGGCAGGCCGTGGGAGTCACACCGATGGCGACGTTTAATCCACAGACCCTCCTCAAGGAAATCGGCAGCGGCAAAACGACGCTGACGTCCCCTAAAAATCAGATTCTCTTTTCGCAAGGGGATGCGGCGGATGCCGTCTTCTATATCCAGGCGGGGAAAGTCATGTTGAGCGTGATCTCGCCGCAGGGGAAAGAAGCTGTCATCGTGATATTGGAGCCCGGCAGCTTTTTCGGGGAAGGGTGTCTCGCTGGGCAGCTGGTGCATTTGGCCACGGCGACTGCCGTCAATGACGCCCGTATCGTTCGCATCGACAAACAATCGATGCTCCGATTGCTCCAAGACGACCCCACCTTCTCCGCGCTGTTCCTTACCTATATGCTGGCTCGGAACGTTCGCATCCAAGAGGACTTGGTGGATCAACTCTTCAATTCCAGCGAGAAGCGCTTGGCGCGAGCGTTATTGATCATGGCCCATTTCGGGAAAGAAGGTAAACAAGAACAGGTCATTCCGAAGATCAGCCAGGAAACGCTCGCCGAGATGATTGGAACCACGCGCTCCCGCGTCAGTTTCTTCATGAATCGGTTCAAAAAGATGGGCTTGATTCACTACAATAGCGGGCTACACGTCCACAGCTCCCTCCTCAATATCGTTCTCCATGACTAGGTTCCCGTCTTCCGATTGAATCTTCGAGCCGGGACAGCGTCTTACGGTTTGCCAGACACAACGTTCCAAACTGAGCAATTGTGACCAGCCTTCCCTCTGTCTTTGCGGCATACTGCAGCGAACATGTTAGAGGAGAAGACGATGGCACAACAGGCCGCAGCCCATCACAAGAAAGCCGCGGAGCATCACGAACAGGCCGCGCACCATCATAGGGACGCCTCGAAGCACTATGCGGTGAACCAATATGAAAAGGCAGCGCACCATGCCCACCTCGCGCATGGCTATAGTCAACAGGCGACCCAGCATGGGACTGACGCGGCGAAGGCCCCTGTCGAACATCATGGAGTCGCGGAGCAGATCATGAAAGACGGAGGTCGCGTATGGCTGTTGAAACCCTGTTCGCTCAGATAAGTCCTGAAGCCCCGTTCGCCTCGAGGAGAGAGATGGCGCTGCTCCCCGTCTGTTGTGTCTGCGGACTCGTTCGAGACGAGATCGGAGCTTCCCTAGATCGTGCACGCTGGGTGTCGCAGCGGATGTATCGCAAGACCCATGGCGTGAATCCGACCAAGCTCGCACTCACGCACACCTACTGTCCGGGGTGTTTCATGCAGGTGATGAAGACCATGAGGGCAGCCCAGGCCATGGAGACACTGACGGTAGCCTAGTGAGAGGTCAAGAGGCCTGCCTCGTGGAGCGGTTGTTGAGGGTGACAAGTAAGGAGGCCGGGATCGCGGGTCCGAACCAGCGCTGATCGATCATCTTGGCAGGTCGGCCCAGTCGCATGGATCTCTCCCCCCCCCCGTTGCGCCCCTTGCCGCGGGGCTGGTTCCTGGTGAATGAACAAGGAAAGAAAGAGGTGGCATATGGTGGTTGAAACGCTGTTGGCTCAGACAGCGCGTGAGGTGGTTGACGCGAAGGAGACAAACGAAACCCACTTGTACCTCGTGGATGGAGCGATCTCGCTGGAGCGCATGCGCGAGTACTCCCAGATGCCGCACCTGTTAAAAAATGACGTGGCGATTGAGCGGGTTGCGTGGCTCGTGGTGCTGGGCCTGTTGTTCACGGCGATCTGGCTGGTGGGTACGCTGTGAGTCAGAGATTTGAGAAATGCGCGGTGGCCCTGCGTAACGTGCCGTACCAGGACCGGGCCTCAAATGAGGCGGAACTCCTCTTCATGGATAACCATTTCCAGGTCTTACAGATGGCCTATCTTCGGTGGAAGCGGAAGCATAGACCTACAGATTAGGCGTGCAGTCCCCCTCTGAATCAGTACACGAGGAGAGGCTCGCCACTCCCTGGGCGGCATCGGCTGGGGATCAGCCCATAAGCCTTTCCCTCTCGTGCCTCAGCTTCTAAGCCTTTGAGGACCGTCTCCCCGGCGCATACTTCCGATACCACCAGCACCAGCCGTTTTTGACCAGGGCATGATTGACGTGGGTGCCATCGGACAAGAACACATCGTCCAGGGTGCGCGTGTACTTGTCGTAGCCGTGGGTCTGGAGCGTGACTTCTTTCCCGAATGCGAGGGCCGAGGCGGCCTGCTTGGCACGTTGGCCGAAGGCTTGGCCTTTCTCCGGGCAGTCGATGCCATTGAGGCGGATGCGGTCAGCATGGTGGCCGTTCAGGACTTCGATGGTGTCGCCGTCGAGGACGGAGACGACGGGGCCGGTGAAATCCGCGGCAAGAGCCGTTATGCCCAACGCGAGCACCAGCGGCCTTCCATATTAATTCCTCACACCTGATCCATTTTGACCAGATTCCCGTCCTTCCAGGGCGTAGCATCGAACCATAAACGAGTCATCAAGTCCTTTCGGATGTATCACGGTATGAGAGTAAATGTAGTGATCGTCAGGATAGAACTGATGGAAATTCAATTCGTCATCTGGCAGATGAGCCTCGTGACGAAGCAATTTATTGTGAGTAATTACTGATGAAGGGGCGAGATGAGTTCGTACAGGACATTAAACCTCTCACGGCGGTAATCAGGAAGGTCTTAACCGCATTTCACCGGAGGTCTACCATGCAATCCCATATCGCTACATGGGTCGTTGTTCTCGGAATGGCTACCGCAGTGACTGGATGCGCCTCGCTGGAGTCCTCTGGCAGGACAAGGATGGTCAATACCTCGAATTATCAATGGCTGAAGAGTCAGCCGGCGATTATAGCCACCGTGGAAGGCGTCACACGAGTGGGCCCATTCGAATACTCCCCCACTGAATCGGTGAAACATACGATCAACGACTTGCTCATTATCCTGGGGAATGAGGCACTGAAGCAGCCGGGCCGGTTTCAGGAACGCCGCCAACACATTGAGCAAGTCATCAGACACCGCGTTAACTTTTGGCAAATGGCCCAACGCTCTTTGGGGGCTCCTTGGACGAGACTTACTGACACGGAGCGACGGGAATTTGTGAACCTTTTCGTTGAGTTGATACGAGACACGGTGGCCAACAAGATCGACCAATATTACAACGAACAGGTCTTCTATCTCGTTGAACAACGCGAGGGCAGCTTTGCCGAGGTCAAGACCAACTTGATTGGCCCAAAGGTTGATACCGCATTAAATTTCCGGTTAGCGAACCACTCCGGCGATTGGCTCGTGTACGACGTGGTCATTGACGGCACCAGCATTGTGAGGAATTACCGGGCACAGTTTGGCCAAATTATTCGCGATACCGCCTACGCGGGGCTAGTGGAGAAGATGAAGCAGAAGGCGCTCACCGTGAAATGGTTTGAAAAGACCGCACCCGCCGTAGCGCTGTTGCCGGCGGACACGTCCGACTCTCGATAAGTGAGTAGGCCAGTCAAGAAGACAGTTTCAATGGAGAACACGTATGGCTGTTGACGTCGGCCCCACAGGGAGACAACTTTCGACCAGAGTAGACGACTTCTTCGGCGACCTCGTTGGCCTGACATTGAATAACGACCTCGTTCGGGGTCAGGTGCCTGAGCGACCTGTGGAGCCGGTGCTGATTGTAGTCCACCCGCCAGGCTTCGATGATGGCTTGCGCGTCGGCAATCGACATGAACTGATGCACATGCGGCTTCGCTTCCGCCACTCCCACTGCGGCACCAGCTGAGGCGAATAATCATGGACTGTTTACTGTCTTTAATGTTTGCCATGAGTCTCGTGACACCCTGCGAGACATTGGACCGCACAGGCCTGGAGCGTCCGTATGCGTTCAGCGACACCCCTATCCGTCCGCTCAGTATTGCGTTTGAACAAGACACCCGGGCCTATGTGAAGCATGATCGGTATGACCTATCCCTCGACTTGTGGCGGATGCCGAATGTCGGGAACCAGCGTCCTGTGATGGGCATCGACTTGTGGTCACTAATGATTGGGATGGATTTCTGAAG
Source organism: Nitrospiraceae bacterium (assembly GCA_016650275.1). Taxonomy (GTDB): domain Bacteria; phylum Nitrospirota; class Nitrospiria; order Nitrospirales; family Nitrospiraceae; genus Palsa-1315. Next base: position 330 of record JAENWB010000262.1, on the reverse strand, counting down.
ACCGACCTCAATGGACCCACCTTCCTGTTAGTAAATTAGGCACATCGACCGACTATCTTGACACGAAAAACGTCGCACGCATTTACCAGAGACGGCCGACCATAATCAGAATTATCTGGTTCATACTGGCCAATATTGACCAGTCCCCTTGACGCTGCCCGCTTATTATCCTGAACACTTTGCGAACGCAATATCCGGGAAGCGATCTGGTCAATTAGCCCACGCCCGGTCGGCCTATTTACTCTGTCTTGGCTTTCAGTTCTTTCGCTTCGCCTTTAATTCGCTCTCCGGCGGCTTTGGTTTGTCCTTTCGTCCGTTCCATCTCGCCTT
>JAENWB010000261.1:0-8348 GCA_016650275.1 Nitrospiraceae bacterium | reverse complement strand
CAGAATCTCCTGGCACTGGATGAGTTGGAGCTCCTCTTGGGGCATCCGTTGGACCTGGTGGTGAGCCCCAGAAGTGCGATTTTGGCAGCGTTGGAACGCAGCAAAGACTCCAGTCAAGCCCTTCGACAGCTCGAGGCCGACTATCGATCCATGCTGGTGAAGGAGGACGAGCGAGGAGAGGAAGTCCTCACGATCGACCAGGCGGGAGAGGAGCAAAGTCCCTCGGTCAAACTGCTGGATTCGATTCTCCTGAATGCGATACACCGACACGCTAGTGATATTCACATTGAGGCCGCCGATCGTGCCACCAAGGTGAAATTGCGGGTTGATGGGATTCTCGTTCCGGCGATGGAGCCGCTCGATTTCCGTTTTCACGCGTCGCTGGTGTCGCGGTTGAAAGTGATGTCAGATCTTGACATCGCCGAGCGGAGGGTACCGCAAGACGGAAGCTTTCGGATGCGACTGGAACGAAAAACCGTCGATTTCCGTGTCTCAATCCTTCCGAGTGTGTTCGGTGAATCGGTCGTCATTCGTATTCTAGACCGCGAGGCGATCACCACGGGTGTGTCGGCGTTGCGGTTGGAACGACTCGGGTTCAACGAGGAAGATCTGAAGCGTTTTCGGCGCGCGATCACGCGGCCCTACGGCATGGTGCTGGTGACCGGTCCGACCGGAAGCGGCAAGACGACGACGCTGTACGCGGCGATTACGGAGATGAATATCAAGGACAACAAGCTGATCACGATCGAAGATCCGGTCGAGTATCAGCTCTCGGGGGTCGTCCAAATTCCCGTAAATGAGAAGAAAGGTCTGTCCTTCGCGCGAGGGCTCCGGTCGATCCTGCGTCATGACCCTGACAAGATCATGGTCGGCGAGATCCGCGATGCAGAGACCGCACAAATCGCCATCCAATCGTCGCTCACCGGCCACTTGGTCTTGACGACGGTGCACGCAAACAACGTGTTCGACGTCATCGGACGATTTGCGTCAATGGGAATCGATGCCTACAACTTCCTGGCGGCGCTGAACTGTGTGCTGGCGCAGCGACTTGTTCGAATGGTGTGTCTCGCCTGTCGTGTGGCGGTCAAGCTCGACAAGGCGCTGGCAGAAGAGTCCGGTCTCGATTTCGAAGGATATAAGGATGAGCCATTTTATGAAGGCAAAGGATGCCAGGAGTGTCATGGCACTGGGTATCGCGGACGAAAATGTATCACGGAATTTCTGGATCTGAACGATGAAATCAAAGAAATGATTCTTGCCGAGCGTCCCCTGTCCGAGATCCGCTATCGCGCGGTGACCGGCGGGATGATTACGTTGCGACAGTCCGCACTCAGAAAGGTGCTGGAAGGTTCCACCACCTTGCGGGAGATCAATCGAGTGACGTTTAGCGAGGAAGGGTAAGCGATGTGGGGACTGACCACTAGCCGTCCGCGGCAGTGCTTGAAAGTCGGAGCGCAGACTCTCGCCTGGGGAGAGTCTGTCCGCACCTGGCGAGGGCGGTATCGCTACCGCTGTGTCCTCTCGCCGACACCGACCGGGGCTATCAAGCTGTCCCCTATGGATCTGAATCTGACAGACATGCCTGCGGTCGAAAGTAGTCTTCGGTCGCTGGCGGGGCCCAGTCGAGATCTCCAGTCCGCAGGGCGTGTATGGTGGTCCGACGTTCCGCGCCCGATTGTGTTGTTGTTGCCGGATCTGTCGGTGCGCGCGACGGTGTTGCAGCTGGAACAACTCCCGCCTCAGATGGATGAGCAAGAGGCGCTGATTCGCTGGCGTCTGGGGCAGGAACAGCTGTTGCCCCTGGCCGGGGCCAAGATTGTCTGGCAGGGGTTCCCTTCACATGGGGCCGGGGACGAGCGTTCCCATGCGGTCCTTGTCGTGGCGATTCAAGAAGCGATCTTAAAGCAATACGAGTCCCTCTGTGAGTCGGTCGGGCTGCTTCCGCAGGAAGTCGGTGTGACCAGCTATCGTCTGTTTAATCTCTGGCTGAAAGCGGCAGGCGGCCGGAAACGGTTGGGCCATGATTTGCTCTGGGTCAGTGTATCGGACGGCGGGTTGACCTGCTTTGTCATGCAGGAAGGCCGATTGGTTTTTGTTCGGACGAAGCTGTTGAGCGGCGAAGGTCTAGAGGGTGAAGAAAACTCTGGTGGAGACCTGGTCGACAACATTGTCGAGGAATGTGCGGCGTCCCTTCGTGCGTGCCGCGCGCATCATCCCGGCCTGAACGTGACTGAGATTGTCCTCGCCGGCGATAGTCCGTTGCCGACACTTGAACCGGCGCTGAACAGCGCACTCGGTCTGTCGACGGAGAGACTGGATTGGGAAGCGGTCAAACGGTTGGGGTGGACTCATGACGGGGGGAGTACCTCGTGGGCGACGCTGCCTGCCGTGGCGGGGGTGATCTAAACGATGGCACATGGACGGACCTTCCTTCGTACGCTCGCCGGCACGACGAGCAGTTTTATGGTGAAGCCAGGGGGGGGGGAGTATTTTCACATCGACCTGGGTAGCCGATATCGGTGGTATGTCGCGCCTGCCCGTCTGGTGCTGGTTGCACTCAGCGGGATCATTGGGGTCTCCATCCTCTGGAGTGTGACCCAGACCGTGATGACGATGCGCGACCGGCACGACATGCAAGCACGCCTCGATCATGTTCGTATGCAAGATCAACAGCTCCTTGCCGAGGCCCAACAGGAAGGCATTGATCTCTCCGGGCCTTCATTGCAACAGCTACCGGCTGAAGTCAGTTTAGCGAACCAGTTGCTCACAAAACGGCATTTTTCCTGGACACAGTTTCTGTCCGCTCTTGAAGCGGCAATTCCCCGGAATGTGTCGATTAAGAGTATACGCCTGGATCCGGGGAGCGCGGTCGTACACATGACAGGGTTGGCTGTGACGGTCGAAGATGTGACGGCATTGACCGTCACATTGCAAGACCACGTCGTCTTCCGCGATCCTGTATTGGACCAGCATCGGGTGGGACCGGATGGCTTGGTTGAGTTTGACCTGACGCTGCATTATCGGCAACCGGGTGCATAGCAGGATGCTGAACGAAACCGTGAAACGTGAAGCGCAAGAACCGGCTGGTTTCTCTCGTTCATTTTGTCTGTTTGGTTTGTTTAGTTGAACGAGGCTAACCCGATGAACCAAATCAACCAGATAAACCAGACAAACCAGATAGACCAGATCAACCAGTTTTGCATGTCAACATAGTTTTTTTTGCGCAGCCTGGTATAGCTACATGATGGATTTCATCCTCCAACAGTTGCGAAAACCCTACGGGACCTTGATCCCATGGCTTGCTGTGCTGTTGCTGTTGGCCGGAGTCTTGTGGGCGGTCCGCACTGTTGGAATTGGTGGGGCGGAGCAGAGCCGGGAGAAATTGGAGTTGGAGTGGAATCAGGCCCGTCAACAATTCACACTCCATAAAGAGGCTCAGAAAGCGCGGAAGGATCTTGCGCAGGTGTGGTCGGTCTTGCCGGTTGAACGGGATTTTGCTCCCTTAGCACTGGGCATTACTGAGGAAGCGAAGCGTGATCGTGTGATCCTCCCTGCGCTCTCCTACAAGACTGAGCCTACGCTGGTGGCCAACACGAGTAAGGGTGTGCTTCAGGGTACGATGACCGGTCGTTACGAGGACCTTCGACGGTTTCTCTATGACGTGGAGACGGCTGAGGAAATAGTCTACATTGAGGATTTGGAACTTGTGCCCTCAGGCGCGCAGCAGGACCAGACGTTGACCTTTAACATCAAGATTGCCACATATCTTAGAAGCGAGCTTGATAAGGCCGCGGTTCAGTAGCGATAGATATGATGACGACGAATCAAAAGAAAGTGGCGGCGTTGGCTGTGCTTGGCCTGCTCTGGGGTGGGATTCTTGTTTGGGCATGGCGGGCCGTGGAAGAGCCCGTGCGTGTGCCGCTGGCGAATGTGAGTGGCCCTGCTTCCACGCTCCGGGCACCCCGTGGGACCGTCGAAGGGTTGCACGTGCAGCTCGATCTCCTCGCAGCGGCACGGACCCAACGCGACATGACCTTCACGCAGCCACGCAATATCTTTGCGCCGCCTCGCTCGGATGACTCGGGGGCTATTCGCGCAAACGAGTCGGAGTTCGATCCTGGCTCGGAGCAGGCACTGCGCCAAGAGGAGGTCCTTGCCGGATTGGCACAATTCCACTATCTCGGGTTTGTGCGCATAGAGGAGGGGTGGCGGAAAAATCGCGAACTGGCTGTCCTGACAAAGAATGACGACCTCCATGTCGTCAGGACTGGAGAAACGGTAGAAGATCATGTCGTGGTGAAAGCGATTACGCAAGAGAGTGTGACGTTGCGAGACCGTCGGTCACGAGTGGAACATACGGTGCTGCTTTCTGAAGAAGCTCCCTTGCATCCTTAGCAGGATGCTGAAAAAATCCGCCAGCATAAGAGGATCGTTATTTGGTTTGTTTGGTTTGTCTTGTTTATTTGGTTGAACCAGGCTAACCGGATAAACCAGAGAAACCAGATGAACCAGATAGACCAGGCAAACCAACATAGTTTTTTCACAGTCTGCTAGCGCTTCTTATGGGTATCAGCCGCCAGCAACGCGTCAGAAACGAGCGTGGGGTGACCTACCTCATGCTTATGTTTGCGATCGTCCTCATCGGTATTGCCACGACTGCTGCAGCGAAACAATGGAAGGTTATTGTGCAGCGGGAGCTTGAAGCAGATCTTATGGCCAAAGGGATCGAGATTCAGAATGCCCTCGCATTTTATTCCGCGACGATCAAGGCAGGCCGCGTGATGCCGGGAGAGGTCTATCCCCAGACATTGGCTGATCTCACGAGATTGCCCAAACCATTCTTGCGCAAGGTTTATCTTGATCCAATGGGGCATGGAGAATGGGAGTATCTTCGGGCACCGACAGGCGGGATCATGGGGGTCCGAAGTAAGAGCCGTGCAAAGCCATTCAGGCAGCATAACTTTCCCCCTGCTGTCCGGCATTTCGAGGGACGCGCCACCTATCATGATTGGGTTTTCCAACACCCGAGTCCCTCATCAGCTCCGATCGCGCCACCAGGGGTGCTCAGTTCTGGAGCGCCATCAACGTCGGGATCGTCGATCACTCCTGGCGGAAGCGCTCCAGTTTCCCCGCCAACTCAGGGGCAGCCGCCCATGAATCCGTAGCACCTTCCTATGGATTCGAACCTACTCAGGTGTTTAGGCTGAAGGCTGAAGTGTTCGGAACTTCAAACTCAGAACTCAGAACTCAGAACCCAGAACTTCCTGTCCCGCCTGTCGCGCACGTCTTGCTTGTCTCGCTCACGCTTCACGGCCTTGGGTTCAAACAAAGGTGAATCCTTTAATAGCAGGCTGAAGACTAAAGGCCTTCAGTCTTCAGCCTATCTACCTGAGTCGTTACATCGATTCTGGAAAATTTTATGGCATTCGCGATGAAAGAAGCGTAAAAAGGAATCATCGTATGCGTATCCTTATTACAGGCGGAGCCGGGTTTCTCGGGAGTCATCTCTCCGATGTGCTGATGCAGGCCGGACATTCCGTGATCTGTATGGACAACCTCCTTACCGGGCGGGTCGAAAATATCGCCCATCTGCTCGGGCACGAGCGATTTTCTTTTGTCAAATACAATGTGTGTGACTATCTGCATATTGAAGGTCCACTGGATGCGGTCATGCACTTCGCCTCACCCGCGAGCCCGCAAGACTATCTTGAATTTCCTATTGCCACGCTGAAGGTTGGTGCCTTAGGTACGCATAAGGTTCTTGGACTTGCCAAGGCGAAGGGCGCGAGGTTCCTTTTGGCCAGTACGTCGGAAGTCTATGGGGACCCGCTTGTGAATCCTCAGCCTGAATCCTATTGGGGCAACGTCAACCCCATTAGCCCTCGTGGCGTGTACGACGAGGCCAAGCGTTTTGCAGAAGCCATCACGATGGCCTATCACCGCTATCATGCGGTCGATACCAGGATCGTGCGCATCTTCAATACATTTGGACCACGCATGCGGCCGAATGACGGACGCGTCGTGTCGACCTTCATCGTCCAGGCGCTCCAGGGAAAACCGCTGAGTGTCTTTGGCGATGGATCTCAGACCAGGAGTTTCTGCTACGTTGATGACCTAGTCCGCGGTATCACCGGGTTGCTTTTTCTGGACTCAGACAAGTCGGTCGAGCAACGGACGGACCGAAAATTCCTCCTCAGGCAGGAAGAGGACGAGAACGGATCCAGCATGCATGAGCCCGTGAATATCGGGAACCCGCGCGAGCTGACCGTCCTGGGGATCGCAAAATTGGTACTGGAACTCACCTGTTCATCGAGCCACATCACCCATCATCCGCTGCCCGCCGATGATCCAAAAGTCAGACGGCCGGATATCAGCCGGGCGCGCGCTCTCCTGAAATGGGAGCCTCAAGTACAGCTTGAGGAGGCTCTCTGTCGCACGATCGAATACTTTAGAAAAGCAATCTAGCAGGATGCTGAAACAGCCCGCCAGCGTTATTGGAAGGTTAAGGCTCAGGTTTAGGCTGAGAACAAAAAGTCGGGACTTCGCTCAACCTTAACCTTGACCTCAACCTTAACCTTAACCTCGACCTCAGCCTCTCTGCTGAGAATGGTCGTCTTGACCGCGTTGAAACTCCCGCTGTATCCTGTCCCTGTTCCAACGTCATGAGGTAAGAGTCTTTTTTATGTTGTCTGACCAAAGAAACCAGGCGGAATCATCAGTTGAACCCATCGAATCGGTGGGCACGGAAGTGGTTGCGCCCATACCGATTCCGGAGTATGTCAACGAGTTGGTCACGCGTGCAAAAGGGGCTGCGGGCCGACTGGCTACGCTTTCGACTGTGGTGAAGAACCGGGCCCTTCTCGCGATGGCCGAGGCGCTGGAAGAGCAGAAGGATGCGCTGCTGGCGGCGAACGAACTGGATCTGGAGGCCTTCGGAACTGCGCCGGAGAAGCAGGCGATGGCGGACCGGCTGCGTCTGACGGCCGAGAGGATTGTCGAAATGGCGGCGGGCCTGCGCGAAGTGGCTGCGCTCCCTGATCCACTTGGTGAGATGCCGAAGATGTGGACAAGGCCGAACGGGATGCAGGTGGGACGCGTGCGGGTTCCGATCGGCGTCATTGGAATTATTTATGAGTCCCGCCCGAACGTCACGGCAGATTCCGCCGCCCTGTGTTTAAAGTCAGGGAACGCCTGCGTGCTTCGAGGAGGGAGCGAGGCGATTCATTCGAATACGGCGATTGCGGCGGTCCTATCGGAGGCGGCAGAGAAAGCCGGTGTTCCCGCCGGGGCGATCAGCTTTGTCGCGCGGGCCGACCGTGAGCTGGTTCCTCTTCTGCTGAAGCAAGATCGCTATATCGACTTGATTATCCCGCGCGGCGGCGAATCGTTGATGCGCGTCGTCAGCGAGCACGCCACGATCCCTGTCATCAAGCACGATGCCGGCGTCTGTCACATCTATGTCGATGCCGATGCCGATCCGGCCATGGCGGAGCGGGTTTGTTTCAACGCAAAGGTGCAGCGGCCGTCGACCTGCAATGCGATGGAGACCCTCTTAGTCCATCAGGGCATTGCGCGTCACTGGCTCGCCCCATTCATTGATAAGTTGGTGGCGGCCAAGGTCGAGGTCCGCGGCTGCCAGAAAACCTGTCAGTTGTCAGCGTCGGCCACACCCGCGAGCGACGATGATTTCGGAAAAGAATTCCTCGATCTCACCGTGGCGGTGAAAGTGGTCAAGAACGTCGATGAAGCGATGGAGCATATTGCCAAGTATGGCTCACACCATACGGAAGCCATCGTGACCTCCGACTATCCAAAGGCCATGCGGTTTCTGCGCGAGGTTGATGCCAGCGCGGTGTTGGTGAACGCCTCGACCAGGTTGAGCGATGGCTATCAATTCGGGCTGGGAGCAGAAATCGGGATCAGCACGTCCCGCATCCATGCCCGAGGCCCGATGGGGCTGGAAGAATTGACCTGCTTCAAGTTTATCGTCATGGGGAGCGGGCAAGTCCGTGAATAAGCGGGCTGTTGAAACAGGCCCCCAACTTCTTGCCTAGTCGTTCGAACCCCTCAACGTACCGAATGAAGGATACTTGAGGCAAAGTGACTATCCGCTCGCATTTGATCGAAGCGAGCGGTTCAAGCGAAGCGTATGTACCTTCTCGGGCCTTTCGCTCCTTGTGGCCTCGTTGGCCGGCTTGTTTGAGCAGCCCGCAGCATAATTGAGATCATGTCTTGTGAATCCCTCAGCGCTCGCCAACCCCGGTAACATCAGCTTCTCCGGGAATCATGTATTGGCTCGCGATCTTGCCGCAGCTGGAGGCCGTTGCCTCGAACAGTCAACCGGGCAT
>JAENWB010000260.1:0-9355 GCA_016650275.1 Nitrospiraceae bacterium | reverse complement strand
TCGAAGACCCAGGATCTCGCCAACACGGCGGCGCTGTGGCTCACCATTGTTGCCTTGGGCGGCGGCGTGATCACCTTCTTGATCTGGCAGCTTCTCATGGGCCAGGACTTTGCGTTCGCGATCGAACGCGCCGTGACCGTGATGGTCATCGCCTGTCCGCACGCGCTCGGTCTGGCCGTGCCCTTGGTCGTGGCCGTTTCCACAGCCCTCGCGGCGAAGCACGGCCTCCTCATTCGCAATCGCGTCGCGTTCGAAAGCGCCCGAAAACTACAGGCCATCATTTTTGCATGAAAGGAAATAGGCAAATGAGAGGATACGCTACCCAATCAACATTCGTAGCATGGTTTGCAACGATGGCCGTGGCCCTTATCGTGGCTGGCACGGCGCACGCGCAGCCGCCGACAAAACCTCAGGAGCAAAAAACGCCTCGCGCAGTCAGGTTGTCCGAACAGTCCTACATGCCCGTGGTCGTCGACCAGGAGTTTGCAACGACCCTGGAAATCGACAAGTCGGCTAAGCAGAATGTAATGGAGCTGCAGCAGGCATTGTTTGAGCAGCGTTACGATCTGAGTGACAATCAGTCGGACGTCATGATGGCCGCGGGGCGCAAGTCGGTGCAGCAAGGAGTGCGAGTAAAGCTCGGCGAAGGGATCACGTGGCACAAGCTGGCTGCAATGGCTCCAGGGGAAATGAAGCGAGACAACTTGTTTCCACTGGGCTTTCGGCCATTACCGCACACCAAGCATGCGGTCGGCGGAATGGTTTTTCCGAAAGCTCAGATTGATGCAATCGGCAAGGCGGAAAGCAGGGATCTGCAACGATTCGACGTGGCCTTCGATCTGCCAGATCATCTGACGCCCGAGTTCCCGCCGCCGATTTTCCTCAGCAGCCGACCCGACCTGGGCGACGTATCGCAGGGCGAAGTGCTGACGATCAAGAACTACTATCGGCTCACGAAAGGCAAGCTGACGCCGGTGCAGATTGAAGGCTTGCGGCTGCTGCTCACGCCGTTTCCACAGCAACAGTTCAACCAGACGGAAGACCGCAAGGTGCTGGAGCCGAGTCTGGGGGTGACGTGCCTGGACTGCCATACCAACGGTCATACGAACGCCGCCTTTCATTTGAATCCCGACACGCGACCCCAAGCGGCTCGTTTCCGTCTCGACACCGTCAGCCTGCGCGGGATGTTCAATCAACAAATCCACGGCGCGAAGCGTTCATTGCGTAGCATCGAGGATTTCACGGAATTCGAGCAGCGCACCGCCTATTTCGACGGCGACCATGTGATCGCAGCGAAGAAAGGGGTTCATTTGCCGGATCGCTCCAGCGCCGTTGCCATGATGGCTCAAATGCAAAATCTGCTCAATTTCCCCCCCGCTCCAAAGCTTGATGCGTTCGGCAAGCTGATTCCTTCCAAGGCGACAAAACAGGAGTTGGCTGGCCAGGAAGTGTTCTTCGACAAAGGGCGTTGCGCCGAGTGTCATCAGCCGCCGTTCTATCTTGACAACAAGATGCACGACCTGCACTTGGAACAGTACTACGACGCCGAAATGATCAGCGACCAATACAACATCACCGATGGCCCGATTAAAACATTCACCCTCCGCGGCATCAAGGATTCGCCACCGTATCATCATGATGGTCGCTTACTCACACTGGAGGACACGGTGGAGTTCTACAACCTGGTGCTGCGATTGAATCTGAACGACGAGCAGAAGCAAGGCCTTGTGGCGTTTATGCGGTGTCTGTAATCGGGCGACAAATGACGCCCGTACCGCTGACCTGCCTCCCTTAAACCGGTCCAGATCATCTGTTAGGGTCTGGTCGAATTGACCCACCCCGCGAATCTAGACCGATCGAGACCTGAGGAGTTGGCCTGTTGCGTGGTCGATTGTAGCCGCCGGTGCGGCATGGCGAACCTAGCCTCGCTCACGTGAGTGTCTCCAGTAATTCAGGGGATGCGTGGGCGGTCTGTACCGTCGCCACCCAGTCCGCCGCAAATGTGGCCGGGGCCTGGTCCTGAAGTGCACTGGGCGGTCTGGTGAATTTGCAATCCTCTTGCCAGCGAGCGAACGTCGCTCGCACATACTCAAGCGTAAAGCACACACCCACGGTTACGCACTCGTCCCGTAGACGCCCATTGAAGCTCTCGATGAAGCCATGCTCCACAGGCTTCCTCGGTCGAATAAACTCCAGCTGGATCCCATGCCGGTAGGCCCAGGCATCCGTGACGCAACTGGCAAATTCGCTGCCGTTGTCCACGGTGATCGAGCAAGGTGTGCCCCGGTGAACCACCACCGGCTCCCACGCCTCCGCCACCTTCTCCCCGGTGAACGACTGACCAGCCGCCATGCACAGACATTCCCGTGTGAACTGATCCACGATGGTCAGAATCCGAAACCAGCGGCCATCCGCGACGCGCGCACTCATGAAGTCCATACTCCACCGCTGGTTCGGAGCTGTCGCCCTCGGTTGCAACACACGGGCTAGGCCCGCGGCCTTGGTGCGGTGTTTCGTCCGCACCGTCAGGCCGTCTTCCGTATAGAGCCGGTAGATTCGTTTCGCATACACGCGCCACCACTCCCGACGCAGCCACACAAAGATCCGTGGACAGCCGTACCGGCGCTTGGCCTCGGCCATCTCTCGCACCCTCGCCCGAAGTCTCTGGTCGTCTGATCGGCGGCTCTGGTATCGTAGCGTGTTCCGATCGACGTCCCCCAACTGGCACACCCGTCGCAGACTCAGCCCAAAGCGCTCGGCCATCCACTGCGCCGCCATTCGCTTCGCCTTGGGCCTTACCAGTTTTTTGCGGTGATCGCCTTCAGTGCCTGGATGTCCAGCGCGTGCCGCCACCATCTGTTTTAACCGCCAGTTTTCGTCTTCCAGTTGGCGCAGCGTCTTCACATCGCGGACTTCCAGACCGGCATATTTCGTCCGCTATTTATAAAGGTGGTATCCGAAATGCCGTGCTTCCGGCAGAGCTCTTGGACTCCAATGCCCGCCTGGGCATCCTTGAGCACTGCGATGATCTGTTCCTCCGTGTGCCGTTTCCGTGTCATGGCTCCCTCCTTTCGTCAGCCGGAAGTCCTAACTCCGGACCTGACCTGGTTTAAAGTGGGCAGGTCATTTGCTCCTTGTTAAAATAGTATCTGACAAACCGCAGGACGCGATTCCTGCGCGAAGATTCAGTAGGAAGATAGGAACCTAGGACTCAGTGGATCAACTCCTTACTCCGAGCGAGAAGCGACTGGCCTGAGCGCTGCTGATATGGGCCCAGATTCATCAATTTTTCACAACTGAGCAATATGGATCAGCTCCCAACCAGCCAGAGGTTCATGATAGGGACGTGGCCTAGAGATGGTGTCTGACCGTCGCCGGCCATATGAACAGCGTCCAGGGCTCTCGATGAGGGCAGAACGGGAGGATTTATGGCGTGCGCACGATGCGGTGGGTTCCTGGTGAACGAAGACTGGGGAAGTCTCGTCGACAATTTCCGTGAGAGGCTTCTCAGGACAATGAGGTGTGTCAACTGTGGGTCGATCGACGACTCCGTGATCCTCGCGAATCGTCCTATTGAAAGGAGGATGATATGCTCTACTACGCACTAATGTTCTTGGTGTTTGGAGTGATTGCCGGAGCCCTGAATCTGGCCGGAATGGCCGCAGTGGCGATCCAGATTTCCTGGATCCTGTTCGTGATCGGGATCGTGTTACTGGTGATCCATCTGTTCATGGGTCGTTCCGTCCGGGCTTCCTGACCAGCAGATTTACTTGAACCAGAGTCGAGTCCCTCCAGGTCGGTTATCAACCGTTGTGGCTGTTCAGGGAGATTCCGATGAAACTGGCAGACAAGACATGTAGCGATGGCGGCAGTGTGCCGCCGTTGAAGGCTCTCCGCGCCAGGGAGTTGTTGACGCAACTCAGCAGTGGCTGGAGACTCAACGGAAAAGGGCATCTGGAGCGGCTCTATACCTTCAAGGACTTCGCGCAGGCGCTGGCGTTTGCGAACAAAGTTGGGGCTGTCGCGGAGGCCGAGGGCCATCATCCTGATCTGTATCTGGCCTGGGGGAAGTGCAAGATGGAGATCTGGTCGCACAAGATTAAGGGTCTGACTGAGAGCGACTTTGTCTTGGCAGCCAAAGCCGAACGGAAGTTTAAACCGTTTCGCACGCCAGCCTAACCGAGACGAGTCCGGGTTCCTTGATGAAGAGGCGGGTGCGAGCGCGACTCCAACACCTGCGCCGCTGCACAGCGCGCTTAGCTGGATAAGCCGGACTAGCGTGCGTAGCGCAGTGACTCAGTCCGGGAACTTTCTTGGACCCTCGAACCGAAGGCGGAAGAATGCGTAATGAGGCAGAGCATCGCGAAAGCTTTTCCGCCATCTGCGTTGATAACTGAAGAGAAACAGGACCTGGCGGCCTTGCTACGCGTGCTCTCATGTCAGGAGGGAAAAGCCGTGTACCCATTTTGGCTACAGAGGGACGCACATAAAGAAATGGCGCTCGACCTGCTGAACAATCAAAGGAACAAAGGAGGTGGCACATGAAAACGGGAGATTCCTACGACGTCAAACCGTTCAACTTACACGGGCTGGTCGGGATTTCTGACCGAACGCTTGAGATGCATGTCAAGCTGTATGAGGGATATGTGAAGGCCGCAAACCAGCTCACGACCCAGATTGGAGAGATGCTGAAAGATGGACGGATTGATCAGGAGGAAATGCCGGCCTATTCGGAGCTGACACGACGCTTAGGCTTTGAATACAACGGGATGGTCTTGCACGAATATTACTTTGGGAATTTGAGCAAAGATGGAGCCAAGAGGCCCGATCAAGGCTCTGCTTTTGTGAAAGCAGCACAAGACAGTTTCGGCACCTATGACATGTGGAAATTGGATTTTTCCAGCGTGGGCAAGATGCGAGGAGTGGGCTGGGCCATTTGTTATTTGAATCCACACAGTGGCCGACTCTCCAATCACTGGATCAGTCTGCATGAAAATGGAAATATAGCCGGCTTCATTCCCGCGCTCGTGATGGATGTGTGGGAACATGCGTATCTCCTCGATTACAAGCCTTCAGAGAGGGCCTCCTACATCGAGGCGTTCTTTTCAAATATTAATTGGAAAACGGTTGATGAGCGTCTCAACACGAATGTCCCGGCGTATGCAGGGAGTGCCCCACGATAGGAGTCGATGAGAGAACATCCAGGAGAAGGTTATGAAAAAGAAACCCAAGCAACCAACCGGCTTTAATGAAAAAGAGATCGGAGAAGCCATCAAAGAGGGGGCGATCACCAAGCAATATCTGGCCGATCCGCACACCATCGTGAGCGCGTTAAACCGCTTACGTTCGACCGAGATCACCAGCTACCTGCAATACAAACAACATGCATATATGGCGGTCTCGCTCTTATCCCCTGGCCTGAAGACCGAATTCGAGGCGCACGCACTAGAGGAATTGCAACATGCCGATACACTGGCAAATCGCATTCAGCAATTAGGCGGCGTCCCCGTGTTTGATCTTCAGGAACTCGCGGGGAAAGCCGCGTCCATCGGCGTCCACCCTGAGCAAGGCACGACACTCGTCGAAATGGTGGGCGAAAATCTCATGCTCGAACGCCGCCAAGTGGAGGCGTACAGCGCGCTCATTCGAGTGATTGGCGACAAGGATCTGGTCACACGACAGCTGTTACTCGACATCCTGCAAACGACGGAGCAGCATGCCAGCGAATTAGCGGACTTCTTGAAACGCTCAAGCGAGACCCGTGGGTAGGAAAGTAGGGATAACAACTCGGGGACGCGCTCGGCTTCAAGCTGCGTCAGGAATCGGTCCTCAAAACCTTAACGGAGGATGTGTTCAAGAGCAGCGAAATCGGCTGGACAGCGCGACAGGTCAAGCCGAACTCGCTGACCTGAGCCACCCGCAAATCGATGACCTGCTCGACGATCTGGGCAAACTGGCTGAGAAGATGGGCGGTCTGGTTCTGATCATGCCAGCCGAGCGGATGCCTGGGCAGACGGGATTGGCCGCGATCTATCGGCATTGAGCCACACACCATCACCATAGGAGAACGCGATGCAAATCCAAATCAATACCGACCGCAACATCGAAGTCCACGAGGCGCTGGCCACGCAAATCAGTGGTGGTGTGGACAGTGCTTTGAGCCGGTTCAGCGAACACATCACGAGGGTGGAAGTTTACTTGAGCGATGAGAACAGCCACAAGAGCGGCCAGAAGGACAAACGCTGCGTGATGGAAGCCCGCCTCGAAGGCCGCCAACCCATCGCGGCCACACATCAGGCTGCCACGTTGGACCTGGCCATCGACGGCGCTTCGGATAAGGTGGCCAGAATGATCGAGAGCACCATCGGCCGGCTGCACGAGCAACGAAAACACCGAACCGACCCACCACCGCCAGGGGCGAAACTCCCGGAGGCGTGATGCGCGGCTCCACGGCGAGCCTGCGCCGAACGATCGGCGGAGCTGGAGATCTCCAATCCGTCATTTACACGATGAAGGCCTGGGTCGCACGGTTCGAGCTTGTCGGGTACATCAAGAAATGTGCCGACAAGCCCCGATGGAGCTGTCGCAATCAATCGATGTTCCATGACGGTGTTACCGTGCCGCGATCAGCGCATCGCTGCTCTACGCTCGTGCTGCGGACGGTGTTGCTTAGTTCTGTGTGCTCAGTACCGATTTCAACGGACATGGCACAGGATCCAGGAGGCAAAGCCAGCCTACCCCAGAACCTATCTGGCCCCGGCACAGAGGATCTCTCCCTGGCTCCCGCGAAGGTGGACGTCACCCCTGTGGCGCACGATGAAGAGATCCGCACGCCCCTCCAGAGTGGTCTGGAAGCGACCGACTGGTTTACCGACCCACATGTCAGGGTCCAGGACGGCGTCGTCTTTCTCAACGGTCAAGTGTCATCCGAAGAGCTCAAGACATGGGCCGGCGATCTGGCCCGCAACATCCAAGACGTTGTTGCCGCCTACGTAGCATGACGGCATTGGAACGCGTGGGGCAAAGAAGCGGGTTCAATTTTGCAAGGGAATTCGAGGCGCGGATAACCGATGACCATACTGCAGTATGTGATCAGCTATGGGCTCCTCTTGTTCGTGGTGCTGGCCGCGCTCTATTTCACTCGTGGCCTGGAACCGCGAGACATCCTTAAGCCAGCCATGCGGACGAACCCTCATTGACCTTGGCGGGCAAAGTGAATTATGGAAATGACGTGGAAGAACTTGAGGAAGTTGTGTACGTGGGCCGCTCAGCACGGATCTGAGGCTCCTTTAGCCGACAGCGCAGGGGAAACCATTGTGATTGATGGGACGATTACGAAAGAGGATCTGGATCGGTTCATGGCCGCTCACTCGGAGCCGCCGGCGAGGTGATGCCGCTGCCGATGAGGAAGGGTAACCGCATGACCAAGCATGTCGAATATCGGGAATACACCATCAGCTCGACCCCGTTGCAACTGTTGGGGAAGAATGAATGGAAACCGGAGATTGAGATTTCCTCGGAGCGTGAGGGGATTGTGACAGCGGAGCCATATACAGACCACACCACCTACGCCACGGAAGAGGCCGCTGATACTCATGGGATCACATTGGGTCGTGAAATTATCGACGGAAAGGCCCCCGAATTGTCGGAGGATTAAGACAAGATGGGCAGGGCCACGTCAGACCTGCGCGCCCTGCTATACGGCCTCGACTGTCCTGCTCGCCAAGAATCCGCCCCATGCGTAGCCTCATCTCGTTCCTCTGTGACAGGCAAACTCACACTGCCGTACGCTCCGTTCTCCCCCGCTTGATCAATTCTAGAAGTGTGCAAAAGAAGACAGTGCAAGAGTGTGGCGCTGCCTCATAATGTCGCACCAATGATCAACCTGGAGGGCCCCATTCAGGACAGAGGTAATCGCGACATGGAACAGTTGGCTGACCTTCAGCAAAACACTCAACCTTCTTCTGGGACTTTCCCAAGCTCTACTCTTTCTGAGTATGTGCGGGAGAGGGGGATGAGCTGCCCACAATGTCAGAGGCAAAATGCCAAACCATTCATGAGCTGGACGGTCTCTGGCCGAAAAATGACCATACCGCAATTGCGAATGTGGGCCTGTCTGAATCCGACCTGTCTGCATGAATGGCCGAGGGAACTAGAAGAGGTCGTATGACAAATGCTGAAGCGGCTGATCTACAACTGAAGTGGGTCCAACAAGGAGACCCCCCGCTCTGTGAGCATCTCAAAGTCGAATTAGAAGACAACGAGGAGAACTCTGAGACGGACACCTATCGCTGCACTACCTGCGGTCGGTCCGTAACCCGCTAGCACTCTGTCGCCTCCTACCACCGCACCGCTACGCGGCCAGCTTGTCCCGCGAACGTATCCGGATGAGGAAAATGCTCACAGCAAATATTGAAATCAAACTCACGGTGGACGGAAACCGGTGGTATGTCGCGGCCTGCTCTGCGAACATTGATAATAAAAATGCCTACGTCATTCACCCAGGCGAGTTCTTCCCGAGCAAAGATGTGGCCATTACGGAATTGAAGCGCCGTATCATGGTGTGGTTTACAGAAAAGGGCCGGAAGGTAACGGAAGAGAAGGTTGAATGGCGAGTACCCTGAATTATGGACACTCAACCACGAGGTTTCTGAGGTCGAGATTATGAGAAGTTGGAGGCCGGAATTCTTGCAGGTTTTCTGGCAGCCGATTGTGAGGCCTGAGGTCTTAGAAATTCAGAGAGAGGAGTCGTACGACACCCCCCTCTACCCCCATGATGATGCGCCCTCGTCCCCGCCGGCGGATATCGCATCGAGAATCAACTCCTGATCCCGTTTAGTTCATGGGGCCTTCAACAGATACGGGCGTTTGGGTTCCTGTTTCTTCATCAGCTGATAATGCTGTGGCTTCCAGCGGTGTGATCCAGCCTGAATCACGTCGGTGACCCATTCGGGTCCCACCGCGCAATAGAGGGCCGCGAGCGTAGGCCCCATGGCTTGTGAGAACCAGGCCAGCACCTCCTCCAGCTTGCGGTCTGTCGTTTCCACATGAAACCGACACCGCGTGAACCCTTCTGTCAGCGCCTTCCACCAGGGCAGTTCCGACGATCGATACCGTTCCCACGCCAGGTTGGATTTAAAAACCGACCAATCGTAGACCGGATTGGGCTCTCTAAACGAGGTCCACACATTCTGACAGTCGCCGTAGGAAGTTCTCTTGTCCACGACGAGCGTCGTGACCCTTTCCAACCGTTCCAGCGCCTCGGCGTGCTTCACGAGCACGCCTTCCTGCGCGCCGCGACCGACGCCGACCATGATGGACATCGGCGTGGCCAGACCGAGCGCGCAGGGGCAGG
>JAENWB010000259.1:0-2975 GCA_016650275.1 Nitrospiraceae bacterium | reverse complement strand
TTCCAACGCCACCTGACCAGCCCAATACCCGGCAGCACCGGCGCCGGCAACCAGAAGTAAACCAACAAGGAGCCGAGACCATCTCATGGCTGAGACCCATCACTAGGGAACAAAGGGGCCAGTTGGATCCATTCGAAGTGGCCAGCCGGGCCAAATCGAGAAAAATGGTTGAGTTTCCGCCGGATCGTGCGTTCCGAATAGCCAACCACCGGTGCCGACTCGGCGGGTCGAATCCCATGGGCAGCAAGCGATACCATCGTCCATTCCATACTATCCATGCCCAGTTCGTCGGCTGTGAATGTCGAATACACGTCAGATCCTGTGCGATGGTGGTCAGATAAGGCTGTGGTCACATCAGACGGTACCAAAATCCCGTTCACCACGTCCCAGTTACGACTGGTGGGCGCGGCCGGAGTGGGAAACAGTTGTCCCGTCGGTCTATGCACGCGGGTTACAGTTGATGGTCAGCTTTTTGGCGTTGAGCCTGCATCTTGGTGACGGAGGCAGCCGATGATCCGGTCCTGCAATGAATCGATACGACAAGAAGTTCGTGTAGCGCTGTGAAACTCGTCTACGTCGCCGAAGCCATGGTCGCCCTCCTGGTGGCGGGGTGCACCGCAGCGCCCCCTGGGGTGGCTGGGACCACTCCTTTGCCTACTGTGGATACGACGGAGAACCAGGATTCGACAACGACCCCAGATGAGGGAAGCCGGTCGGCGGAGCAAGATCGAGTCTTTGAAGGGAGTTCACGCGAGTACTTTGAGCTGCTGGCCGTTTGTCTTGAGGAAGCCGGCTTCATCGTATCCGTTTCAAGCTCTGGCGACGGAGTATATGCGCCCGATGTCTCAGGAACCCAACGAGACGACCTTCTTGAGGCTTCGAAAACATGTAGAGAACGCCTCGGCACCCTTCCAATTGCCGACCTCACGGACCCGGCAGTCGTCAGGACGTTCTATGCCGCATTGAAGGAAACGCGAAGCTGCTTGATTGAGCTCGGCTACGACATTGCAGAACCACCAACGTTCGAGGTGTTCCAAGAATCGCTATCTACCGGTCCGTGGCATCCGTATCATTCATTACCGGCAGAGATGGGGCCGTCCGAATGGGACATGATCCAAGAAGCGTGTCCGCAACCCTAGAAAGCATCCATGGTCGTCCTCAGCCTCAGCGGAGACCAGAATATGCGTCGGGGACCCCCATGCTGCTGTTCTTGCGTCGGTGCAGAGATACCTTCCCGCCATCGGACGTGGCTTGACACGCAGACAATCGGCGAATGCGCCGCCAGCTAATCCTGCAACAGTCATAGAGAGGAGACTCGAATGCGGGCGGTCTCGGACTTGGCGATCTTCTATGATTCGAAGATGGAGCATCACGATTATCCCTCCTAGGTCGTTGATTGGCTGGCGGTCGTGCGTGCAGCGGCCACCTGTGCCCTTTCCCTCAGTCGACAACGCAAACGACCAGTGACGACGAGAAGCGCCCACATTCGTCGAGTAGTTGTAAGTGCGGCTCTGGTTCTTGTGACAGCTTGTGGCGGTAAATCTTCAGGTTTGTCTCTACAAGCGACGACTTCTTCCGCGACGACTTCCCCCGTTGAGTCTCAGAATGCCACAGAGCGGAGCGGCGGTTCCGAAACCTCTCTAACGGTGCCACCCCGTTTTTTGAGCGGGCGGGGTACGCCCGAACATATGTACTTCCTTCAGCAGTGTCTCGCGGGTGCCGGTTTCGACGTGAAAGTGGATGTCAACGCTGGCACGATCGAAGGGGACATGGGTGGTCAAGAAGGTGCATACGACGCAGCATTCGAAGCGTGTCAGTCAGATGCAGTCGCCGCCGGACTCGACATTCCGTTTGTGCCTCCTACGCAAGAAGAACTGAGGCTTTGGTACAAGGCGTATGAACTCGTGCAGTCCTGCCTCGTGGAAAACGACTTCCCGACCACCCCTATGCCGAGCCTTGAAACATTCCTCGCAGACGATGGGCGATGGCATCCTTATGACGCCGTCTACACGGGAATCCTTTCTACAGCCTCCGAGGAAGCACTCCTGGCTGTATGTTCCGCTGATCTACGCGAGTTGATCCCCCAGGTCATCGGGTCCGGGTAACACTCCAGGAATGGACGATGTGAGCACCATGAACGCCTTATCCATCCGTCGAGCCCTCGCTATGGGGGTAGTTCTCGTCGCTGGCCTGGTCTGGACAAGCTGTATCTCGGCGACAGAAGCACCAGATGATATTGCCCAGCAAGCTGTGACCGCGACGGGCGTGGAACCTGTCGATTTATTGGCCGGGGACCGCGATGGAGATATACAGAGCCTTATGCCAACGACGCCGGTCACAACTGCCCCGCCCGGTGCGGTTCGAGCGTCGGTTCTTGAGCGCCAGGAGTTCAAACTTGCGTGTCTGAGAGAGCTGGGGTTCGAAGGTGAGATCGAGGATGATCTCGGCATCTTGACCGATGTCGCACCTGAGCAGCAAGATGAGTTCATGGAGGCGAGCGCAGCATGCCGGGAAGCGGCTGGGGTTGAGTTTGGGATTTCATTCGGATTAAGCACACCCGAGGAGCTTCGCCGACACTACCGGGCCTTTTTGTATGTACGGGAGTGCATGATTCAAGCCGGATACTCGACGGACGATCCGCCCTCTCTGGAGGTATACATTGAATCGGGCGGTGAAGGCTGGCATCCCTACGATGCGTTCATGTCGTCGGGCGGCGGACCGAGCGGCTTCAGTGTGCTTGAAGCAACCTGCCCACAAGACTTGCTGTACCTCGAGTCGGTTCTCGATTTAGATGACTAGAGCGCCGAACGGGTTGATTCTGATCATTGCGGTTGTCGTGGCTACCAGCTTGCTCGGGACAAGCTGTATCTCGGCGACGGAAACAACCGATGATATTGCCCGGCAAGCTGTGACAGCAACAAGCGGGAAAAGCGTGGAGTCTGTCGTCGAACTCGAGCCTCAGGAGGAGGCGAAGA
>JAENWB010000258.1:0-9764 GCA_016650275.1 Nitrospiraceae bacterium | reverse complement strand
TTGGGTCTGCCGCAATCCGGTGTCGGGGATCCTGCGCAACGGCAGATCTTCATGTATCTCAAAATCGGGCTCAAGGCCTACAAATCCCGTCGTGCCGATCCTGATTCCTGGATTGTCGGAGGGTATGCCACGAAGGAAATCGTCGAGCGAGCGAAGTTCCAGCCTCAGATGGTAGGTCCTGACATCACGAAGGATGATGTTGCGTTCCTTGGCAGCGATCCTGGAAAAGAAATCGATGAAGCCTGGTGGGACGAGATGCTCGTGTCCTGGTTCGATGTGCCGGAAGAAGAAAAGCCTGCCGAGGAAGAAGCCGGCGAGGCCGCGGATTCAGACTCTTCGTCCACGATCAAGGCAAAAGCATAGGATCGCCGCCCGGGAGGATGCGCGCTGCCGCAAAACCTCCTGAATCACCCAACTACGCTTGACGCGCTCTCAGCCTGTAAACTCGCCGAGCCTCGAACAGTACAGGATGGGATGCCCACTGTTGCTACCGTTTTTGCCAGCGCCCTGCTGGCTCGCCCTCACGTTCAGCCACGCTTGGCACAGAAACTAGCTCCGTTCCAACCGATGGTCGAACGGAGCGTCGAACAGTCTGTGCCACCCGCTGGGAACGGGCCGCGTGACTTCACTACGGCGAGGCTCAGCAGAGCGCTGATGCACGCGTCAGCAGCAGCGGGCGTCGTTGAGGAGAAGAGGTCAGTGATCTTGGAAGGATTTGTTGAGACAGACGCGATGCCGAGGCTCAATTCGCTCACACACCTCCCGGATCGACTCTTTCGGTCTCCGCTGAGCTGATTATAAAGATGTTGGGGTTGCTTGTTCCGGCGGTGGGTCAAACCGCATGGCTCTGCCACTGCTTGGCTCCGCAACTTGCTGCGTCCCATGCCTTGCCTGAACGCAGCCCAGAACAATGCTCGCCATCGCCTTCAGCGAACGCACCCACAGAGCCATGCAATCCCTCGTAAGTCGCTGCCAGCCCCACCATCCTCACTAGATGAGTAAGGGAAACAATACCGCGCTCACGACGTCTTCACGGGTTCCTGCTCCTTCGATGGAGTCAGCTCTGAGCCTCGGCATCTGGTGGCGAAATGGCAACGCCCCACACCGTATTTGCCGGGGTAATTCAGCTTTTCCTACTCAGCTGTTTTTTTCTATGGTTCAATTCAATCTATGATTCGCTATCCAGCAGTGCAATTCATGTGGAGATATCTCTGGGTTCATCTGCTGCTCTGCCTGCTTGTATTTGCCTGCCCTTCGATAGGAAACGCAGAAGGAACAATTGGTCACGCCGAGGAAGTGCGTGAGATTCTCGGACAAGCTCTAGAAGCAGCAACAAGGATACAGAATCCGTTCCACCGGAATAGTATCATTGACGACATCGCCGCGACCTATGCTGTGGCGGGCGATCCGGATCGAGCTCTCGAATTGGCCGAAGGAAAAGACAATGAGAACAGGAGAACCACTCTAATAACGATCAGTCGGGCGCTATTCGAGCAGGGGCAAGGTCGTCAAGCCGCGGAAATCATTTCCTACATTACGGATGATGACGGGAAGGCGTGGACGTTTGGAGAACTTGGTCGATACCACATTGCGAAGGGGGAAGAGGGAGAGGCAAAAGAGAGATTGGATCAGGCGCTGAAGTCTGCCGAGGGAATTGTCTATGGCTTAAGCAGAACTGGCATCATGCTTCGCATTGTGGACGCGCAGGTTAGCGCAGACGATCGGAACAATGCAGAGGCGACGTTGCGGCGGACCTTGGAGTTGGCATTAGGCACTCAAGATACCAACATGCGAGATATCGAGCTCGGCGAAGTTATGGAAATGCAAGCTCGACTTGGAGACGAGAGAGGTGCATGGCGGACGCTTGAAAAGATTCAGGCTAGGGACCGAAAAGAAAGAGGGGTAGAACGGATCGCTGTCGCGCTCGCAAAGGGAGGAAATAATTCGCGTGCAACAGAGATCGCGACCTCCATGAAGGATAACTACTACCGTGACGGTGCACTCCAAGGAATTGCAGAAGCACAGGCAGAGGCTGGAGATGTAGACGGCGCATTGAAAACGGCAGGCGGTATTCGCCGAGCGGAGCACAGCAAGGTTATTGCTCTCGGACATATTGCAGATACGCTGGTGCGACGCCGCGATTTTGCGAGGGCGCAATCGGTGCTGAGCCAAGCGGTTGAGGCGACTAATCAAATCTCAGATAGAGCGGAGCTCCTTGGTGGATTGGCAAGGCGACAGGCTGAGATCAATGATCTGCAAGAGGCCGCACGCAACATCCGTCAGGCGATTCGCGCTCTCAAGGGAGTGGGCGAGAAGCGATTTTTGGTTCACCCGCAGCTTGCAATCGTGCAAGCACAGGTACAAGTCGGTGACCTCGCTGGAGCGTTACAGTTAGCCGCGAAGATCTCAAGCGATGACTTTCAGAATCGAGCCTTCTGTGAGATTGCCGAGTCTAAGGCCTGGGCAGGGAACATCAAGGGAGCGGTCGATGTCGCTGGACTGAGCCACGGAGTGGGTCGTGGGTACAATTTAAAAGGGATTGCCAAGATCCAGTCTCACAATGGGGATGAGAAAGGTGCGCTGATCTGGGCCACGACGCAAACTGGCCCATCAGATCGAGCTTTAGCTCTGCTAGGGGTCGCAGAGGGGCTCCTCCATGAGGGAAAGCCCAGCAATAATTGTCCCAAAAAGCCCGACTATTTTTAGTCTCGCTATCCTTCGATCCGTAAATGAAACAGGGGCATTCTACTTTTCCGGGCATGGTGAAACCGGAGCTGCCCACTCTTTGTCAGCCGAGGCTTTCTTCCGACCGGGGCAGGTAGCGCTGTTTTTGGTGTCGTGCAGATGCGGTGTGCTGCCTAGGTCTTGAGGGGAGGGATTATAGAAACGGGTTGGTGCCGGGAGAATCGATGAGACGATCTTCGTCCCGTGCCCGCATGCGTCGGGCAGATTCAGCCCAACCAGCACGTGGTTTAGTTGTTTTGATGCGGCGCCCCATCTCTTCATGGCTGATCGTTCTTCGGGCATCGGAGTCCGCAAGCCCTCGTTCGATCATTCTGGCAAAGGCCAACTCCCGAAGAATTTCGTCGTAGGAACTGTCGTCTGGCTGGTCTTGAAGGATTTTGGCGATCTGTTCTTTTGCGGAAGGCATGATCACCTCGCTAATTGAGATAACGATTCGCCGACCCTACGCTCACAAGCTTAGCGGTAAGCCTCTTGATTTACAAGCAACCAACTGGATGTACTGATCATTTCACGGACGGCGGTTCCTAGCCGAACAAATCCATCTGGGTAGGTTGCGGCGGTTCGATGTTGAGTGTGGGGGAAGTTGCTGGAGCGGCGGTGGGTTCGACTGGTTTGGCATTTCGATCCAGAAACTCTCTCAGTTTCTTGAAGTCCTCACGAAGCGGTTCGAGCATGCTACCTTGGTGCAAGGCTGCGGCGGGATGAAGTAAGGGGAAGAGGACAAAGTCCTTCAAGTAGAACGCCTGGCCGCGAACCTTTGTAATCCCCACCTTCCGTTCTAGCAATGTTTGCGTCGCCCAATTCCCTAACGTGCAGACCAGTTTCGGGTGGATCATCGCGATCTGTTGCATTAGAAACGGTTTGCACGTCTCGACTTCATCCGGTTCCGGGTCGCGGTTGTTCGGGGGGCGGCATTTGATCACGTTCGCGATGTAGATGTCGCTGCGTGACAATCCTGCCGATTGCAGGAGATCGTTCAAGAGTTTTCCCGCTGCCCCGACAAACGGTTCCCCTTGCTGGTCTTCATGGAAACCCGGTGCTTCCCCCACGAACATCACGCTCGCGTGCGGATTTCCCACACCAAACACCACTTGGGTTCGGCCCATCTTCGCGAGCTTGCAACGTTGGCAATCATGCAGAGTCTTGCTGAGTTCCAGGAGGAGCATGATGGTGAAGTGGAGCAGTTGAAAAGTTCAACGGATTTTAGGCGGGCCGACTTTTCTTGTCAATGGAAGAGAAACGTGGAAAAAATGGTTGCACACATCGCCAAGTGTGGGTGAAATCAGAGGAGGGAACCATGCAATTGATGAAACGGTTCGTGTTCGGCTTCCTCGTCTTCATGATTAGCGTAGACGTGGCTTGGGCTGGTGAGCGAGGGTATCAGCTTGTCGCGGGCAGGGACAGCTCTCTCTGCGCAAGAGTGCTGGCAGCGTTTCGTGAGGATGTGGACGATAGAGGGCGGCTACGATACCAGCATGAGATCTTTCGGCAGATTACCTGGAAGCCGGTCGAGCTGAAGGGGCAAGGGCCAAAGGCGAGGCACTGTTCGAGTCTCGATAAGGCGATATTTGATTTGGATAACGATGGACAATCTGATTTGGTGGTCAAGACGACGTTCTGTATGAAGGGGAGTCCGAGCGATAGTTTCTATATGTTTCCTGCCGATAGTGCTGTCCTTGAGCATGCCAATTGGCAGGACCTGTCGCCTCTGCTGGCGACGACTGATAAGTTTGAACGAACCGGCGGGGCCTATCCCTTAACGCAACTTCCTGCAGAGGAAACAGGCGTGAGCTGGACGACATTGATAGGGGTCTTTACGGTCCAGCCTTTCATGTTGGATGGAAACGCGTACATCAGTCTGACGGATGCGCGTGCCGAATGGACCGTCATCACGAAGTATCTACGTGGCGCGCGGTTTGACGATCAGTGCTATCTGCGGATGGCAGGTCGGTGAATTATTCCTCAGGATGATCAAAAAGGTCTTTGTTCTCACCCACCCAGCCCTCAGCGCGACAAAACGCGCTTTATCCCGAGCGAGGGCCTTCCAGTTCCCTCTACCTCCCTTTAGAGGAGTGGCCAAGACTGCCCTCAAGTGCGCGCATCGAACGAGCACAGTTTCACCGTGCGCGTTCTGCGAGCAAGGAGGGCACTGGCCGCTCCTTCCCCATCTTTCTGAGACCGCGCGTTGCGAGAGCAAGGGGATCGTCCCAGTCAGCCCGCTCCTTTTTCAGCATCCTGATTATTCCACTCTATATCCTTTGGCTGCCAGACAGGTATTCCGCATCGCGTTGATCCTCGATACCCCGTGCAGTGCCCGAGCGTGGTCGCTCGGGATTTGGCACCCTGGACCAAACGGATAGGGCTTGTTCTAATTGTAGAAGTGGTTTTCGTTCGCCAGTCTCGCCTTGTACGCACACTCCATATAATCCCGTTCCACATCTCGATGACTGAGTCCCTGCGGATTGCCTCCACGCTCATAGGGACTGGACGCACATCCGATGAATGCGAGCAGGAGTGCTCCTAAAAGAGCCGTCCCAGACGAGTGCGTTTTCATAATGACATGACTTACCAGAGGATCGGGTCATCGTGAATCGGACCTAGCGGAGCGCTATTGCTTCGGCGCACTGGTTGCCACTGACAATGGCGCTTTCGAGGCTGGGAGGCCATCCGGTATCGGTCCAGGCCCCTGCTACGAGCAAGTTGGCAATCGGACTGCGTTGGATGGGTCGATGTAATTTTGTCCCAGGCCTGAGTGAAAGGATGGCGCCTGGAATTGTCCGACGGTGGGTCGATGTGATCCTGCTTTCAGGCAGGAGGAGCCCCAACGATCTAAGCAGGTCAGGGATGAGTCTATCAAGATTAGAGTCCGGTCGAGCCGGTGAAAACAGACTGTCGGTTGTGATGAGAGAGAAGCATGTGTGATCAGGCGATGCCGCAGTGGCGAGTACCGAGTGAAATGACGTGTCACTCAGCAGGACGAGGCGAGGGGTGGCACAGGGTTGCTCGGCATGCACGTGGAGGATTGTGCGGTCGATCGATTGCAATTCCGCGATTTGTTGAAAATAGGCGTAGCGGGTCAGCCATCGCTCTGGAAGTAAGGGCGTGAGCTGTTGAGGGGGCAGGGCTGCCACATACCAATCAGCTTGCAGCAGGGAACCATCCCGCAGCAGGATTCCCGAGATGTGATTTTGCTCATAGCGGAGCTGTGTGGCTTCGGTATTGCGCAAAATAGTCGCGCCAACCTGGGTCAGTACTTCTGTGATCGGCTGTACGAAGCAGCTCCGGGGGGAGTCCTGAAGAACTGAGATGCGGCTATCTGAACGAGTGCTCAGGAACAATGGCCTCATCGATGTGACGAAGGCATCGGCGGACATCGCGGAGAGATCGTTGCCGGTCAGCCATCGCGCGAGAGGATTCCAGACCAGACGGCGCGTCTGCGTGCTTTGTTTGATTGAAGCAAGCCATTCGGCGGCGGTGCGTTGCTCCAGATCGGCAGGCAGCCGCTCATCGCCTTCCCACAGCTGTTCCACCCATGATGCCAGTCGCCATCGTTCTTTCCAGGGGATGCCGGAAAATTTCAGGAGGTTCACCCACGGATGAAGAGGAGCGGGGAAGTAGGTGCGCGGGTATTGCACGAGGGAGTCGTCATGGAGACGAAATTCCAGCGGGATTTCGGCATCCACTGGCTGTTGTTGAACGGGATGCAGCGAATGCAGCAAGGCGTGTGTTGCGCGATGGCAGCCGAGGATGGTGAAGGGCTCAGGGACCTCACAAAGGTCGTCGCTTATGCGGGCACCTCCAAGCAGGGGACGCCGATCGATGATTGTGACTCGATAGCCATGACCCGTGAGGCGGTAGGAGGCGGTGAGACCGGCGGGGCCTCCACCAAGAATCACGACGGACTGAGTGGTGGTGGAGGTCACGAGAATCTGGAGCGAAACCAAACTTTGGTGGCCACGGCCAGCCGATGAATGGTTGAGAGCCGGACCCGCGGACCGAAAATCTGATGGTCCGGCCTCTCGATCTTTTTTAAAATGCGGAAATATACGGCCCGCATGATTTCAGAGACAGTCAGTGCCCGCCTCTCGTGTGCCGGCAGGTCCTCGAACGCCGCCTGTGCTTTTGCGTAGTACTCATGGGCCCTTGCCGTTTCGGATTGAAGCAACGTGCGGAGTTCCGCGCTTTCCTGTCGCTGGAGTATTGCCTGATCGGTGCAGCCGAATTTCAGGAGATCGTCTTGCGGTAGATAAATACGACCTTGGGCTGCGTCTGTCCCGATGTCTCGTAGAATATTCGTCAGTTGAAACGCCATGCCGAGAGCGACGGCATAGTCTTGTGCCCGTGGGGATGTGGGTCCGAAGATATGGAGGCAGATCAGTCCCACGACCGACGCGACACGGTAGCAGTAGAGGGAGAGGTCTTGAAACGAGGCATACCGTGACGCCGCGAGATCCATTTCGACGCCTTTAATCAGTTCATCGAAATAGGCCTGGGGGATAGACAATTGCCTCACATGGTTGGCCAGACTGATGGTCACCGGGAAGGTCGGCGTGCCGCGGTAGGACGCTTCAAGCTCAGTCCGCCACCGGTGCAGTTCATCCTGGGGGTTGCTTCCTGCCGGTGGTTCATCGACCGCATTGTCGACTTCCTTACAGAAGGCGTAGATCGTATACATCGCAGCGCGCCGTTTTCTCGGGAGGAAGAGGAAGGAGTAGTAGAAATTGCTGCCGCTTTGCTTGGTGAGAGCCGTACAGTATGCTTGCGCGGCAGTGACAGAGAGTGAAGTCATGGGCGTTGGTGAATCGGCAGTGGCCCAAGGCGGCAGGCCATGGATCTGTGAATGTGGTCGCGGTATGACGGGTGCAGGATGGTCGCCAAGAGTTCGATACCGTCAATCAATCGAGGGCCAGGTCTGCTGAAAAAGGAGGAGGCGTCGACCAGGAATGTGCGCTGCGCCAGGTCAGAGGATAGGCCCCATTCACCCGGTTGCTGCATCAGCTCGAACAGCTCTGCGTGCGTCCGTTCAACGGAAAAACCACAGGGCATCACGATGAGGACGTCCGGAGCCGCGGCCAGGACCTCGTCCCACGTTACCACCCGCGAGGAGCTACCAGGCTGCGCCAGGACATCCAGGCCGCCAGCGAGTTGGACCATCTCAGGAACCCAATGGCCTGCGACGTAGAGAGGAGAGAGCCATTCGATACAGACCACGCGAGGACGATGTGAGATGCCCTGGACGCGAGTCCGGATATCGTCCAGTCGATCACGTAATTGCGCGGCGAGACGAAGCCCCTCCGCTGACCGATTGGCGGCGTCGCCGATCCGAATGACATCATCGATCACATCATGGACCGTACGGGGGTTCAAAGTGAGGACGGTCGGTTGCTGAGGCATGGAGCAAAGGGCGTTGTGCAGTTGGTCCGGCGTGACGGCACAGACATGACAGAGGTCTTGGGACAAGATCAGGTCTGGTTGCGCCTGCCGCAACAGATGCTCTTTCAACCGATAGAGCCGTTGTCCTGACGCCACCAGCTGACTTACTTGGCTGTCGATGTCGGCACTGGCCAGTCCATGAGGAGGAACCGTCGGTTCAACCATGATGGGCACGCTTCTGACCGATGGCGGCCAGTCGCATTCGTGACTGATCCCGACCAGCTCATCGCTCAGGCCAAGCAAGGCAATCACTTCGGTTGCGCTGGGAAGCAGAGAGCAGATTTTCATACCACTCGGTTCTTTATGCGGCCGGCCACAAGCGATCGCGGAGTTCGCTGAGGTGAATCTGTGAAAGACTCTGGGCGACCGCATGGGCTTCATGCAGATCTTGGATCGTGTGTGTGTTCGCCACGGCGAGGACTTTCATCCCCGCGATTTTCGCGCCGCGGATACCCGGGATCGAATCCTCAATCACCAAGCAGGATTCGGCGGTGATGGCCTGCTCTTGGCGTTGTCGATTCAGTGCGTTGAGGGCTTGGAGAAATGGTTGCGGATCGGGCTTTCCCTTGGTCACGTCTTCTGCGCTGGTGATGTGAAGAAATTCTTTTCGGAGTCCAGCCTGTTCAAGAATCACCTCGATTTCATGGCGGAGGGCGCCGGATGCGATGGCCAAGGGGTAGGCGGCGGACGCCTCACGCACAAACTCGCGCACCCCGGGGAAAATGACCAGATGGTCCTTCACCGATTCCAGATAGGCACGGGCTTTTCGCTGCATCAGATGCGCGAGGGCGATTGGGTCAGTGGGATGCTGGTGCGCGGTGAGTGCCGCGAGAAAGCAGCCCCGATCATCGTACCCCAGGTAGTTAGCGTAGTAGTCGGCTTCAGTCAGGCCGATGCCGATTTCAGCCAACGTCTGACGAAAACTAGCGAAATGGAGGTGCTCGGTGTCCGCGATCACGCCATCAAAGTCAAAGATCATCGCTGTGAGTGTGGCCATGGAGTCGTCTCGATACAGTGGGTGTGGTTACGGGCTATAAAACGGGCGGATTATAACACAGAGAGATCGCCTGAACAGGCGAGAATCTGTCTGCTCAGCAGGCCACTCGCGTGAGAGAGAATAGGAGGGTCAGAACTTCAAGCGAAGACGCTTCTCCGATACCCAACCCTTTGCACCTTCGTCGGTACGCACCAAATACATCCAGCCGCCTGGCTGTAGGTCACCGTCCAAGACAGTCAGTGAGACCCCTGGGCGAACGATTGGCCCAGGCGTGCCACTCGAAGAATCTGCGAACAACGGAATGCCTCCGCCGGAAGCCGGTTCGTCTACCGTGACGGTCACTTTCTGTCCTTCGCTGAACATCGGGTCGAAAGGAGGTACGACTGGTGCAGCGAGTCCCGCTTCTGCTTGGGATGGTGGAACGACCGCGGGCGCGGCTGGGGCGACGGCAGTGGAGGGAGAGGTTGCTGGAGTCAAGGGGACGGAGGCCTCGTTACTCGGACTGGGAGCGGCTTGTGGCGCTGCTGCCGGGGCCAATGGCTTTGGTTTCATGGCAATTGATGGTGGGGTGCTCTCACCCAGGTAGGGG
>JAENWB010000257.1:0-12634 GCA_016650275.1 Nitrospiraceae bacterium | reverse complement strand
GTCGGATGCGGCCGGGATTGTAGAGCACGTCGGTCCACACGTCGAAGGGGTCACTATCGGGCAGCGCGTGTTTGTCTCGCCGGGGATCAGTTGCTGGAAATGTGACCAGTGCCTGGCGGGGCGAGACAATTTCTGTCGCTCCTATGGATTGCTCGGAGCCATGGTCCATGGAAGCTATGCCGAGTACGTGAAAGTGCCGTTCCGCAACGTGCTACCGATCCCAACGAACCTCTCGTTTGAGCAGGCTGCGGCGTTTCCGCTGGTGTCGGTGACCGCATCTCACATGCTGTTTGCCCTGGCTGGGCTTCTTCATGGCGAAACGGTGCTGATCATGGGCGCGGGAAGTGGGGTTGGGAGCATGGCGGTTCAAATGGCCAAGCTCGCCGGGGCGCGGGTCATTACGACAGTCGGGTCCGATGACAAAATCCCCAAAGCGATGATTCTTGGCGGAGACGCGGTGATCAACCACTCAAAGGAGAAGGTCTCGGAGCGCGTGAAGCTGCTGACCGAAGGACGCGGCGTCGATGTCGTGATCGAGCATATTGGTCCGGAGGTGTGGGACACCTGCCTCGATTCATTGCGAAAAGGTGGGCGCTTGATCATATGCGGCGCAACGACCGGAGGAGAGGTGAAGCTGAATCTCCGTTATGTCTTTTCGCGCCAGATGACGATCAAGGGCTCCTACATGGGGGCACGCGCAGAACTGGTGAAGGCGGCGGAGCTGATGGGGCAGGGGCGACTGATTTCGGTGATCGATCGCACGTATCCACTCAAGGAGGCGCGCGCGGCGCAGGAGCTGATGCTTAGTCGTAAGTTTTTCGGTAAAATAGTTTTGACTGTGTGAGGAGGGCTGGCCGGCTTTTTTCTATTACGTGCGGTGGCAATACAAAGAGGGGGAACTATGTCAACTGTGGCGAAGATCATGAGAAAGCAGCCCAAGACCGTGGGGCCTGGCGTGTCGGTTGTGAGCGCGGCCAAGAAAATGCGGACTGCGCGGGTGGGGTCGTTGTTTGTGAAGAAGGGGAAGAAGCTGGTCGGGATCGTCACCGATACGGATATTGTCCGCCGTGCCGTCGCGACTAATAAAAGTCTTGGTAAGCTGACCGTCGAGAAGATCATGACGACTCCCATTTGCACGATTGAAGGCAGTCAGCCGGTTGATGATGCTCAGGATATGATGGGTGACCTTGGCGTGCGCCATCTTGCAGTGACCAAAGCAGGAGAAATTGTTGGGGTGGTTTCAGTGCGGGATCTGTTGCTGTTTTATAAGCGGTATGCGCAATCGATGATTCCGCTAGTGCAGGGGTATTCGGAACCGAAGATCACCCAAGACTGACGGACGTAAGGCGTGAAAGGTGAAACGTTCTTTTCAGAGCTGAGGCGTGAACTTTCCGTCTTGACCTGCTCCACCACTCACCTTTTACGTCTCACGTTTCACGCCTACTTGGTGAGTTCTTTGACGAGGTGGCCGAGTTCCGGCAGGATCAGCTTTTCCATGGCCAGCCGGACGGCGTTTTCTGATCCGGGGGTGGAGAACAGAATACGGCCCTTGATGATGCCGGCGGTCGCGCGGCTCATGATCGCAGGGGAGCCAATTTCCTGATAGGTGAGGTAGCGGAAGATCTCGCCGAATCCCACCAGGCGCTTCTCCAGCATCGCATCGACAGCTTCAAAGGTTGCATCCCGTTTTGAGATGCCGGTGCCGCCATTGATGATGATCGCTTGGACTGCTTCGTTCGCCAGGCCTTCCCGAATACGGTCTTTGATCTGGGCTGGCTCGTCTTTGACGAGATGATAGACGGCCACTGTATGACCCTGCTCCTTGAGCAGTTTCTGAATAAGTTGGCCACTCGTATCGGTCTCGGGGATCCGCGTGTCGCTACAGGTAATCACCATGCACCCAATCGACTTGGGCGCATGGGATTTGTGTTCTTGAGCTGTGTGGCTTCCCATACTATTTACAGGATGCTGAAAAAGGCCGCCAGCGTTATCGGAAGGCTAAGGTTAAGGCTGAGATGAAGTAAGTCAAAGCTTCGCTCAACCTTGGCCTCAGCCTTGACCTACTTCCACACTGCGTCCGGATTCAGTTTTGCGACCGGCTTTCCACCTTTGATATGTTCATCGATGATGGTCGCCACGTCCGCTTCCGTCACTTTGGAGTACCAGGTGGCGTCCGGATAGACGACGACGGTTGGTCCCTGCTCGCAGGGGCCGAGGCAAGAGGAGCCGCTGACGAGGACGTCACCCGGAGTCACGCCCTTCTGCATGAGGCCCATATTAAAGGCCATGAGAAGGGAGGCTGCTCCGGCGCTGCCGCAGGATGGTTTCGGGTGGCCGGGGGGACGGGCGTTGGTGCAGACGACGATGTGATACTGAGGTTTCGGCATGGGTTCTCCTTACTGAGAGAGCGAATGGCGTATGGTACGTGTCAGATCTGGGCCCTACGCTCCGGGTTTACTGTGGACGATATGACTGCCACTGCGCGATGCATTCTTCCGGAAGCTTCCAATGCTTGAGGCCCTTCATCACCCAATCGAGATAGTGCGCCTTGGGTTTGAACTTACCGATCGGGGTGGCGGCATAGGCGGTGACGAGCATTTTCTCCCCGGCTTCTGTCAGCACGGTGACTTGGACCTGGCGAAACGCGCTTGGGGGTACGTCCTCTTCAAAGAGGTCCATCAGCTTGAGATCTTCGTCGGTCACGTCGAAGACCGCGCCCCAGACCTGCTCTCCCGGTGACGGAGTCACGCTGGCGAGGCCGCATCGCCATTGCGAAGACCATCGACAGAATTTTATCGTATGCTCGGGAAGAGTGGCCAGCATGAGGAATTGATGCTCCGGAGCACGCCGTTTCAGCTGCGTGGGGTTGAGATGGTCCCCGTAAAGAAAGAATTTCAATGGTGATTCACCGCCCAAGAGTACATGCCTATCGCCTAGCCATGTATTTGTAACATACCCACTTTCGCACGTACAAGCCACGCCGCAGGCGTTTCATCGGACTGGCTGCGGTCAGATTGACATCGCGCTGATGCTCTTCCTAAGATGCAGCGCGGTCATGAGCGGTTCCATTTCTTCTCGTCGAACCTCGTTTACACGATGTCCATGCCACAGAATCATTCCTCCTCCGGCTCTACACCTTCCTCGTTCTCGATGGTGAAGATTATTAGCTCTGCGGTCGTGGCAATACTCGTGCTGGGCGCGCTCTACTATGTCTGGATGAAGCCTCCGTCGATGAATCCCATCGTCGATCCTCGGGCCGCAGAAGCTCTCGCATTGGTGCAAACCCATCAGGCTCAGGGCTATCCCACCATCCTCCAAGCGATGACTGAGCACGTACGTTCTATGGGCGAACGCAATCGGGTCGCCCGGCTGGGTGAATGGCGGGTGAAGCAAGTGGAGGGGGATCTGTACGAAATACGGATTCAGTTGCGAGATCAAGGGGTGATGGGCCAATGGTTCGAGCGGGAGTTCATTTGGCATGCCGACCTCTCGTTGAAGAAGGTCAATGCCGCGTCGTTGCCTGCTGATGGGGTGACACCGAAAGAGCCTGATGCTGCGCCTTCCGGATTGTCGGCACCGCCATTGCCACTCGGTTCTGCAGGATACTGAAAAAGTCTGCCCGTCTGTCTTGTTCATCAGGTCTGTTAGGTCTGTCTCGTCTTTCTGGTCTTTCTGGTTCATCTGGATAGTTTCGTTCAACCATATAAACAAGACGAACCAGATAGACCAGACAGACCGAGCCTCCTGCCGAAGGCCCGTCGTTGCAGCGGATCGGCGATTGGAGTAGACGCGCTCGCGAATAATGTGAACTAGGTGAAGTTCTCTGGTAGCGCGACCTGAATCTGA
Organism: Nitrospiraceae bacterium; assembly: GCA_016650275.1. GTDB lineage: Bacteria > Nitrospirota > Nitrospiria > Nitrospirales > Nitrospiraceae > Palsa-1315. Next base: position 8,788 of record JAENWB010000257.1, on the reverse strand, counting down.
TTCTCTTCGATCCTGACGGGACAACAGGCGACGGTGATGTCAGGATTTTCCGGTCGTTTGCCGGTTTGTACGTTGTAGCGCCATCCGTGCCACGGACATTGGACGACATGGCCATCTAGATGGCCTTCTCCGAGAGGCCCTCCCGCATGCGGACAGGTATTGTCGATGGCGTAAAAGGACCCGTCGACATTAAACAGGGCTATCCAAACCCCTTGGACTTCAACGGTCCGTCCAGTCCCCGGAGGAATATCCTCCACCGCTGCGACGGTGATAAATTCAGGCATGGCGCTGATCCTTTCTCATGGCCGAGTAACCGAAGCAATAGATACGTTCCGCAGACCTGCCAGTAGCTTGATTTCGATCGAGGCTTATGGCATAGAGTGGGGTACGCGTTCAAGACTAAACCCCGAGCCCTTGCATAGAAGGAGCCTCGGTCGGGAATGAGGTTACTGCGTGGAAATGACCCTTCTGCTCAACGCGACGTATGAACCCCTGCGGGTCGTCAATTGGCAAAAAGCGATCGCGCTGCTTTGGCAAGGTAAAGTTGAAGTCCTCGAGGTCTACGACCGAGAGGTCCACGCGGTGTCGATCTCCATTAAACTTCCCTCCGTCATGCGACTCCTCAAGCTGGTCCGGCTTAAGGATATCCACCGCGCGGTCAAATTCTCCCGCATCAATATTTTTACGCGCGATGGCTATGCCTGCCAGTACTGTCGTCATAAGTTCAGGACCGAAGAGCTGACGTTCGATCATGTCGTCCCCATCGCCAAGGGTGGGCGAAAGACCTGGGAAAATATCGTGACGGCTTGCTGGCGTTGTAACAACAAAAAAAGTGGCCGCACGCCCGATGAAGCCGGTATGCGACTCATGAAAAAGCCGGTGAAGCCGCGCTGGAACCCGATTGTAACCATTACCATCGGGATTCGGAACACACCGGACAGTTGGCGTGACTATTTCTATTGGAATATGGAACTCGATGCTGACCCTGCTGACACCTAATTACTAATGTTGAATGTTCAATGATGAATGCTAAATGTTCGGTCATATTCTTGTCGCGCCTTCAAGCAGTACGTCTTCTTCCCTACTAAACATTCAAAATTTATCATTCAACATTGCTTCATGGCCATCTATTCCTTCTCGTTCATTAAACATTCATCATTGAACATTCAACATTACGCTGCTTAGCGGCCTTCCTTGTCGCCTGGTTCAGCCGGGCCTACCTGTTCCTCTCGACCTAATCGGCCCACCACAACCAGCACTCAGTACAATTTAGCAGGATGCTGAAAAAGTCCGCCAGCAGATGAAGACCGTTATTTGGTTTGTCTGGTCTATCTGGTTTGTCTTGTTTGTCGGTTGAACGAAACTAACCGGATGAACCAAATCAACCAGACAAACTAAACAAACCAGATCAACCTGTCACGCGTTCCGGCGCATTATAGCGGGGGTCGATAGAAAAGTGGATGGCACGGTTTACGCTGCAAAACTGGGTGTTGTATGATACACCCCCGCATTGAACTGGGAGGGACCATCATGGCTGCAAATTCTGGCTTTCCATTGTCTCTAGATGTGAGGGGGTACCCGGTGCTTGTCCTCGGGGGAGACGAGGAGGCCGCAGAAAAGACCCAACGGCTGTTGGAGGCCGGGGCGAAAGTGATCGTCGTGGCACCAACATTACACGCCATACTAAAAGATTTGGCCGCTTCGGGGAAGGTCGTGCACCGTGGGCGCCATTTTCGCGATAACGATTTGGACCATGCGATTCTGGTGCTGAATATGGTTCGTGGGGACCGTGATTTCTCCCGCGCACTGTTCGCAAAGGCGCGTGAGAAGAAGGTCTTATTGTGGTCGGTTGACCAGCCTGAAGCCTCAACGGCCACGATGCCGGCGGTGGTGGCTTGCGGCCATTTGCGTGTGGCCATCAGCACGAGCGGGGTCGCTCCGGCCTTGTCAGGCTTCATGAAGGAAGATATGGAGAAGATCTTCAGTGAGGAGTTTGCCGCTTTTGTAGACTGGCTCGGCCAACTTCGGGAGCAAACTAAGGCGAATGAGCCTGATTTCGAAAAACGCCGAGCGTTGTTGCGTGAGGCGTTGGACGGGTTTCGTTTGTTGGGCAAGGTCCAGTATCCGAAGGTCTGGCTGAATGAGCGTGCCGCGAAGTCGTGAGGAGATTGTCGGGATACGGGGGTGGTGTGATAGAGGAGTAAGTCTTGAGGTGTGAACCGACGGAGAAAGGTACAAGAGGGACACATGGTCTTATTGGAATTCAGTATGTCGCCGTTAGGCAAGGGAGAGAGCGTTGGCAGGTATGTGGCACGCTCGCTCGATATTATCGATAAGAGCGGAGTGGACTACCGGTTGAACCCCATGGGGACGGTGCTCGAAGGGGAGTGGGATGAGGTTTTTGCCGTCGTCAAAAAGTGCTATGAGCGGATGAAGAAAGATTGCGGTCGCATTTCCTGTACGATCAAGGTCGACTATCGGAAAGGCCCCGCAGGGCGTTTACAGAGCAAGGTTGCGAGCGTCGAGAAGAAACTCAAGCGATCGATCAATCAGTAGAGTACTGCAACGGCCGGAGGTGCCATCATGCTACTCTATGACTCGTGATCTTCGTCAATCTCGAAAGGGATGAGCCGTCCTGGATTCTCCCGAAGTTTTATGGTGAGGGGCTCATCTCTAAGGCAGTTCTCGTTCGATCTTCCGCTATCACACAACATTCTTGATAAGCCTGCCCAGCTGTCGATCAGACTGATGAAAAAGTCCGCCATCTTCGTTTTCGCATCGTTCAGACCCACAACGTACTGGGGAGAGTACGCATGGGCTCTTCGCTCACTGCGGTCTTCCTAGGGACGAGACGCGTCTCGACGGGCCAGGATTGGGTGGGTGGAAAAGTCTGGCATTTTTGTACAGCCTGCTGGCTGTGCGGAGATTGTCCGTGAGTGCCTCACCCCACGTTTGCCTTAAACCTGAATCATTTTCCAGTACCCTGCTCGTAGAGCGTCTGCATCTTACGGTCACGAGTCCAAATCAACGAGGCTACCTGCTTAAGGTGCGACATCGAAATACCAGCATTTCGCCAATTGCCAAAAATGTTTTGTTGGTATTTTAAATTAATAGATTGCCTATATATACTATTCCCCCCTAGATTGGTGCTTGTTTTCAGTCGTGGTGCGTCATGCGATGGCATTCAGCAGAGTCGGAAGAATCGCTGGTGGTGACGACGTTACAACTGGCTGGAAATTTGCTGGACCGTGGTTGACCCAGCCTTCTGCTTATCACAACAGCCAGAGTGCATCGCCCTCCGCAGGGGCATGACCCAAAAGAGTGACACATGAACAGCAGTGCGGCGGACGAGGTCGAACTCAAGACGCAATCTGCTCTTGGGCTCTTGCCGAAGGACCGCATGATTCTTGAGCGGGAGGTGATGGAGTTCCGTCCGTTTGGGTTGGACGAGCAGGGGCACACGATCAGAGATCTAAGCGGGATGAGCATCAGGGCAGTCGTCGTCTACCTCGAGAAGTCGCTGACGCTTGAGCGGGAAGCCTCAGCCGGGAGTCAGGCGGTAGAGAACCTGTGCCATCTATTAAATCAACGCATCAGAAATCCGGTCTATCATGTGACCCCGGAGTTTCTGAAAAATGCGTGGAATAGCTACTCGTATGAGTTCACGGCCTATCTCTATGAGTTCTGCGAGCACATGTCCGGCGATCCTCGATTTGTGTTTCGGAGTGGGATGGAGAAGGCGTCTTCGATCATGCAGGTGCTTGCCAGGCCGTTTTCGCTGGCGCAGATTTACGGCATGTTTCCCTACTTCGGGAACAAGTTCGCGTCCGGTTCGGTCGACTTTCGAGTGGTCAAGGTGACGCCGGCTTCTGCGATCCTGGCGATGAAATTCTCCGGCCGCACCCTTCGCCAGTTTGGCCCGTATCGAAGACGGTGCGCGACGCTGATGTGTCAGGCTGCTCAAGGTATTATGGCGGCGGTACCGGTTCGCGTCCATGGCCTGCCACCGGCCACTCTGACGGAGCTTTCCTGCATTGCGAATGACGACGAGTGGTGCCAATGGGCCATCCGATGGCAGGTAGAGGGACAGGGCACATGGCGCCATAGGGTCTGGCAGGTGGTGGCAGGGCCGGAAAAGGACCAGTCGTTGCACGTTCGACCGCACCTATCTCATTCTCACGAACCGGCTGAGGATACTCCGTCCAAAGAAAGTGTTGGCGAGCGAGGAGTGGAGATGGCGCCATTCCTTGCAACGGCCGCCACCACACCATCACGGCGACATGTGACGTGGTCGTTCTGCGGCGTGCTAACCGGCCTGACGCTGGCTGCGGGGCTCCGCGTGATGAATCCCTCGGCAAACTTAAGCGAAGTCATTCTTCTCGGATTGGCGCCCATTCTTGTCGCAAGGATGCTGATCAATCGCCATCATCACCTGGAGAGTAGGCAACGCGAGGCGTTAATTCATGAGCAGATTACGTTCGTGGAGGCACGCCACGAGGAATTGCGAGAAGCGTATTTGGAGCAGGAGCAGACACGCGTCGAACTACGCCTAAAAGTGGCCCAACTGACAGCCCTCCACCGTGCCGGATTGCTGTTCAGTTCGACGCTGGACCGAGAAGCTCTGATGCAGAAAGTGTTGGAGGCTCTGACCAGTGACCTGCAATACGATCGGGCGATGATCTCGTTCTACGACCCGATCCGCCAGATCGTCATGGATGCGCGGATGCTCGGCGTTTCACCTGAGATTCAGGCGTTTGCGCGCGCTCGAGAGATTCCCGTTACCGATCCCATGAGCCCGGAAGGCATCGTGCTGCTGCAGGGCCAGCCGTTGTTGGTTGGGGATGTGCAGGCGGTGTGGGATCGCCTTCATCCGTTGAACCAACAGCTCGCCCTGCTGACGCAGACCAAGGCGTGGATCGCCGTCCCGTTGAAAATCAAAGACCGGATCCTGGGAAGCCTAACGATTGATCGAATACAGGCGCACAGTCTGACTCAAGACGATCTTGAGTTAATGCTGACGGTCGGCCATCAAGTCGCAATCACACTGGATAATGCTTCCGCGTATGAACAAATTGAAGAGCTGAATGTGGGGCTCGAAGTCAAAGTGCGTGAACGCACGGCTGAGCTGGAGCAGGCGGATCGCTTACGGTCTCAATTCCTCTCACATGTCTCGCACGAGCTCAAGACGCCGTTGACCTCGATCAAGGGATTTCTGCAGAACCTGCTCGATGGATTGACGGGGCCGATCAATGAAAAACAGCAGCGTTACTTGTCGCGAATGTTAGACAATTCCGACCGGTTGATCCGTATGATCGAGGCCTTGTTGGATCGCACAAGAATTCAATCCGGGAGGTTGGATCTTGTTCCCGATGAGATCGACCTGGGGCCCTGTGTGGCGGATGCAGTCGAGCAATTGCGTCTGTTGGCCCAGGCCAAGCGGCAAACATTGGAGGCGGTCGCTCCCCCTGTCCCGCTGGTGGTCTGGGCAGATCGCGATCGCCTGATCCAGATCATTACGAATTTGGTCCAAAATGCGGTGAAGTTTACCCAGGAGGGCGGCAGCATTGTGGTGACGGTGAGGCAGGAGAACCAGACGCTCGCCGGGGTGTCCGTGCGCGATACCGGGCCTGGTATTCCTCCAGAGTGCCTCGATCAGATATTCGATCCGTTCTTTCGAGTCAAGCAGGTCCGGAGCGGAACAAAAGGGCTGGGCTTGGGCCTGTCGATCGTGCGGATGTTGGTGGAGTTGCTCGGTGGGACGATCGTCGCGCGGAGTGAACCGGGGCAGGGCGCGGAGCTATCCTTCACGATTCCGCTTTGTCCCACGATCGCGATACCGCGCGGTACTTCACCGACAGAGGCGCCCAAGATTCTGGTCGTTGAGGATGATCCGGATATTCGTCAGCTCTTCCAGGATTGTTTGCAGGCCAAGGGGTATCGTGTCCAGTCGGTGGTTGACGGAATCCGAGCGCTAGAAGCGATGCGGGCCGAGAAGTTCGAGGGAATGATATTGGACATTGGCATTCCCACTATAGACGGGCTGGACGTGCTTCGGCGAATTCGAATATGGGACCAGCAGATCCCGATTGTGATGGTCACGGCGTCAGGTTCCAAAGACATGGCGGTTCGCGCGATTGGCATGGGTGCGCAGGCCTATGTACTAAAGCCGTTCGATGTCGACGAACTGCAACGGGTTGCAGACTATTGGTTTCGGCCTTTGGAGCGACCGTCATCGGAGTCTGCGGGGGAGTCGAGCAGGCCCGGATGAGTGAGATGAGGAGGAGTCTAACCACGAGAGTCTGGGGCAGGCGTTGGCGCAGGAATGGATCGATTCGTCGGATGTGGGTGCCGTGGGTCTGTATGATAGGGCTGTGCTTGGCGTGTTTCCCTGTGATGGCCTCAGCACAGATGCCCCGTATTCAAGGACAGGGAGCCGCCGCATCTGCGATGAGCAACGCCTTTGCAGCCCAAGCCAACGACCCCTCGGCTCTACACTACAATCCGGCAGGGATGACGCAGTTGAAGGGACTTCAGTTTATGGCAGGGGCACTGATTGTCGGTGGGTCAACAGACTTCACGAGCCCGACGGGGGTGACTGCAAATGGCGACCGAAACGGGACTGTGGCCTGGCCCCCTCCCGCGCATACGTTCATCACGGCGAACTTAAAGGATCTCGGACTGACGGCTCTGGGTGACCTTTCTGCCGGATTTGGCCTGACGGTGCCATTCGGCTCGCTGACTCGCTGGCCGAATGATGGGCCGTTCAGGACGGCCACGACCTTCAGCACGCTGCCGCTTCTGGATATCAAGCCTACCCTAGCCTACAAGGTGACGGAGAACCTCTCTCTAGGGTTGGGCGCGGATATCTATACATTCACCGGACTCGTCGGCGAAGGTCATGTCGAGAAGCAGTTCATCTCACCGGGTGCTCCCGCTTTTCCGTTGGCCCCTGCCGGTTCGAAGGTTGAGCTGTCCGGCAAGGATACGGCAGCTGGTTTCAACGCCAGCCTGTTGTATACAGCATTGCGCAATGCGGATGGGAAGCCGCTGGCAAACATCGGTGTCATCTACCGCGGTCAAGCGACCTTGCATCTGAGCGGTGCATTATTGGCTAATGGGGCCAAAGTATCTGATGCCAGCGCCACGCTGGTCTTACCGCAAGTCATTACGGGGGCGATTGCGATCTGGCCTGTCCGGACGAGTGAACGGGAATGGAAATTGGAGATGGACGTCGACTACGTGGGATGGAAGTCTGTTCGGAATCTCGATGTCACGTTGGGGACCGGTGTGACGATCGCGCAGCCCCAGAACTGGCGTAATACCTATGCGGTGATGCTCGGAACCGAATACAAGTGGCTGGCGCTTGAATCGCTCCCGAACTGGGAGGTGGCGCTGCGTGGCGGCTATACCAACCAACAGACACAAATGCCTGATTTGACCTTTGATCCAGGGATTCCTTCTTCGGATCTCCATGTCGTGGGGGGAGGGCTTGGATTCTTGTGCAAGGAGCAGGGATCTTTTCTGGGATTGATGCGATGTGGGGACCTCGGCGTGGGCCCGCTGAAACCCAAAGCGATCGGAGTCGATCTCTCGATTCAAGCGGCGCTCTATGAGGACCGTACGGTGCTCGGCAATCGCAACCCGACCGTCGATGGAACCTACAGGACCACACTGTATAATGGTAGTGCGTCGATTCGAATGATCTACTAGTCGGATGCGCGAGAGGGGCGGGACGAGCGAGATATGCGCGACAGGTAAGAAAGGCGAGATGGGGATAGATTGGATCTTTATTTTGTCCTGCTCGTCTGGCCTGTCGTGCTTTTCCCGCCAGTCTCGCGCGGCTATGCGCGATACGTCGCGCCTCAGGCGGATTCGTAAAGACGTGGAACGCGGGAGCCTATCCCGCAGAGGACTTCATACGAAATCGTGCCGATCCAGTCGGCCACTTCATCAGCCCAGATCGATTCCCCTCCCTGTTGTCCGATCAGCGTGACGATCTCACCCACTTGTACCGATGCGAGATCGGTGACATCCACCATGATCATATCCATGCACACCAGACCGACGATGGGAGCACGGCGCCCCTGGATCAAGACCGACCCGCGATGGGAGAGCCGTCGGCTATAGCCGTCGGCATAGCCGATCGGCAGCACCGCGATGCGTGTCGGTCGTGTCGCGACAAATGTGCCGTTGTAGCTGACTGTTCCCCCTCGTGGAATGGTCCGTAGTTGGACGATTGTGGTTCGTAGTGAGAGGACGGGTCTGAGATCGGGAGTAGGGACTGTGGCTGGCAAGGTGTGATATCCGTAGAGCATGATGCCTGGACGCACGAGTGAATAGTGCGCGTCGGGAAACCTGACGGTGGCGGCACTGTTTGCCGTGTGCACTAACGGGATGGTGACACCACGTTCTCGGATTTGTTCCAGCACGGTACGAAATGCTCCGAGCTGTCGTTCCGTGAAGGTGCTGTCTTTTCCGTCTGCGTCGGCAAGGTGGGTCATCATACCCTCGACCTGGAGGGGACTTCGCAAGATAGGGCTGTCGAGGAGGGAGAGTAGCTCTTCCGGAGAAAACCCCAGCCTCCCCATCCCGCTTTCGACCTTGAGGTGAATCGGATAGGGGGTCGGATGTGTACGAGCGGCCTTGGCCAAGCTGGGAAGGATGCGCCCGTCGCTGACGACCGGGGTCAGCCGGTGAGCGACCAGGTCGGACACCTGCTTCTCAAAGAGCGCCCCCAGAACTAAGATAGACGCTGAGAGACCGGCTTGGCGGAGTGCGATACCTTCGT
>JAENWB010000256.1:0-7985 GCA_016650275.1 Nitrospiraceae bacterium | reverse complement strand
GTCAGCGGATTGCAGACTTCTTCACCAACCCAATGAGGGGATGAGGAGCCTGTCCTACATTGACTGTTCTACTGCGGCGAACGATCCGCGACCAGTTGTGTCGTTCTCGGCCCGAAAAAATCCTCAATGTATTCCAGCGAATACACCTCCGGTTTTTCCGGGCCTGCGGCCTCGCATCTGGCCGCACCTCCTTTGCCTCGTCACGAACGGCAATGTCGGACAGGCTCCTAGCCTGCCTCATTTAAAGCTACGAGAGTGTCCGGACAGGTGCCTTCTGATGTTCAGTCAATGATGTTACCCTAAATGGTGGTGCGATGGGATTTGTTGGAAGCGTATTAAAACCACTGCGGTCTGCCAAGGCGTACTTCCGCCTGCCGGCAGAGGCAAAACGAGAGCGTCAACGTGACCGAGCGGGCTTGCCCGATGCTGACCCAGGACTCGACCGAGCGATAGACGAAGCCATGGCGTGGCTCGGCCGGGCGCAAGACTATTCTTCAACCCATGACGGGGGCGTGGCTCGGCACTATAGCCTCATCGACGGGTGGGGCCCCTCATATCCGGAGACCACCGGCTACATCATCCCGACGATGCTCGCCTATGCCCGCTTGAAGAACGACGAGGTATTGCGCCGGCGCGCAGAACGGATGTTAGACTGGCTGCTTGCCGTCCAACTGCCGGATGGAGGATTCCAGGCAGGAACGGTCGATGCCAGACCGGTGGTCCCGACGACGTTTAATACCGGGCAGATCTTGCTGGGGTTGGTATGCGGCGTTCAAGAATTCGGAGATCGATATCGGGAGTCCCTTCGCCGCGCGGCGGATTGGCTCGTGAAAACGCAGGATCCCGACGGCTGCTGGAGGAATCATCCCTCGCCGTTCGTCGGGCCTGGCGAAAAAGCATATGAGACACATGTAGCCTGGGGGCTTATGGAAGCGGCACGCGTCGAGGACAGCAAGGAGTATGGAGCAGCCGCGCTTGCCAACGTGCGCTGGGCGTTGCGGCAGCAGCAGGAGAACGGCTGGTTTGCCATGTGCTGTTTGTCGGATTCCACAGCGCCCTTAACTCATGCCATAGGGTATGTACTGCGAGGCACCATTGAAGCCTATCGGTTCTCAAAAGAATCTTCGCTGTTGCAGGCCTCCAGAACAACTGCCGATGGCGTACTATCTGCGCTGACGCCGGACGGATTTCTACCGGGTCGGCTGGACCATCAGTGGCACGGGACCGTCTCTTGGGCTTGTCTCACGGGAACAGTGCAGATCGCCCATTGCTGGCTGATGTTGTTCCAGGAAACAGGAGACAAGCGGTATCGTGAAGCGGCGTTTGCGGCAAATCGGTACGTGCGGCGATCGATGCGGGTTGATGGTCTACCGAGCACTCGTGGGGGCATCAAAGGATCGTTCCCCGTCAACGGCTTGTACGGGACCTATGAGTACCTCAATTGGGCGTGCAAATTCTTTGTTGACTCCCACTTGCTCGAGCAAACAGTCAGGCGATCGGCCCAATAGGCCTGTTGCGTGTCAGGTGACTTCTCAGACTCGTGCTATCGCTCAATACATAAAGCCGAATGCCATGCTCCTAGAGAAAATCGAGTACCATTCGAGTGTCGATCAATCAGAATGGGATCGACTAGCTCTAAGCCTTGGCGGGTCGTTTTTCCATTGTCACGCATATGCAACGCTGGAGACGAGTCGGGCGGGGGTAAAGCCCATTTTTGTCAAGGCGTTTGCTCGGAACGGTGAGTGCGTCGGTATTGCCGTCTGCATCGTTTCATCGCCGAGGTTCTGGCCGTTTTCCCGTTTTTGCAAGACCGCGGCTGTCGGTGCATTACCTGCGACCAAAGAGGGCTATTCTGAGTTTGAGCCGGCGATACTGAATTTTCTGGAAAGAGATCTGAGAGCCCACGGCGTCTTCCAAATTACAATCTGTTCCTATGAATCACCGAATAGCTTGAAAGTACTCTCCGCTTTCTCCGGCAAGCTTTCTGACCGCGTGGAGTTCTATCTCGATCTATCCCGTCCGACGGACGATATCTGGAAGACGCTTAAATCCACCCGGCGCAACGACATCCGTAAAGCCGAAAAGCTCGGTGTGGGGAGCAGGTTTGAAAACACTATGAAAGGCGTGCAGCAACTGTATGGATTCCAAACAGAGTCCTTGCAACGGCGAGGCATACAGTTTGATCCGTTCTATATTCAGGCCGAGCGGGTACAGGCATCGATTCTTGATACGCAGAGGGCCAGGTTGCTCGTGAGTTATCGAGACGGTGTCCCGGTTAATGCCGGGCTGTTCGGGCTCTTTGGAGGAAGAGCCTACTATCTGGCAAGTGGGTCGTCGCGTGATGGGTATACATGCTGTGGACCCGCGCATCTTCTTTGGACGGCGATTCAAATGTTGAAGTCCGAGGGTGCGACCACGTTGAACTTGGGCGGAGTCGACGGCCCTGTCGAGCAAGAAGGAGGCAGGAAGGACGGTCTCTATAATTTCAAGAATGACTTTGGTGGAATGGTTATCCCTCAGCCCGGAGGTGTCAAGACCATTTCTTTGCTCGGAGCAAGGCTCGATTCCAGCTTAACGCTCTGTAAACGAATGATGGCCCGCTAAGGCATCTGTGATGTCGTCTTCATTCTGGTCCAACACGCATACGCTCAGTTCCAGCTTCTACCACGTGCCGTGGTGTGTCCCTCTGGGAATGGGCCGAAGTCGTGTGTGTCTGCCGTCGATCCTCAATGGAAGAGGGTGGTCTGTAGCCCGGTGGACGCTGAATTTGAGAACACAACTTCCCTTCTCCTCTTTTCTCATATGTGGCGCAAGCGGCGAGTGCGAAGCGTCGAATCTTATGTCCACATCTCAGTTTCACCCGACTAGGGCATCTGAACACGCGCGAAGAGCGAGATGATCGCAACACGTAGGAGAGGGTTTCGGATATGCCGGGCATCCCAGTGACGCAGCCAGTCGTTATTTTGGGCGACGAGCCTCGCGTTGTCGTTACCATCGCTCGCTCACTACATCAGCGCCACATTCCCGTCATCGTCGTCGGGCTTTCAGCGGAAGAAGGCAAGCCGGTCTCTCGTGCGATTCGTTATGTCGTCCACCTCCCTCACCGTCGTGAAGATCCCGATAAGTTCCTGGCGGAATTATCGCGCCTGATCAGGAGTGAGCGTTGTAGCATGGTCATTCCGTCCAACGATACCGGGTTGACCGTGGCCACAGACCATTATGAGGCGCTGAGTGCCCTCCTTCATGTCGGCTGCCCGCCGCCGGCCATCGTGCGACAAGTGCTCAACAAAGATCAGACCCTCCGTATCGCACAAAAGTGCGGGATTGCCATCCCGACCACGTATGCCGTCTACGAACGGGCTCACTGTGAAGCCTTGCGAGGCGACATGCGGTTCCCGATCGTCGCGAAACCATGCAGCAAAACGGATATTGCGCACAGCACCTTTAAGGTCCGATATGTTGAATCCTTTGAAGAGCTATCCGGGGCGTTCGCTGTCGATGAGCAGTTCGGCTCTCGGAACTTGTTGCAGGAATATTGCCCGGGGGAGGGAGTGGGTCTTGGTGTCCTGATCAAACAGGGGGAGCCGGTGGCCATGTTTCAGCATCGGCGACTCACAGAGTTGCCGTATACAGGTGGCGTGAGTGTCACGGCTGTTTCAGAAGCGCTCGATCCCTTGTTGGCCGACCAGGCGATCACCCTTCTTCGCGCGCTGCATTGGGACGGGGTTGCGATGGTGGAATTTCGGCAGGATTCGGCCTCGGGGCGCGCGGTGTTGATGGAGGTAAACGGGCGCTATTGGGGCAGCATCTCGTTGGCCGTGCAAGCCGGTATGGATTTTCCGCTGTATGACTGGCAGCTGGCACATGGCATGGTTCCGACCGTGCCCAGTCAGTATGCCATAGGCATGAAATGGCGATGGACGACCGGCGACCTCATGAGACTTCATGGTCTCCTGCTCGACGAAGGCCACAATCACGTATCTCGTCCTTCTCGCTGGAAAGAAGCAGGGCGGTTTCTTTTGGACAGCCGGCTTTCGACTCGCTCCGCACTTTGGTCGATTGCCGATCCTCAGCCGGCAATTTCAGAAATGTTTCGGATCCTCACACGTCTGGCGCTGACCGATGTAAAGCAGCTGATCAGCTCAGTGATCCCTCCTAACACCCGTAAGGCCATTCGTTTTTATCGTAATCTCGATCCGCATGTCAGAGCGGTCTATCTCAGACAACAACTCCTGCGCAATCTTGGATGGCAGCGCGCTTGTAGGCGGAGAATTCCTGACGGTATTCACTCCATAATGTTTATCTGCCATGGCAATATCATTCGGAGTCCCATGGCGCAGGCATTGTTGCAACGGTACCTTACTGAGGCCGGTTTGAAGGACTTCACGGTGTCATCAGGCGGTCTCCATACAAAGACAGGCAGTGCAGCCGACAGGCGCGCATTATTGGTGGCACAGGAATTTGGAATATCATTGGATGCTCACAAGGCTACGCAACTGACATGTGCGTCGGTTCGACGCGTTGATGTGATTTTTGTCATGGACTATCTCAATGAGGCCAGACTGCTGAACTGCTGTCCCGAGGTGAAGAGCAAAACATTCTTTCTGGGAGCCTATCTGCGGGATCCAGGGTTCAGGTCTATGGAAATTTCAGATCCGTATCATGGAACCGAAGCCGACATTCGACAGTGCTATCAGACGCTCGATCGTTGTGTTGCGTCATTGTGGAAAGAGTTGAGTGTGCGGGCATGTCGAACCAGAGAGAACGTACGGTAATTTCGGGAGTAGGTCATGGACCAAGGGTACCACCGACTCTTCGATGTGGCGCAAGGTGAGATGTGGCGCACAATGTTGAAGGACGATGGCCCTGTAGGCCCATCTCATTGATTCAGCAGTCTGCAGGAAGAACAGGTCTTAGCAGGTTGCGGCAAAACTATTGTGGCATGCTGGAAAACCAATGGCCCACAGGTCATGAACAACAGATGAATATCCCGCAGGATGCTCAAAAAGGCCGTCCAGCAAGGCGGCAGCGAGATAAGATAGGCTGAGGTCAAGGTTAAGGTTGAGCAAAGTCCCGACTTTTTGTTCTCAGCCTCAACCTGAGCCTTAACCTTCCAATAACGCTGGCGGACTTTTTCAGCATCCTGTTAGCAGGCGTAGCGGCACTGTAGCGTTCGAACGTAACAACAGCATCTCTCGGATGGCAGGTGGTCCATGAAGATTGCGAACATCGTCGGGGCCCGTCCTAATTTCATGAAGATCGCTCCTATCATGAAGGAGATGCGAAAGCATTCCGAGATCGAGGCGACACTCATTCATACCGGCCAGCATTACGACGCGAGCATGGCCGGGCAATTCTTCGAGGATCTTCAAATTCCTCCTCCCGATGTTTCGCTCGAGGTAGGGTCTGGATCACATGCCTATCAGACCGGCGAAGTCATGAAACGCCTGGAGCCGGTGTTTGAGCGTGAGCGTCCCGATGTCGTGCTGGTTGTGGGAGACGTGAACTCAACCCTGGCGGCTGCCGTCACGGCGGCAAAGCTCCATATTCCGGTGGCGCATGTGGAGGCCGGATTGCGGAGTTTCGACCGATCGATGCCGGAAGAGATCAACCGGTTGGTCACCGATGCGATTGCCGACTATTTGTTTGTGTCGGAAGAAAGCGGAGTCACAAATCTTGTCGCTGAGGGCGTCAGCAAAGACAAGATATTTTTCGTCGGTAATGTGATGATTGATTCCCTGGAAGCCTCCCGTCGCCTCTGGACGCAATCTTCCATCCTCGATCAGCTTGGGTTGACGAAGGGACAGTATGGCGTCGTCACGCTGCACCGTCCGGCCAATGTGGATGATTTTCAGACTCTCAAGGGACTGATCGGCGTGCTCGCCGATGTTGCACGACAGCAGCCGATCGTATTCCCCGTGCATCCTCGTACCAGGAAATCTCTCGAATCCCTCACCGAATTTCACTCCGTCTTACACTTTGGCGAAGGAGTTATCTCAGGGGCTGGGATCCATTGTATGAATCCGTTCGGCTATCTGGATTTCATGGCTCTTGTGGCGAACACGCGCATTGTTCTGACCGACTCAGGAGGGCTCCAGGAAGAAACGACAGTCCTTGGCATCCCTTGCCTCACGTTGCGAGAAAACACCGAACGCCCGGTCACGGTTACGCATGGCACCAATCGTATTGTCGGATCCTCTCCGGAGCGGATTGCCGCAGAAGTGTCTCGTGTGCTGGGAGCGCCTTTGCCACGGCCTATTCCACCCCCACTGTGGGATGGCCACGCCTCGCAGCGAATTGTGGCTAGGCTATTAGAGCAGTCCACCATTCGTGGTTGCGCTTCAAGATCGGCGTAAGTACCCCTGTGCGGTCGAAACGTGAAATCGATACTCATCGTCGCCTATTACTTTCCCCCAGTCGCTGCGAGTGGCGCCCTGCGTCCTCTCGGCTTCTGCCGTTATCTGGAGCAATACGGGTGGCGGCCTTGGGTCCTCACCACAACCCCTCAATCTGTGTATCCGCCTCATCCGGTTGATCCGCAGTTATTAGCCAAGCTTCCATCAACTGTGAAGATCGAGTCTGTCCCATACAGCAATCCACTGCATCGTATGATCGCCATTCGAAATCGCCTTCGTGATACAGTGCGCTCAGGTTTTACGGTGAAGAGCCATGATGTTGTAGCTGACGATCCCATGTCGAGCCCAACGAAGCCACAGTCGCGCAGCGCGCGATCCGGCATTAAGGATCTGATCCTCGACGGGGCATTCTCATTTCCGGACCCGCAGTGTTCGTGGCTTGGGCCAGCCATACGGCGCTTCTCGGACCTTAAGCACGAGGAACTCCCTCAGCTCGTCTTGGCCACCGGCGGGCCATGGACGAGTTTGCTGGTCGGTAAAACGCTGGCCAAGCGTTTCGGAGTTCCCTTCATCGCCGACTACCGTGATCCATGGACAAGCAATCCCTATGATTCCTACTCATCATCCTTCCTGGCTAAGAAGGCCAAGCGCTTAGAGCAGTCCCTGTGCGCGAGCGCAGCGCGCGTCATCACGAACACTGAGGAGCTCAGGCTGAAACTCTGTGACGATTACCCTCAGGTGCGGAATAAATGCGTAACAATTCCAAATGGGTTCGACCGAGAAGGATTTACAGAAGAAGACGGGACGAACAAGCTGATGGATCAACCAGCGACTCCAATCGTGGATGCAGGAGGAGTGGAGCTCTGTCATTTCGGAACGGTCTATGGGAAACGAAGTCCTTTGCAGCTATTTCAGGCAATGTGGGAACTCCATGAAGAGCGCCTCGTGACGGCTGCCCAGATACGGATGCGATTTGTCGGCGCATGGGATGTAACTGATCCTCGCTGCGAGAACCTTGCTCAAGAACTTGAAAAGCATGGATTCTTGCGCCGGGAAGCTCCTGTCTCTCATCAGATCTGCTTGCGGCAGATGGCTCGTGCCGGTGCCCTTCTTATCATTCAACCGGACTCGCCATTGCAAATCCCGGGAAAAATCTACGAATACATCGCGGTTGGCCGTCCATTGTTGCTGATTGGAGGAGAGGGGGCCACAGCGAAACTGGTTGAGCGGCATCAACTGGGGTTGAGCTATCCAAACAATGTCGCGCGCATCAAGCAATTCATTCGGGAACTCGTCGGAGGAACTCTTGAACTCAAACCACCGGCAAAAGGATGCACAGACCGTTTCGATTATCGAATGTTAACCGGTGAGTTGGCGCAATTACTCGATACCGTATCAGCAGAGCGTGAGGCAGCGAGCGCCTCACATTTCCGAAGGTCGGAGAAGCTGCGGTGATCGTATCTACGTTACAATCAGATCAGGAGGCCTACGATTGGGACCAATATGTTTTGGGGCGTCAGAACGCCAGCGGCTATCACTTGTCTGCCTGGCGGAGGGTGATTCATGAAGCGTTTGGGCATCCGACAGTCTACCTCATAGCAAAGGATGAGCAGGGGGTTGTGCGAGGGG
>JAENWB010000255.1:0-11012 GCA_016650275.1 Nitrospiraceae bacterium | reverse complement strand
ATTGACCAGTTACATCCATGGCCGTACCTATTGTCTCGTTTGTCGGTCGGTCGAACAGCGGAAAAACCACGCTGATCGAGCGGGTGATTCCTGAGTTGGTCCGGGCCGGCTACAAGGTGGCGACGGTGAAGCATGCCGGACACGGGTTTGACCTCGATACGGAAGGGAAAGATAGCTGGCGCCACAAGCGAGCCGGCGCCAGCAGCGTGATGGTACTTTCCAAGGGGAGTATGGCGATGTTTGCCGATGTGGCCGATCAGATGAATGTCGAAGACGTGCGGGACCGGTTTCTCGATCACACCTATGACCTGATCATTGCCGAAGGATGGAAACACGAAGGCTATCCGAAGATTGTCATCGTCCGTGAGCAGATCGGCGAAATCCCTGTTTCCATGGAAGGGTTACTCGCGGTGGTATCGGACAAGCCCGTCGATCTACACATTCCACTGTTTGGCCTGGACGATGTCGTCGGCGTGGCCGCCTTGATCATGAAGCAGTTCCCAAGATCGCAGTCTCGTGCGGAGCATGGGCTGGAAACCTAAAGCAGCCATCGTCCTAGCTCTTGTTGCTGGTGCCATTGCGCTTGGCGCTGTGGCCATCCCTCTCACGAGTCAGCCGACATTCTGTGCCGGTTGCCATACCATCGCCCCCTCGTATGAGAGTTGGGTGAAATCCTCGCATCGAGAGGTGACCTGTGTCGCCTGTCACGTGCGACCGGGCATTGAGGGCTGGCTCCGCGATAAAGCCTGGGCGGGGACGAAGGATGTGGCGATCTACCTGTTCGGCGTCCCGACCGATCCCCATAATCTGCAGGCGAAAGTCGATTCCGCTGTCTGCCTGAGTTGTCATCGAAACATTCTTCGTATGTCCGAGGTCGCCCTGCGCGATCTGCCACCTCCGGTCAACAAAGTCGGTCTTGTCATGAGCCATCGTAAACATATCGAGGCGTTTGCGAAGCGCGGCCAAGGGGAGGGTTGTACGACGTGCCACTCTGGGGTCGTGCATGAACAGCCGATCAAAGGCTATCCGATTGTCATGCCGCGCGGGCATCTTTCGGCTGACGATAAACCGTGGTATCCCGACCATCCGGAGGGCTCGTATTTACGGACAAGGGCTCTCACTGATTGCTTCCGATGCCACGACGGGAAGACGGAGCATGAGGGAAAGGTCGTGAGCCGGACATGCGATACTTGCCATCTTTCCGAAAAGATCAGCAACGCGCTGCTCTTCAACTAACAGGATGCTGAAAAGTCCGCCAGCCTGTCTTGTTCATGTAGTCTGTCTGGTCTCTCTGGTTAGTCTGGTTCAAACAAGTAGACAAGACAGACCAGACAGACCGGGCCTGTCCCAGACGGGCGGACCATCGGAGTTCTAGCGGGCCACAATAGTTTTTCGGCATCCTGCTAAGTCGCTGATCATTCATGGCTACACCTGTCCTGCACGTCCAACATCTGGTGAAACGGTTCGGCGAGTTTGTTGCCGTCAACGATATTTCGTTCGACATCAGACCGGGAGAAATTCTTGGATTGCTGGGCCCGAACGGGGCGGGGAAAACCACCACCATTCAGATGCTGCTTGGGGTAGTGACACCAACCGCCGGTTCCATTCAGATGTTCGGGCTCGATCTGGCGACACACCGGGAGGCCATTCTGGAGCAAGTGAATTTTTCCTCGACCTATGTCTCAATGCCTCAGGCGCTTACAGTCGAGGAGAACCTCTGGGTGATTGCGAGGCTGTATGGTCTGTCTCAAATCCAAGAGAAGGTCGACGACATCGTGAAGCGGCTTGAGATGGAGGAGTTTCGTCATAAAGTGACACGCAAGCTGTCCTCTGGTCAGAGCACTCGTCTTGGGCTGGCCAAGGCGTTCTTGACCGAACCGAAGATTCTGTTTCTCGACGAACCGACCGCGAGTCTGGATCCCGATATTGCACAAAAGATTCGGAGCTTCCTCAAGGAGGAGCGACGATCGTCCAGACTCAGCGTGCTCTATACGTCGCATAATATGCACGAGATGGAAGAGATGTCGGACCGGATCATTTTCCTCCAGCGGGGAAAGATTGTGGCAGAGGGAACGGCGCAAGAGATTGTGTCGCGGTTTGGGCAGGCGGATTTGGAAGAAGTATTTGTGAAGTTGGCGCGGGAAAAATAGAAAACCGTCGAAAGTCATAACGTCATCAGGTCATAAAGTTCTCGGACTTGTTAGCGACTTGACGACGTGTGACTTGATAACGTTCAGGCTGATCTCTATGAGACTGCATCGGATTCATGCGTTGGTGGCGAGGCATCTGTACCTGTACCGGCGCAGCTTGCCGCGTATGATGGAAATTTTCTATTGGCCGTTTCTGGACCTTGTCATCTGGGGATTCATTTCGGCCTACCTCATGAAATTCGAGGGACAAATTCCTGGGGCGGTGACATTTTTTTTGGGGGCATTGATCCTGTGGGATATTCTGTTCCGCGCTCAGCAGGGGATTACGATTTCGTTCCTGGAAGAGATATGGGCGAGAAATCTCATGAACTTGTTCGCCAGTCCGCTCAAACCGAGCGAGTTTCTCGCGGCGACGATGGTGATGAGTGTCTTCAAAGTATTGGCCGTCTCCGTGGTCATGGTCGTCTGCGCGGGTCTGTTCTACTCCTACAACATCTTCGTGATCGGGATGTGGCTGGTTCCGTTCGTCTTAAATCTCGTGGTGACGGGGTGGATTATCGGGGTTCTGACCACGGCACTCATCATGCGATTTGGCCAGGAGGCGGAAGTCCTGGCCTGGAGTATGGTGTTCCTATTCCAGCCCATCTCCTGTGTGTTTTATCCGATGGCGGTGCTTCCAGGGTGGCTGCAAGCCATTGCATGGATGAACCCGGCTGCCCATGTGTTTGAAGGGATGCGCGCTGTGCTCAATGCTTCTCCCGAGCCGATGGTCCATCTCGGGTGGGCGACCGGTCTCAATATATTGTTTCTCGGTATGGTCATTGCTGCCTTCCATTGGACGTTCGAACTTTGCCGAGAACGGGGACTGCTGGTGCGCATTGGGGAGTAAGCCTGCAAATGTAGCCTGAGGTCGAGGTCAAGGTTGAGTGAAGATCTGAAGTTCTCATCTTTGCTCAACCTTAGCCTGAGCCTCAACCTTCCTCGTGTTGGCGGACTTTTTCAGCATCTTGCCAGGTCACGGATTGCCATTTTCAAGAGGGCTGTGATAGCCTACGACCATCCTATCGCAGGGGCCTGGCGGTGAGGTGAAGCGCAACATGCAGGTCTGCAGCATCGATATTGTTTTGCCCGAGAATCTCGTCGGAAGTCAGACCTAAGCCGCCGCATCTTTCGCGTCTTCGGCCCGCTCCTTCCCCGTTCTTCGCGTACAAGACAATATCATTTACTCAAAAGGAGGAAGCCCAGATGGGTTCAAAAATCTATGTCGGTGGGCTACCCTACTCGGCGACTGAGCAGGAGTTGAGTGATCTGTTCGGGCGGCATGGCGCTGTCGCTTCCGCGCGGATCATTACGGATAAGTTTACGGGACAGGCACGCGGGTTCGGCTTTGTCGAGATGTCCTCTGATGCGGAAGCGCAGGCGGCCATTACCGCTCTCAATGGTACGGAAATGGGTGGTCGGACCTTAACCGTGAATGAAGCGCGTCCCCAGGAGCCTCGCACTGGCGGTGGTGGCGGCGGATTTGCTGGAGGCGGGGGTGGTGGCCGTAGCGATGGCGGCGGTAAGCGCGATCGCTGGTAATTTTCAATCGTGCATGTGTGTTGGGGCTGCCATCGTACAGGTGGCAGCCCTTTTTTTGGCCAGCCTGGCTGATCAACTGAGCGGCGGGATGCTATGATGTGGTGAGTCTGGAGGCTGTCAGATCACGCTTCTCAGGAGGAGTCGGGTGAGTATTCAACCTGAATCGGTGTCCCAAACCGTACCATTGGCTAACCTGTCTTCATTTTCTTTCCACACGAATCCCGTTCTGGTCGTCGAGAACTTCTGGTCGCCGGAGGAGCGGCAGTACTTCCGCGAGGGGATGGGGCAGGCAGTCTGGAAGAGTCTGGTAGACCTGCCGAAGGTCAGGGAAGATTTTCCGAATGCTGGAAACTGGGCCAAAGCGGAGATTGGCCGAGACCAAGGGCAGCGATTGCTCTCGCGCTTACAGTTGCCGTGCATTCAGGCATATATGGAGTCCTTCCCGAATATCACCGGCCGGCACGTGGGTTTCAGCTATTACTCGTACGCGGCTGGAGATTGCCTGCTGACCCATGACGATACAGACCAAGGCTACGTGATGGGAGGCGTGACGGCGCTCCGTCGCCGTATCGCGCTGGTGAGCTATTTTCATGACGAGTGGCGCTCGGATTGGGGCGGAGAACTTATCATCTATGCGAAGCGGAAGCCGCATAGTTCTGCACAGCCGGACCTCGAAGTGACTCACTGTATCGAACCTCGGCCAGGCTCTCTCGTGATGTTCACGGTTCCCCGCTTCCACCGCGTGTGTCGGGTGGATCACGTCGCAGGTGATCAGCGGAGACTCTCAATTGCCGGATGGTTCATGACCGAACACCCGTGAGTTCTGTTAGTTGCCAAGACGAGAACGGGGGTTGCCATGGCAACCCCCGTTCGTTTTTTACCGCGTGACGAGAGAGGTTCGCCCGGTCTGAGGATGGAGGGACCGCCAGCTAGTCAACCCACCCATCACCGACTGTTGGAATTCCGGGTGAGTCCGCTGTCAGACTCTCGACCGAAGGCGGAGGCGCGAGAAGCGTCTGTCGCACGAGTGCCACCAGGGCTTGGTGCTCAAACGGTTTGGGAAGAAATGGGAAGGCCCCCCTGCGTACGCCGTACCCTGCCAAATCCTGGTCGATATTGCCGGACATGAGGATCACTCGCAGGTTTTTTCGTATGTGGAGTGCGCGGACTGCCAGTTCGTGGCCGTGCACGTGGGGGAATTGATTGGAGCTTGAGGCCAATTGAAAGCCTGGAGGTGGGAGGATGAGATCTGTGAGCAGCAGATCGATGGGCCCTTCGTGCTGCGTGCAGATTTTGAGGGCCTCTGGACTGCCGTCGGCATCAAGGACCGACAATCCTGCCTGCTGAAGGATTGTCTTGCACAGCTTCGTGAGGGTCAGCTCGTCATCGACCACCAGGATGGTCGGGGGCACGGATCGAGACACGATGTCCTGCTGTTCTGACACAGTGTGGTTACCTTATCGACAGCATAGTACCGGACAGAGTCCATGGCGAGATATTCCACGTTTCTGGCAGCATGGATAGGGGGGAGGGGTCAGTCAGGGTTTCTGTTGGATGACGGCGCCCAGCCTCCTCCCAGCGCTTTGAAGAGGCTGACCATATCCGTCAAGCGGGTGCGTTCGGTGAGGACTAGTTGGGTCTCTGCTGCCAACGCCGTTCGCTGTGCATCCAGCACATCCAAGTAATTCACCAGGCCCGTGCGGTATCGGATGTCAGCTAATCGCACGGCTTCCTGCGCGGCAGAAAGTTGCTCACGTTGTCGTGCGAGCTGTTCCGCCCTCGAGCGCAGTGAAGTCAGTACATCTGCGACTTCCCGAAACGCCAGTAAAATAGTCTGCTGATAACTCTCCAGCATCTGCACATAGCGCGATTCCGCCGAATCCAACCGAGCGAGGTTGGTCCCTCCTTGGAAGATCGGCAGGATGATCGACGGACCGATGCTGTAATTCGAGCTGTTGCCGGTGAACCAGTTGGAGAACTCGGCACTCTGCAAGCCGCCTTGGCCGGTGATGGAGAGAGTCGGAAAGAAATAGGCGCGAGCCTGGCCGATACGGGCATTGGAGGCTATGAGCGTGGCTTCTGCTTGGAGAATATCCGGGCGCCGTTCCAAAAGCTGAGAGGGGAGCCCGACAGGAATGCTCGGCTGAATCACGACGGTACGGAGGGGTTTGCTCTGAAGATCAAGCGATCCAGGTGACATCCCGGTCAGCACCTCCAGTCGATGCGTTTCCAAGGCCCGAGTTCTAGCCAGGTCAGGAATGAGGCCCGCCGCTTCCGCGACCAACACTTCAGTGCGTTTCACGTCCAGATCGGAGGCCAAGCCGACCGAGGCACGTTTCTGGATAATGTCGAGATATTCTTGCCGGACGTCCAGGGTTCGTTTGGCAATGTCCAGTTGCTCGTCGAGTTCCCTGATCCGGAAGTAGGACTGTCCCACGTCGCTGACCAGCGTCAGTGCTACGGCACGGGCATCCTGTTCGATTGCCTGAGCGTCGGCCACTGCCGCTTCACGTCCGCGTCGAATACGGCCCCAGAAGTCCATTTCCCACCGGAGATCCAGGGCACTGTTCCAGAGATCGAACGTTGTTCCAGGAGTGGCAAATACTTTTGGCCCCGATTGTTGTCCGGTTGCCAGCCCCAAGCCAGCCAAGGTGTTCTTGGACACGGCGATGTTGCTGTAACTGCTGGAGAGATTCATTTGGGGGTAGAGCCCTGCGGTAGCCGACATGACGGAAGCGCGCCCTTCGAGGACCCGGGCGAGCGCCCGTTTTACATCATGGTTTTGCTGGAGGGCTTGTTCAATCAGACCGCTGAGTTCCTCATTCTGAAAGGCCTTCCACCACTCAGCCTCCGGCTGGTGATCAGAAGCAATCGAGGTGTCGGTCGTGTTGGTCATACGTGACCAGCCGTCAGGCACTTCCACCGGCGGGCGTTGGTAATCCTGCCCTTGCAGGCAGGAAGAGAGGATCAGACTCATCAGCATAATCGCCAGATTGTTGGCAGTGGTGCTCATGGCGCCTTGTTCTGTGGTGGGGGAACCGATGAGGGTTGTGCGCCTTCGGGGTTGTTCGAGGCTCGCCGCTCGATGAAGACGTCGACCTGTTGCCCGGCATAGACGGGGAATGGTGGGCGATCGAACCGGTAGATGATCTGGAGGACCCGTGTATCGACTCGTTCAGTGTTTTCTCCCGTCAGCGATTTCTTGGGAACCACATAGGGTTCGATGCGGACGAAAGTTAGAGGAATCTTCGTGCCGGCCATGGACTTGAGGGAGGCCACTCCTGATGCGTGTGGAACGACCAGCGGTGCATTCACCTCGTCGACGTCGGCCCGGACTTGCAGTTGCTGGGTCTCTCCGAGCAGCATGAGCGGCTCGCTCGATCCTGGGGTGGCGTATTCTCCCGCTCGAACATTGACCTGCAAGATCGTTCCATTGCGCGGAGCGCGGACGGTTAGGCGGTCAAGTAGGATCGTGATCTCTTCTCGCTGGGCAATGGCCTGTTTCAGATTCGCGTCGAAACGTTGCAAGCTGCGTTTCGCCATTTCCAGCGCGTACCAGGTGCGTTTGAGATCATCCTCGCTGACGGCTCGTTGATCGTGCACTGACTTAAGTCGCCGCAATTGCGTGTCGAGATCTCCGATCCGGTACTTTTGCTCGTCGATCTGGGCTTGCAGCGGAGGAATTGCCACCTCGCGGGTCAGCAGTTGGGCGCGCAGATCCCGATCGTCGAGTTGAAAAATCGGTGCCTGCTCCATGACCTGTTCGCCGACTGCCACGAACACTTTGGTAATCAAGCCGGCGACCGGGGGGGCAATGCGGACGTTCTCATGCATGGCTTCGATAATGCCGGACGCCGCGACGGTCTGTTCGTACGGTGACCGCGGGGGCTCTGAGATCGGCGTCGGCATGGGCTCTGTCTTGTTGGCTCCGATGAGAATCCAGGCGGCAAACCCCACGCCGGCAAGGGCCAGCCAGACGCTCAATCGTTTCATGATAATCATGCCGTTCCCTCTCGTGCGATCGGTTCGATGCTGACAATCCGTCCATCCGTGAGTCTGGCCAGGCGGTCGCCGAAGTGAAAGATGCGGCTGTCGTGCGTCACGACGATGACACAACGGTCCGGCGATCGCCCGACTTCGCGCAAGAGTTCCATGATCTTTTCTCCGTTCGGGCCGTCCAACGCCGCGGTCGGTTCGTCGCAGATAAGCAGGCGCGGTTCGTTGACCAGGGCTCTGGCGATGGCCACCCGCTGTTGCTGTCCGACGGACAAGTTCTTGGGCAGGAACTCCGCCCGGTCACTGAGGCCGACACGGTCGAGCATGGCTCGTGCTCGTCGCAAGGCTTCGGGCAGTCCGATCTTCTGGATCAAGAGCGGCACCGCCACGTTTTCGGCTGCAGTTAATGCGGGCAGTAGATTGAACTGCTGATAAATAAAGCCCATGGTTTGGCCCCGGAAAGTCGTGCGCTTACTTGCCGGCAGCTCGCCGAGCGGAACGCCCAGCACGTCGATGTCACCGTCATCGATGTCGAGGATGCCGGCGATGGCGGACAAGAGCGTGGTTTTCCCGCCGCCTGATTCGCCCACGAGCAACAGCATCTCGCCCAAATAGATGTCGAGATCGATACCTCTGAGCACCGTGACCTTTGTGTCGCCGGTACCGAACGATTTGACGATGCCGCGTGCGCGGACTGCCGCTGGTTGTGCTTGGCTGTCCATCATGCTCACCGAAAGACAATCGCCGGTTCCAGCCGGGCGAGTTTGATAATGCTGATCAACGCCGAAAATGTACAGATGGTCAGAAGAGCCACCAGTACGAGGAGCAGTAACTGCCAGGTTTCGACGAAGGGGAGCCCGCCGCTCTGTGCGGTCAAAAATCCAAATACCGTTGCGAGTCCGATACCGACGCCGTAGCCGGTCAGACCTACGGTGAAAGCTTGTAAGAGGATCATCCGCGCTAACGTGAATGTTGATGTGCCCATGGCCTTGAGCGCGCCGAATTGTCGAAGGTTTTCGACCGTGAACAAGTAAAAGGTTTGTCCGGCAATGGCCATTCCGACGATAAACCCCAAGAGAATGGTGGTGCCAAAGTTGATGCCGATGCCGGTGTTCTTGAGTACCCACCAGATGGTCTTCCATTCGAACTCTTCGGCCGTGAACGCGCCCAGGCCGGTTTGTTCGCGGATGCGTCTGGTCACTTCTTCGACGGGGACTCCGTCTTTGGGTTTGGCCAGGACATAGGAAAGGGTCCGGCGCTCGCGCGGCACATAACGGATGGCGCGTTCATAGGTTGTGTAGACCACGGGAATGTTCGTGAAGCTCTTTTGCGTCTTGGCAATTGCGACGACGCGGGCGAGCTTGTCATTTAACTCGAAGATCGTGCCCACCTTAATGACGGTGGGACCTCCCATCCTCTCGACCGCCCACTGATCTAACGCGACGGCGTCCGGCTGTAAAATGTCTTCGAATCGGCCTTCGAGGACGTCGGCGGGACGTCCGATGAGGGTCGAAGATTCAAGTCCGGCCAATGTGATCTGATGGTATTCCCCGTTTGAGAGACGAGCCCGCAGGAGACCTTTATAGAGGGGTACGGCCCATTCCACACCGGGGACGCTACGGACGCGATCGACGGCGGTGCCGGCGATCGGTTTGACCTCATCGACTTGTGCAATGCCTGGATCCGTGACCCAAATCGGCACGTTGAGATTACTGATGCTGGACTGGGACCAGATCATGAGGCCCCAGAAAATAGAACCCTGCTGGACGATCAGCATCACGGCGAAGGTCAAGCCGCACAGTAGCATGAGGTACTTGGCGCGATCGCCGAAGAGCATTTTGAGCGCCACGTAGTTCATTCCGCTGCCTCGGGTTCCGGATGATCGGGAGGGAAGGCCACGACTCGTGGCGGATGGGGCAGCGGGACTTGGTCGTGCCGATGAAAGAAGTAGGTGCAGAGTCGGGCGATGGGGCACCCATGGTTGAGTGCCAGCGTCCAGTATCTCCGCACATGGTCGCCGTTCGCTAGTTGCTCTTCATCCATGAGCCGGAAGGGGCCAGGAAAGGATTTCGAGAAGGTAATGCCTCTAGCGGCGAGATGCTCAACAAGGCCTTCAGTGAGGTATTCCAGTACATCGCCACACCAGGAAAACTGTTTTCCGTCTTTCGTCTGCTCGCCGGAAGGGAGCACCTCGGCTTGCCGTTCAGCGAAGTAGCCTTCGATGGTACGGCTCAGATATTCAGGCGTGCGAGGCGTGCGATGATCCATGGCAGAGACAGAGAGCAGGGACGGTGCCATTGAGGAGAACCGTGCGGTCAGTGGGGCGCAAGTGGCTGAGGCAAGAGCGAAAAGTGATGAAAGCAAGCAGATTGAGACTTGGGTGGCAGGTCATTGGATCTGCCGATATGTTGGCAAGGGGAGAAGTGGGTTGCCGATATATGGGCAGATTATTTGGAACGGATGGATGGGCGACGAATGCCGAGTTTCTTCATCCGATGTTGCAGGGTCGAGCGTTTCATCCCAAGGCGGGCCGCTGCTCCATGCGTACCGGCCAGAACCCAATTGGTCTGGTGGAGTGTCTCCATGATATGGGTGCGCTCGGCATCGGCCAGCGTGCGTGGCGAAGTGCCTGTTCGGTCATCCTGAGCGGGCTGATCTAGCTCCTCAATGGTCAGAACCGGTCCTTGGCAGACGATGACGGCGCGTTCAATCACGTGCTCAAGTTCACGCACATTACCGGGCCAGTCATACGATGCGAGCGCCTTCAGTGTGGGGCTGCCGATGCGCGTGACAGTCTTGCGATGCCGTTCGCTATATTTTTTCACGAAGTGCCGTGCGAGCATGGGGATATCGTCGCGACGTTCTCGGAGGGGGGGGATCCGAATCGGGAACACGTTCAGCCGATAAAAGAGATCCGATCGAAAAAGGCCCTTCTTGACACCCTGCTCCACATCGACGTTAGTCGCCGCGAGCACGCGCAGGTTCAGCGTGATCGTCTGGGTGCCGCCGACTCGTTCTAGCTCTTGCGTTTCGAGCACTCGCAGAAACTTCGCCTGAAGATCAAGCGGCAGGTCACCGATTTCATCCAGGAAGATGGTGCCTCCATTCGCAAGTTCGAAGCGGCCCATTTTTCGCGCCGTGGCGTTCGTGAAAGCACCCTTCTCATGGCCGAAGAGTTCGGACTCGATCAATGTCGGCGGTAGTGCTGCGCAGTTCACCGTGATTAATGGTTTCTCTTTCCGTGGAGAGAGGTGATGAATAGCCTGAGCGACCAGTTCCTTTCCT
>JAENWB010000254.1:0-6222 GCA_016650275.1 Nitrospiraceae bacterium | reverse complement strand
GTGGAGTCGGTCGTGCTGATGAAGAGTGAATTGAAGCCGACCGGTTCAGACTATACAAAACTGTGGGAAGTGCGGCTGGGATGCTAGGGGGTCTTGCCGTCCTTGTCGACTTTTTGACGGATCATTGCAAGACGTCGGGCGGCGTTTTGAGCAATTTGGCAAAGCGACCTTTGTCGATCGATTTTTCGTAGGCCTCCTCCGGCGCAATCCACTTTTTATTCAGCAGATCCTGGATGGCATCGTCCAGCGTTTGCATGCCGACTGCTTTGCCTGTCTGCATGGTCGATGCAATTTGAAACGTCTTGGCGTCGCGAATGAGGTTCGCAATCGCTGACGTACAGACCAAAATCTCGAAGGCCGCACAGCGTCCTTTCTGATCGATGCGCTTAAACAGATTCTGTGCGACCACAAGCCGGAGTGCCGTCGAAAGCGTGCTCCGAATTTGCGCTTGTTCCTGATGCGGGAATACCTCGACGACCCGGTCGACCGTTTTGGCTGCGTTCTCGGTATGCAGCGTTCCAAACACTAGATGTCCGGTCGCGGCAGCTTCCACGGCCAGCCGAATTGTTTCGAGATCGCGCATTTCACCCACCAGAATAATGTCGGGATCTTCCCGCAATGCTCCGCGCAGCGCCGCCCCGAAGGATTGCGTGTGAACGCCGACTTCCCGATGATTGATGATACAGCCCTGGCTCTGGTGCACGAACTCGATCGGATCTTCGACGGTCAGAATATGGTCTTTCCGGTTTTTGTTGGCGTAGTCGATCATCGCCGCCAGCGTGGTCGACTTGCCGCTCCCCGTCGGCCCTGTCACGAGGACCAACCCTTTTTTGAGCATGGCCGATCTGGTCAAGATTGGAGGAAGTCCTAATTCATCAGCCGTCAGGACCTTATTGGGAATTTTCCGGAACACTGCTCCACAGCCATATTTGTGATTGAAGAGATTGGCGCGAAACCTGGCGAAGCCGGGAATTTCGTATCCAAAGTCGACATCGCCGGTCGCTTCAAAATGTTCTTTTTTGAGGTTGGGAGTAATCTCGTAGAGGAGATGTTTGAGTTCTTCCTGGACGAGCACGCCCTGCCCACCGACTCGCTCCAAGTCACCGTTGATCCGCATTATGGGCGTCTGACCGGCGATCAGGTGCAAGTCGGAGGCGCCGTGATCTGCCATCATCTTAAAGAGATCGTCAATCTTGGCCATGTCGAGTCTCCCGCGTGGCTACTGCATCAACGTGTCTTGGCAAGTATAGAGAAGCATCGTGGGGTTGCAAGGAATACTACAAACAGTACAAGACCGATTCACAACAGACTAAATACAGCAGAGAAGCCAGCCGGTTCTCGCGCGTCACGGTTATGAGAACGAGGCGAGGATATGGTTGGCGGGGTCTATGTCAGTGCTGCGGGGGCTGCGCGCGCATGGTGCTGCAGAAGAGTTCGGTCAGCGTGGGGTCGAAGGCGGTGCCGGCTTGCTGTTCGATCTGTTGCAGGGCTTCGTTGATGGAGAGGGATGTGCGGTCCTGTTTCTCGGCGGTGAGGTCATCATACGCTTGGGCGATGTCGACAATGCGGGCGAGCAAGGGGGTGCGTTCTTTTCGTAAGCCAAAGGGGTAGCCCGTTCCATCCCAGCGCTCGTGATGGAGCGCGATAATCTGTACGGCGTCGGCTGATAGTCCCATTGCCCGGCCCATCCTCGCACCGAGGTCGGGGCGATGGATCTGCGGGTCGGATTCCATGTTCAGCACGTGACTGTCCGGGACGCTGATCAAGTCGAGATCGTGCACGAGTGCGCCGAGTGCGAGCGACTGCTGTTCGGCGATGGGAAGGTTGAGTCGGTTCGCAACCAGTGTCGCATAAAAACTGACGCGGCTTCCATGATTGAGCAGGTGACGATCCTTGGCTTCTAAGAGGTCGGAGATCAGGGGAACGAAGGGCGATGTTTCATCGCGATGCGACGCGGAGAGCGATCCCGTGTGGTTCAAGGTGGTGTAGTCCTCGACGAGGGCCTGCCAAGCCTTGGTACAAGCCGGCTCGGGGCCCCAGAGTGCCGTCGAGTTGGTGAGGATCGGGCGCAGTTGATCGAGTCGCAGTTTCTTCTGCGCGGTCTGTAAGGAAATGGCCAGCAATTCTGAGGCATTGAACGGTTTCAGGAGGAAGCCGGCCGCACCGTGGCGGATGCAGTCCATCGCCGATTGAAGACTGCCGAAGGCCGTGACCATGATGACTTCGATCTCGGCATGCGCGCGCTTGATGTCATGCAAGAGGTCCGATCCTGAACGATCGGGCAATTTCAGATCCAGCGTGACGAGATCGACGCCGTGATCGTCGAGGATGGCCAGAGCGGCGCGGGCATTCTCTGCGGTGAGAATGTGGAAGTCCTGTCTGAGAATCTGTGTGAGGGCCGCACGGGGGGCGGCCTCATCATCGACGATCAGGACTGTTGGTTTATGGTCGGTTGAGTTGGGGACGAGAGTCGAAGGCATCGTGTTACTTGTATCTCTATCCCCTCAACTGGTCAAGGAAATCTCGTGAATACGTGGGTTTACACACGAGACCATGCGCGTGGCGCGTGAAGCGCGAGACGGACGGCGGTTCGAGGTTCGAAGTTCGAGGTGTTTGGAACTTCGAACTCAGAACTCAGAACTCAGAACTTCTTTGCCCGTCCCGCCCGTTCCGCGCGGCGTTCCTATGGGCTAGGTTTCTTTCACTCAACTTGGGTATAATCGCCCCCGATCTCTCTATCACAAGAGGAGCAACCATGGCTGAAAAAGACGACAAGAAACGCGCGCTGGATCTGGCCCTGTCCCAAATTGAGAAGCAATATGGGAAGGGGGCCATCATGAAGTTGGGGGGGGCCGATGCCCCGGTGGATATTCCGGCGATTTCGACCGGATCCCTTGGACTCGATATTGCCCTGGGCGTCGGCGGGCTTCCCCGCGGTCGGGTGGCCGAGATCTTTGGTCCTGAGTCCTCGGGCAAGACGACGTTGACCCTTCATGTGATTGCGGAAGCACAGAAGGCCGGTGGCACCGCGGCCTTTATCGATGCAGAACATGCGCTGGATTTAACCTATGCCAAGAAGCTGGGTGTGCAGGTGGATGATCTGCTGGTGTCGCAGCCCGATACCGGTGAGCAGGCGTTGGAAATTGCCGAAACGCTCGTCCGGAGCGGGGCGATCGATGTCATCGTGGTGGACTCTGTTGCCGCGCTCGTGCCGAGAGCCGAAATCGAAGGCGAAATGGGTGATGCGCATATGGGGCTGCAAGCGAGGCTCATGTCGCAGGCCCTTCGCAAATTGACGGCGGCCATTTCCAAGTCACAGACGACCCTGATTTTCATTAATCAGATCAGGATGAAGATCGGCGTGATGTTCGGCAACCCTGAGACGACGACCGGCGGTAACGCACTCAAGTTCTATGCGTCCGTGCGACTGGATATCCGGCGCATTGAGTCGATCAAGGACGGGCAGGAGGTGACCGGCAGCCGCGTGCGCGTGAAGGTGGTGAAGAACAAGATGGCGCCTCCGTTTAAGCAGGCGGAGTTCGACATCATGTTTGCGCAGGGCATTTCGAAACCCGGCGAGTTGGTCGATCTCGGGGTCGAGAAGAAAGTGGTGGAGAAGTCCGGGGCCTGGTATTCCTATCAGGGCGAGCGGCTCGGGCAGGGACGCGACGCGGTGCGAGACTTTCTTTTGAATAATCAGCCGTTGGCGCGTGAGATTGAAGGGAAGCTGCGTGACCTGGCCGGTCTGCCGGGACGTACGTCTGAAAAATCCGTTGTGGTGCCGGTGAAAGACGAAAAAAAGACTGAGGAGAAACGCGAGGAGCGGCGACCGCACAAAGTCGGCGTCTAAACAGCAGCCACGCGAGACAGGCGGGACTGGCGAGATGGCCAAAGAGATTTTGAGTTCTGAGTTCTGGGTGAGAGGCGGACGGAAAGAGCGGAACTGGCGGGACGGGGGAGAGATCGCATGTGCGACACAGTAGTAGAACACTCCCGCAGGATGCTCAAAATGGCCGTCCAGCGAGGCCGCAGCGAGTGAAGGCCCGATGCGTACCCGCTGGGGTACGTGGAGGGTCTGAACGATGCGAGAACGCTGCTGGCGGACTTTTTCAGCATCCTGCTAATGGCCGTGAGTAGGCGAGTCACAGGCAAGGCGGCACCGTCTCCCGATCAGTGGCTGCACATCGCGGTGCGCGCTTTGGCCCGCAGTGATCGCACGACGGCCCAGATTGAAAGATTGCTCGCGGCGAAGGGGGCGTCTCCCTTGCAGGTTCGCGCGGCGATTCGACGGCTGACATCGTTGCGATACCTCGACGATGTCGCGTTCGCGGCGCGGTGGGCCGATCGGCGACTTGCACGCATGCCGATGGGGCGTGCGCGCCTGCAAGCAGAGCTGCTCGCCACCGGGTGTCCTGAATACATCGTGCACGCGACGCTGCGGACCACCTACCGCAAGGTGAGTGAACGGGACCTGGCGCTACATGTTGTCACGATGGCTGAACGGACCAGCTCGGCGAAAACGTATGCCCGAGTAGCAAGACTCTTGAGCCAACGCGGGTTTGACGAAGACACGATTGAGACAGTGATGGGGCCGCTGCTGCGGGAATGGGCGCGCGGCAAGCGCGAGGAGCGAGACTCGCGTGACGGGTGATTCGAAGTTCGAAGTTCTGGGTTCGAAGTTCCGGAAACCTCGAACTTCTGACCTCGAACCGTCGTCCGTCCGCCAGTCGCGTTTTTCCCGCCAGTCTCGCCAGTCTCGCTTGAGTCAGGGACCGGCGATTGCAGCAGGAACGTTTATGAATAATGCGGGCTGAGGCTGGAATGAAGAATAGTACTCACGAGTTGCGACAAGCGTTCATTCGGTACTTTGAACAACATGGCCATCAGGCCGTGCCGAGTTCCGCCTTGATTCCTCAAGCTGATCCGACGTTGCTCTTCACCAATGCCGGGATGAACCAGTTTAAGCGGGTGTTCCTCGGCGAGGAAACGCGCGCCTACAAGCGAGCGGTCACTGTGCAGAAGTGTCTCCGGGCGGGAGGGAAGCACAACGATCTGGAGAATGTCGGCTATACCAGACGCCATCATACGTTCTTTGAAATGTTGGGGAACTTCTCCTTTGGCGACTACTTCAAGGAAGAGGCCATCCAGTTCGGCTGGGAGTTTCTGACTCAGACGGCCGGTTTGGCGAAGGATCGGATGTGGGTGACGGTCTTCCGCGACGACGATGATGCGGATCGGCTGTGGAAGAAGATCGGAGTCCCGGCTTCGCGGATCGTGCGGTGCGGCGAGAAGGATAACTTTTGGCAAATGGGGGATACCGGACCCTGTGGACCCTGCTCGGAAATCCATTTCGACCAGGGACCCTCGGTGCCGGGGGACGATCGGCCGAACGGCGAGGGCGATCGCGTCATCGAGATCTGGAATCTCGTCTTTATGCAGTTCAATCGGGATGCCGCAGGGACGTTGCATCCCTTACCCAAGCCCAGCATCGATACGGGCATGGGATTGGAACGCCTGGCGGCAGTGGCCCAAGGTGTCTACAGCAATTATGACAGCGATGTGTTTACGCCGTTGCTCAGCGTCGTGGCCAGCAGAGCCGGGGTCCGGTATGAGGAACAGGACCCGGCCGATCGGTCGATGCGAGTGGTGGCGGACCATCTTCGCGCGATCACGTTCTTGATGGCTGATGGTGTGCTGCCGTCGAATGAGGGACGTGGCTATGTGCTACGCCGGATTCTGCGACGGGCTGCGCGCCATGGACGGCTGCTGGGTATCGTCGAGCCCTTCCTCTATGAGTTGACGGCGGCGGTCGTGAACCAAATGGCCGGAGTCTATTCAGAAGTCCAAGGCGCTGCCGCGACGATTGCCGAGGCGACGAGAGGCGAAGAGGAGCGGTTCATCGCCACGCTCGATCAGGGTCTACCGATTCTCAACGACATGATCGCCAAGGCGCGCGCTGCCGGGCAGCATGTCTTGACGGGGGCGGATGTGTTTAAGCTGTACGACACGTACGGGTTTCCAATGGATCTCATGGGTGAAGCCTGCCGCGAGCAGAAGATGACACTCGATGAGAAGGGTTTTGATCAGGCGATTGAGGAACAGCGCAATCGTGCGCGCAAAACCGGCGGGTTCGAGCAGGAATCCGCTCGGCCTGCGGTTGCGGAGCTGGCGAGACGTCTCGGGACGACGAAGTTTATCGGCTATGATCGCCTGGAGAGCGAG
>JAENWB010000253.1:0-5149 GCA_016650275.1 Nitrospiraceae bacterium | reverse complement strand
CTGTTAACTGACCGACTTGATCCTTGAGATGGTCCCGATCTTTTGCAGTCTTGGCGAGTTCTGTTTGGACGTTCGCGAGATCTGAGGCTATGTTTTTTGATTCTTGACGAAGTTGTCCGACCTCTGCAGTTAATGGTGGAAGCTGTTCGACTTTAGCGGTCAGGCTGGCAATCGTACTTCTGGCACCCTCAAGTTCTTTTCTCGTCAGTTCACTTGTGGCTCGCAGTTCAGTGAGTTGTGCGCGTAGCTCTGTGAGGTCCTCGCTAGCTCTGTTTAGACGCTCTTGCAAAGCGGTCCGTTCGACCTGTCCTTCGCCTCTTCCTTCTTCACGTATAGTATCGAGACGACCGCTGAGATAAAGCCAAGCTGCAGTTCCACCTATTACTGACCCAAGGACGGCACCAATGAGTCCAATGATCAGGGATGCGTCCATTGCTTCCCTCCTGAGGGAAAAAGCAGGCACTTTGAGGATGGTGACAGGCTACGAGCCGTTAGCGGGAGTGTCAAGCCACCAAAAGAGTAAATATCAGTAGTGGGCACTGAAGCGGGAAAATCGGCGGGGGTCAAGGAGATTTGTCCCTGCTGCAATGTAGTTTTAGCAAAATGCCCCGGGTCAGTCTCATCGATCTACAAAATAGTCACGTCGGGACAAGCAGCATACTGGCCTCCTGGCACAGGGCCATAGGAAAGCAGTCATACAACGCGTCCTTAGCGCCGGATATTGATTCCTCGCTCTCCCATCCTCTACCATCACTCTTGGGAAGACCGCCCGTCGGGAAAGGAGGAGGACGATGGGCGTGTATCGACGAACCGATTCAGATCTCTATTGGATGTCACTCGTGATTGATGGCAAGCGGGTGCGCCAAGACACCGGGGTGCAGGATCGCAAGGTCGCGGAGGAAATCTTCGCGGCGTGGCAAGTACAATTAGCCCGAGCCCGATGGCTGGGGGTGCCGGCACCCAACCCGACGCATACCGTGGAGGAGTTGATCGCCGAGTATCTGGCGAACGTGACGCCACGGAAAGCGCCCGCCTCCCAACGGCGGGATCATGTGGTGTTGGCGCGGTTTCGGAAACGGTGGGGGACCTTGGCCTTGAACCAATTGAGTAACAAGATCGTGGAAGACCACCTCACCGAGCGGTTGCACAGCGTGACGCTGGCGACCGCCAGCAAGGAACTCGGCGTCCTGAAATCGGCGTATGCGCGGGCGATGCGGTGGGACTGGGTGTCGACCACCCCATTCCGTGGCATCGCGCTCAATCAGGAGGGCGAAGAACGGGTGCGCTGGCTCACCGATGAGGAAGAAGCGCGGCTGGTCGAGACCGCCGCCCCTTGGTTGCGCGAGTTCATCTTGCTGGGACTCGACACCGGACTGCGGCGAAGCAATCTGGTGGGCCTCCAATGGGCCTGGTTGCATGAGCAGGGCACGGTTCTCGTGGTACCGCGTCAGCTGGTGAAGGCGAAGAAAGCGACGGTCATGATTCCGCTGACCACACGGGCCGCGACCATCATTCGGCGGCAAAAGCGATTCGGACCGCACGTGTTTACGCAGCCGGATGGCCAGGCGTACTCCGTGGATCAGGTGGGCATGGCCGTCATTCGCACGGCGAAGGACGCGCAATTGCCCGGCGTGAGCTTGCACACGCTCCGGCATACCTTCATCAGCCGACTGGTCCAGGCCGGACGACCACTCCCTGAGGTGGCGGCGCTGGCCGGCCATCGCGATATCAAGATGACGCTCCGCTATGCGCACTTGGCACCCAGTCACTTGCGGGCCGGGATTCAGGCGTTGGAGGGACGGCCGCTGACGCCACGGACGGATCCGGGGTTATCCCCAGATCGCCGTGTCACGCTGGTGTCACGTTCATTTTCGGGACGCGCGTAAGTGCTGGTGGTCCCAACGGGATTTGAACCCGTGTTTAAGCCTTGAGAGGGCTCCGTCCTAGGCCAGGCTAGACGATGGGACCAGATATCAATGATGTGGGATCAACCCCGCATAATAGCACAGGGGCTTTTCACTTTTCAATTCTTCACGATTCTGAGCAGTAGTCAAGCCGCTGCACCACTGATTCACCCACGACTTGACAGAGACGGTGGCTTAGCCTACCTTGCGCAAACACACGCGGCTGGTCTCTAGCAGGATGCTGAAAAAGTCCGCCAGCCTGTCTTGTTCATTTAGTCTGTTCGGTCTATCTGGTTAGTTTCGTCCCACCCAACACACGAGACAGACCGAATAGACTAATTAGACTAGGCTTGTCCTAGACGTGCGGACCCGTGCAGACCATTGACGTTCTGGCGTGCCCATAGTAG
Source organism: Nitrospiraceae bacterium (assembly GCA_016650275.1). Classification (GTDB taxonomy): domain Bacteria; phylum Nitrospirota; class Nitrospiria; order Nitrospirales; family Nitrospiraceae; genus Palsa-1315. The sequence goes on along the minus strand of JAENWB010000253.1, from coordinate 2,838 downwards.
TTTTTCCGCAGCCTGCGAGGATGAGGGGAATCTTCAGTCGTCGGCTTGCTCTTCCCATCAGCAGACTCATGGTGGATCATGAACAACCCACTCCAAATCAATACTATCGGCATCACTGATTCTCCGGAATTGATCGACATCGAGAAGCCTGAACAGGGCCTTGAGCTACACGTCGGTTCGAATGTGTTTCGAAACACGAACGGCGTCGTCAAGCTTCACGGCAAGGAGCAGTTGGTGTTGGAGATGCAACCGGATCCGTTGGCGTTGCTCCTGACGATGGACCTGTACGATGAGCAGGGAACTCGCGTCGGCCATATCCGCCGGAATGCGCTCTCGGCACATAGCGCGGGCCGTTTCACCATCAACGTAAAGGCCTGCGGCGAGGCAACCCCGGACGACTTTCCCGCAGTCACCGTAGCAGACCGCACAACTGGACACACAGTATTCGAAGCCTGTCTCATGCAGAGAAGAAAAATTCGCATTACCGTGGGGTCCTTCTATACTCATAAAGGCGAATTGGTCACCGTCAGCCCACACTACTGCCGCATCGGCACCGGTCTCACCCTGTTTGGCGATGTCGCGGATAGCCGCAGCGGCGCAGCGGCTATCGGGTAATCGGCTCCCAATAGATCCTAACCTCAATTCCCTCGCTTTCGCTCCCCCACAATCAAGAGCACGACAACCAACTGCCACCCAGGCGCCTTGTCGAAAAACACATCATTTTTGACAAGGCGCAGGACTCCCGTACAATGGCAGTATGTCAGATATCGCGAAACCGAGTGTGCAAGCCTTCTTGGTCTGCGACCAGGTCATCGAGGACAGCGTCACTAAAAAGAAAAGCCTCATCGGCCTCTTCACGCACCTACAGGCCGTAAGCTTTCCCTTCCAGCATTCACAGATGGGGCTGTATTTCTGCCTCACCGATGCCGCGGGGACCTATCACTTCGACATCGATTTGATCTACCTCAACAACGAACAGCTTGTCTGCCGAGCCACCCTTCCGAATATTGCGATAGGCGACCGCCTTCAAATTTCCGATTTCGGGATCAATATCCCCTCGCTGGTCTTTCCCGCCCCTGGGCGCTACGAGTTTCGACTTCGCATGGAAGGACATCTCATCGCGCAGAAAGACTTCAGCGTGATGGAGATGCCGACTCACCAAACCGCGTAGGACTCACGTCGCTCCCGCATCCCTCTCCCTCTGCGAGGCCTTTAGGGCCTTCTCCCCTGTGCCTTGCTTATGGTAGAACAGCCTGCGACGATCCGCTCTTGCATCTCCTAGGAGTCAACGACCGCGCATGTCTGATCAGGCTGCCGCCTCAAATTTTATCCGAGACATCGTGGCCGCTGATCGCGTCGCAGGCAAACATGGCGGCCGCGTCGTCACGCGCTTTCCGCCCGAGCCGAACGGCTATCTCCATATCGGCCACGCGAAATCTATCTGCCTGAATTTCGGCTTGGCAAACGACACCCCAGGCGGCATCTGCCACCTGCGATTTGACGATACCAATCCAACCACCGAAGATCCTGAATATGTCCAGGTCATTCAGGATGACGTCCGATGGCTGGGGTTCGACTGGCACGAGAAGATGTTTTTTACCTCGGATTACTTCGAACCACTCTACGAGTTTGCCATACGACTGATCCAGAAAGGCCTCGCGTACGTCGATGCCCTGACGGCCGAAGAAATGCGTGCCTATCGCGGCACACTCACGGAGTCGGGAAAGAACAGCCCCTTCCGCGACCGTTCCGTCAACGAAAACCTTGACCTCTTCCGACGCATGCGAGCCGGAGAATTTGCCGACGGAACCCACACCCTCCGCGCCAAGATCGACATGGCGTCAGCCAATATCAACCTACGCGACCCAGTCCTTTATCGCATCAGGCACGCGACGCATTATCGAACAGAGAGCACCTGGTGCCTGTACCCGGCCTACGACTTTGCGCATCCCCTTTCGGACGCGCTCGAGGGAATCACGCACTCAATTTGTACCTTGGAATTTGAAGATCACAGGCCCCTCTACGATTGGGTCGTGGTGCAGACTGAAGCGCCGCACCGACCTCAGCAGATCGAGTTTGCTCGCTTGAACCTGACCTATACCGTCATGAGCAAACGGAAACTGCTCGAGTTGGTCGAAAAGAAACTGGTGAGCGGATGGGATGACCCACGACTGCCAACGATCAAAGGCCTTCGCCGCCGCGGATATACCCCAGAAGCGATTCGGGCCTTCTGCGACCATATCGGCGTAGCCAAGCGCGAGGCCATCGTCGAGATGCAGCTGCTCGAACACTTTATTCGCGAAGACCTGAACAAGCGAGCGCCTCGAGTGATGGCCGTGTTGCGGCCGCTCAAAATCATCCTCGACAACTATCCCGAGGACCAGTCCGAAGAATTGGAAGCTGTCAACAATCCGGAGGATCCGTCTGCTGGAACGAGAAAAGCCCCCTTCTCACGCGTCCTCTATATTGAGCAAGACGATTTCCGTGAAGATCCGCCCAAACAATTTTTCCGGCTCGCCCCAGGACGCGAAGTGCGGCTTCGGTACGCCTACATCATCAAATGCGTTGGGGTGACGAAAGATCTGCAGACCGGCGAGATCATCGAACTCCATTGCACCTACGACCCCACGACAAAGAGCGGTGCCTCCCAAGAACAGCGCAAGGTTAAGGCTACCATCCATTGGGTTTCCGCAGCCCACGCTGTGGAAGCCGAAGTCCGTCTCTACAACCCTCTCTTGATGACGGACCTGTCGAAGATACCGCCAGACCACGAATGGACGACCTATCTCAACCCCAACTCATTGGAGCGAATTACGCGCTGCCTGGTCGAGCCCAGCT
>JAENWB010000252.1:0-21729 GCA_016650275.1 Nitrospiraceae bacterium | reverse complement strand
CTACAAATATTGAGTCTGACCATGTTCGAGCGAATCCCCTTAGATCAGCTACTTCTACTCTCAGAAGCAGCGTGCATGTCATCGGACTCCATCAATCAGTTGAATCTGTTCGAATAACGTTGGGACACTACTGATAACTCATAACTCAGCACTTCCTCGGAGTCGTTCCATCGCGATTCGTTTTAAACTTCGCAGATCCATTTTCCCAGTGCCCAACAGTGGCAGGGTGTCGACTTTGATGAAATTCGTGCGTGTTGGAATATACAGGTTCGGTAGGCCGTTTGCTGTGAGCTTGGCCACGATGCCGGGAATCTGGGACTCCTCCAGGGTGTGAAGGACGGCGAGTTGCTCGCCCTTGCGTTCGTCCGGAATGCCGGTGACGGCAAAGACTTGCATGTCGGCACCGGCGGCTTGCTGCAGTGCGTCTTCGACGCGGCCGTGCGGAACCATTTCACCGCCGATCTTTGAGAAGCGCGAGAGCCGGTCGGTGATCGTCAGGAATCCATCCTCGTCCAAGATCGCAATGTCGCCGGTGATGTACCAGCCGTCGCGCATGGCGTTGGCCGTCAGATCCTCACGCCCCAGGTACCCCTTCATGACATTGGGACCTCTGATCAGCAACATGCCAGGAGTGTCGGGTGGCAATGAGGCGAAGCTGTCGGGATCGACGACTTGCACAGACACGCCGGGCAGCGGTTGGCCGACAGTTCCCCGCCGTGAGGCCGGTTGGAAGTATCCGGCGGCCCGGAAGTCCGGACAATTGACGGAGACGACGGGAGCACATTCGGTGATGCCGTAACCCTCGATCGGTGCGATGCCGAACTGATCTTCAAACGCCTGGGCCAACCGTGCCGGGAGTTTCTCGGCGCCGGTCAAGACCACGCGCAGCGAGCTGAATTGCTCCGGGGTACAGCGCCGCTGATACAGCTGGAGAAAAGTCGGTGTGGTGACGAGGAACGTGATGCGGTAGCGGCGCACGAGTTCGCCGATGGCGGTGGCATCGAGCGGGGAGGGATGAAAGACTATCCCCGCGTTGTTGAACATGACGAACCAGAAGACGAGATAGCCGAATGAGTGGAAGAACGGAAGAATGCCAAGCACTCGCTCGTCCTGGTAGAGATGGAGCACCTGACCGGCTCCCTGCGCATTGGCGTCGACGTTGAAGTGGGACAACATGACGCCTTTTGGTTCACCGGTGCTGCCGCTGCTGAAGATGATGGTGGCCAGGTCATCCATTGTCAGTTGGGTGTTCTGTCCGCAGGCCAGTTCGATCAGCCGAGCAGGGGCGCCGAGGGCGAGGAGGCTCGCGATGAGTTTCTGCCCTGTGCCGATGGTGCGGGCGACGTCCTCCAGCCAGATAATCGACGGCCCGTCTGGTAGGTCAAGTTTGGCCTTCTCGACAAAGGTTCGGCTGGTGACGATCGTGCGAAGGCCGGCGAGTCGCACGGCCGCTTCGAGGCCGGTTTTGCCGACCGTGTAGTTCAGATTCACGCTGGTTTTCCCGCACAACGGCGCCGCCACGTTGACCAATGCGCCGGCGACGGTCGGTGGGAGTAGGATGCCGACATGACGCTGGTTTTCCCAATGTGGCCGAAGCATTCTGGCGAGTACGATGGAGCCGATCAGGGCTTGGAGCGACGACACATGAGGGCGGGTCTGGTCTGCCATCGCGAAGCGGAGCGGATGTCTCCGCATGGCGTGGATGAATTCGCGGTGCAGCGGGCGGCGATAGGATTTGCGCAGACGCCAGGCCGCTTCTCCGAGTGTGCGGATCGCGTCGCGCAGCTCGTGCGCCGGCGTATACGATGGCAGCGGTGTGCCGAAGGACACCGAGACCGGGTAGGGAATGCGCTCCGGCCATTTCGTGAAGAAACGACCGCGCTCAAAGCTGAAGATGCTGCCCCACACTCGATCCAAGTGCACGGGAATGACGGGCACCTGCCGTCCCTTCACAATCCGCTCGAAGCCGCGACGGAACGGCAGCAGCGTGCCGGTGCGGGTGATTTGTCCTTCAGGGAAAATGCAGACGATCTCTCCGTCGTCGAGTGCCTGCCCTGCGCTGCGAAGCGCCCGGAGGATCATGCGGGTGTTGCCTCCCGAAGCAATCGGGATGACCTTCATGGCGGTCATCAACCATTTGAACAGCGGGTGCGTCGCATAGGCGGCATCCACAACAAACCGTATGGGCCGATCAACGCTGGCCATGAGCAAGAAGCCATCAACGAACGACATATGGTTCGGGACGAGAAGCGCCCCGACGGATTGGGGAACATGCTGCTGGCCGACGATGCGGAGGCGATAGAGTGTGTTCGTACAGATGACGAGCAACAACCGCAGGAACACATCGGGCATCAGCCAGAGGGCCCACAGTGTGCCGCCTATGGTCACTCCGGCGGTGACGAGAAAAATGCTGCTCGTCGAGAGACCGGCATTGGCAAGCGAGCCGCCGGCGAGCGATCCCAATAGAATTCCGGTGAAGACGCAGGTGTTGGAGAACGAGATGACAGCGCCGCGACGGTCGGGCGGCGATTTCCATTGGAGAATGGCGTTCAGCGGCACGAAGATGAAGGAGCAGGAGACTCCGAGGAGTCCCAATACCAGAAATGTTCCGAACAATGGTGGGGTCAGTGCGCCGAGCAAGGCCAGTGCGATGGACGCACCCGTGGCTCCCAAGGGGATCAGTCCGTACTCAATCCGGTTTTGAGACATTCGCCCAACCAGCATGGCGCCGATGCCGATGCCGACTGACAACAGCGTGAGCGGGAGCCCCGACATCGCATCAGAGAGGTGCAGAACGGCTTTGGAATAGACGAGCACGTTCTGGGCGAAGAGGCTCGCAATCGTCCAGAAAAATATTTCTCCGGGGATGGCAAGGCGCAGCAGGCGTTCTGTCTGAATGGCAGTCCAGGCCCCGCGGATCGTCGAGCCTACGCCGCCGGTCGCGCGGGCGGGCGAGACGTGGGGAACGGCCAAGGCTGCAACCAGGCCGATTACTGACAAGGCGGCCAAGGTGAGGGGCGCCATCCAGAGGTGGTCACCGGCGATCTGCAAGAGGAAGCCTCCGGCTGCCGTGCCCGCCAGGATGGCGGCAAAGGTCCAGACCTCCAACAGGCCGTTGCCGGCGGCGAGACGTTCATGCGGAATCAACTCGGGGAGAATGCCGTATTTCGACGGGCCGAAGAGCGCGCTGTGCACACCCATTCCGCATAAGACGATCAATGGCAGAATGCCGCCGGTGGGATTGAGCCAGAGTGCGAAGGTGCCTGCGCTCATGAGGAACACCTCGACGACTTTGATCGCGATGATGACCGTGCGTTTGCTCAGGCGATCGGCCAAGGTGCCGCCGATCAACGACAGCAATACGAGCGGCAAGGTGAAGATGATGAAGGCGAGCGCGGTTTGCGTCTGTGCCGCGGTTTCCATCGCAGGGCCTGGCGCCATTCCCGCGGTCGCTTGCCGGATGGCCAGCAAGGCGACCATGAGCTTCCAGGCGTTATCGTTGAACGCGCCGAAGAATTGCGCGATCAGTAGGCCGCGGAGAGGATATTGTGTGGCGCGTGGGCCTGTGCTGATGGGTGCTTTCACACTGCGCCTTAGCCCGCATTATTCATGACGGCTCGTCGCGAAATCGCTGAGCCGCGTCGTGAGACCTGCGCGCGGAGCCGTGAGGACCCGATGCGTACTCGTGCAGTACGTTGAGGGTCCGAGGGGCGAGCCCGCAGGCCGAAGGCTCGTCGTAGCAGCGGATCGGCAATTGTAGCAGAAGTGTTCATGAGCAATGCGGGCTAAGTGATCGGGCCGGGTGATGTTTCTGAGACCGGCAACCCCTCCAGTTCCATAATCCGCAGCGCGTTGGTCGTGGGGCAGGGGCCTGGTCTGAGTTTGTAGTCGAATTGCAGCGCGCCGGCTGCCACTGTTTCCTGAAAGTGGGCGTTCCGCAATCCGGGCACTGTTCTCTCGAGGTCGGTCAATTCAAGATCGTGGGTGGTCACCAAGCCGAAGCCATTGCCTTGCGAAAGAGCGGTAATGAAGGAACGGCTCCCGATCAATCGTTCACGATTGTTGGTTCCTTTGAAGATTTCGTCGATCAAGAAGAGTACCGGTGGTTTACTTCGGTCCGTCGTCGCGTCGAGCAGGCTTTTCAAGCGTTTCACTTCGGCATAGAAAAACGACAGGCCCGCTTCGAGTGAGTCATCCACGCGGATACAGGTGGCGAGGCGCACCCAGGTCCACTCGAAAAGGCCGGCGCACACCGGGGCGCCTGCCTGGGCGAGACAGAGATTGATGCCAAGGGTTCGCAGGAAGGTGCTTTTCCCCGACATGTTGGACCCGGTCACCAAGAGCACGGTTCCCGCGGTTTCGAGAGCAAGATCGTTTGGAACTCGGTGCGTCTCAGGAATCAGCGGATGGGCGAGGTCTTTGGCCGAAAGCCTGGTCTGTGCTCCGTTACGCCGGGGATCGGCGGTGAGGGGGTCCGGCCAGTGATACGAAGGATGGAGCGCGGCAAATGTGGCGAGTGCCGAGGCGGCCTCGACCTCGGCCAGTCGATCCATCCAGGTCGACAGGTGGGCGGCCACCTGAGCCTGAATCCGTTGGAGCCGATAGGTGAACCACAAGTCCCAGGGGCAGAACGTGTTGGCAATCAGATGGATGACCGGATGGGCTTTGACGCTGATCGCATGCAGGGTGCGGGCTGCTTGCCTGACGAGCTGGGGCGGATTCACGCCTGGTGCAAGCAGTGGCGCCCACAAGGCGGCGAGTGCTGTGTGGCGAGGCCGGGCGTGCCGTTCGACAAACCCCAGCACGGCTCCCAGTTTCTCCAGTTCGAAGTGCACGCCCACCGCATGTTCCAATAACTCTTCGCCCTGATCGGTCCAGAAATAGAGCAAGGCATAGGTCGCGAAAGACCACATCCAATAATTCGGAAGCCAGTCGAGCAGCGTACCCAACCCGAGCCCGATGGTGGTGGCGGCGAGCAGAGTTTGAATTGCTAAGACGGTCGTGAGGTGAGGGAATCCGACGGCATGATTCAGGACGGCTTCCAGTCGTCGGCCGTTGATTTCCTGTTCGCCGATCAGCTGAGCTTCGAGTCCCAGCCGATCGCGAAATAGCGATCGCGGAATGAGTTCCTGCACGAGGCGGCGGCGCAGGAGCCACTGGTCCGGTTCCGGCGGCTGCTCAAGAAGCCACGACTGCAGACGCGCCTGTCCGTGCGAGGAGACGGTGGTGTCGAGCAGATGGAGGAGCGAGTGGGGGCCGACCAGATCTAAATCTTTGGCATACGGGTGGTGCTCGGGAACGCTCGATGGACGAGCGGGAATGTGACTCCAATCCAGCCGGAGACGTGCCAGGTGCACGAGCTTGATCTGCTTCCAGAGACGAAGCCGGTGCAAGCGACTTTCGAGCCTGTTATGATAGATGGCCACAATCAGAAACAGGCCGACGAAGGCGGCGAGCGCCCCATTACCAGCTTGATACCACCCCATTTTGTAGAGGGCTACTGTGCAGATCGCTCCGACGATGAACAGGATGAGACGCCAGCGGGTCAGTGCGGAACTAGAGGCAGTGGCCAGGGCGATCACCCGGTCGAGTTTCGCCACCAGGCGTGTCAGCGAAGGGGCTTTCGTTACAGGCGTCACGGGCTGCTGCTGGAGCATAGCGCCGACCTTACTGGAAGGGGGAGAGTGCGTCAACTTTAGGAGGATGCTGAAAAAGTCCGCCAGCGGCGTTCTCGCATCGTTCAGAGGGTCAACGTACCGAACAGAGCCTCTCGGATGTCGGAATTACTGGAGGGGCTTTTCCGTTCGCCAAGAATCATTCATAGGGCGAACGGCCCACACGAAGTGCGGTACGTACCTCCTCGCCTCTTCGCTCGCTACGGCCTTGCTTGGGACAAGGCGCGTCTCGGCGCGCCAGGGTTGGGCGGGTGAGAAATCCGGCCTTTTTGAGCATCCTGCGTGGTGTATCCTTGATATCGCAAGCGTGCTAAAAAATAAAACTTCGGCGTGCCTAGAAAGTTTTCCTCAGGCTCTTAGCCCATCATGAAACCAGAGGGATGGATTGATGTCCAGATTCGGACCACCGCTGATGCGGCAGAGTTGCTCGGCATGCTGGATGATCCTGTGATTCAAGGCGGATGGGAGGAGGACGGGGTGGTTCATCTCTATTGGCCGAAACCACAGTGGAGTATGGAGGCATGTGGCCGCCTAAGCACTACTGTGCAGAGGCTCGATCCGGGTGTCTCGACCGAGAGGGACATTCGTGTTGAGGAATTGCCCGATCAGGATTGGAATCGGCAGTGGGCTCAGTCAGTCAGGCCGATCAGGATCGGTCGGCGGATTGTGATCAGGCCGAGTTGGGAGCCAGTGGCTCTGCAGGCACAGGACATTGAGATTGTGCTCGACCCGAAGCAGGCATTCGGAACCGGGCATCATGCGACGACGCGGATGTTACTTGAATGGCTTGAGGATCTCGTTCACGGCGGCGAGTTCGTGCTGGATGTGGGGGCGGGGAGCGGCATTCTGGCGATGGTCGCGGTGCGGCTTGGGGCTGCCTCGGCTCTGGGAGTGGAATGCGATCCTGTCGCGATGGATTGCGCGCGCGACTATGCAGCAGAGAATGGGTTTGGGGACAATCTCGAATTCCGGTGCGGAACGCTGGAGGAAATTGACCGGCAAGGCGAATTGCGACCAGACCTGGTGGTCGCCAATCTCGATCGTCAGACGCTGTTGCTGCTGTGCGATGAACTGGCGCAGTACGTGAGCCATGGTGCACGGCTCTTGCTGTCCGGGATTTTGCTCGATCAAGAGCAAGAGATTGTCGATGCGTTCTCCAAGGTTGAAGCCCTGGTATCGCAACGGCGTGAACAAGAGGGCTGGGTGGCCTTGGAATTGCTGATGGTGGAATCCTGCGAAGGAGTAGGTGCATGACCGCAACTGGACGCCCACCCTATCCCCACGTGTATCAGATTAATTTGTCAGACGGAGGTGTGCCGAAATATCCGGTGCTGGAGGCCGTCATCGCCATAACCGGAGTCGAGGGCGACCGGCAACGGAATCTCAAAGTACACGGCGGGCCGGATCGGGCCCTCTGTCTGTTTTCGCAAGAGCTGATCGAGCGGCTGCAAGACGAGGGCCATTCGATTGAGGCAGGCTCTTCCGGAGAGAACCTGACGCTTGCCGGGGTTGACTGGGAGAAGCTGAAACCGGGTGACCGAATCCAGGTCGGGCCAGACGTCCAAGTTGAGATCATGAGTTATACGACTCCCTGCGATAAGAATGCCCGGTGGTTTCGGGATGGAGACATTACGCGCGTGTCCCAGAAAAAGAACCCAGGATGGAGTCGGCTCTACGCGAAAGTGCTGCGTGAGGGGGTGGTGAGACCGGGAGACGAAGTGACGGTCAAGCCAGGAAATAATGTTGAATGATGAATGGTGAATGACCATGGATCGGACACTTGAACCGGAGCTAATGGACGATCCTGAGCAGGCGCTTGTGTATGCACGGGCTGATTTCGAAAAGGAGAATCAGGGATTTATCGATCGCTTCCGCGAATACTTTCCGGAGTTCACCAAGGGTCACATCCTTGACCTGGGCTGTGGGCCTGGCGACATTCCTATCCGGTTCGCGCGGGCGCTGCCAGCTTGTCGTATCACAGGCGTCGATGCGTCGGGACCGATGATTGGACTGGCCGACGTGGCGGTGAAGCAGGCGGGCCTGGCTGACCAGATTGCCTTCCGCTGCGAGCGCTTTCAGGCGGTTTCGCTGGTTGAACAGGCCGATGCCGTAGTCGCCAACAGTCTGTTGCATCATGTGCCCAATCCCTTGCAGCTTTGGTATCGGCTGCGGCATCTGGTCAAGCCCGGTTCCCCCGTGCTCGTGATGGATTTGCTCAGACCGGACTCGCCCGAAGAGGCGCAGGTCATCGTGGATCGTTACGCGGCAAAGGAGCCGGAGATTCTGCGACGGGATTTTTATCGTTCCCTGCTGGCGGCGTTTACCGAAGATGAAGTGGCGGCGCAGTTGGCGGAGATGAATCTGAGCCGATTGATCGTCGATGTGGTGGATGATCGGCATTGGGTTGTCAGTGGAATCATCCATTGAGCAGGATGGTGAAAACGGTCCCCAACGGCGTTCTACCTCGGCCACATCCTCAACGTACCCCGAGGGTACGCCTGCGGTATGGCCATCGGCTGCGGCCTTGTTGGATGACCGTTTTGACCATCCTGCCCACTCCGCGGCAGCTCCCATTCGCTCCTCAACACCGACCTCGCATGACCCTCGCGCGGTGGCGCTTACTTGTATATGCTACTCCTCCATGCGATCCTCGCTCGGAGTCTCTTTCCTCGCCCCGTTCTTGATCTGCATGCTTGCAAGTACTGACTTCGCCCAAGCCCAGCTTGAAAGCTTACGAAAAAATAGACCGGTCGAGCAGACGGCACCAGCTGATACTCCTATGGTCGAGATTCCAGCCGGCGAGTTTGCGATGGGGTCGGACGGGGGGCAGGCTTTGGAGGACGAACGTCCCATGCACCGGGTTTGGGTCGGTAGCTTTTCAATGGATCTTCACGAGGTGGCGACGGCGCAGTACGCGGTGTTCCTCGCTGCCACAAACCGTCCCGCGCCTTCGCAATGGACCACGGTAGATCTGGTGCAGCCTAGCGACCGGCCGGTGATTGGCGTGGACTGGTCGGACGCTGATGCCTATTGTCGCTGGAAGGGGAAGCGGCTTCCCACCGAAGCGGAATGGGAGAAGTCGGCCAGAGGAACGGATGGACGGTTGTATCCCTGGGGCAATCGGGTCCCACATAAGGATCTGGCGAATTTCGCGTTGGGTGCGCGGTTCAGCTATAGCCAAGTCTTGATGCCCGTGCAGTCCTACGAACAAGGGAAGAGCCCATACGGGCTCTATCAAATGGCTGGGAATGTCTGGGAGTGGGTGCAGGATTGGTACGCGGCGTCCTATTACGAAATTTCGCCGGAACGAAATCCGCAAGGACCTGAAGGAGGACAGTTCAAAGTGCTACGCGGTGGATCGTGGTCCGACCTGCCGAAATATCTTCTCACCTATGGGCGCTTCAAGCTGCCTCCTGAAACTCAGAATAGTTATACAGGCTTCCGCTGCGCCAAATCTTAGCAGGATGGTGAAAACGGTCCCCAACGGCGTTCTCACCTCGGCCACATCCTCAACGTACCCCGAGGGTACGCCTCCGGTTATTTCTCTCCTGCGGCCTTGCTGGATGACCGTTTTGAGCATCCTCCTTCCTATCTAGTCATCGCGCGCTAGTTCCTTCAGAAGATTTCATGAGCTGGAATAAAGCGGCGGCTCAAACTGTCTTCCAGCGAGGCCACAGGGAGGGCCGTCCGATTCCTTATACCCTCTCTTAAGGGGAGTGGCCAAGGCTGCCTTTTACTGCGCGCATCGAACGAGCACAGTTTCATCGCGCGCGTTCTGCGAGCAAGAAGGGCACCTGGCCGCTCCCCTATTCCCTTTTTCAGCAGCCGCTAGTAGAGGGTCTTGCTGACTTCCGCCGAAAGTAAACTTTCATTGCCGGCACTGTCGTAGGCAGACATGGCGAAGAAATAGGTCTGGCCATTTGGAAGATTGGAGACGGTGTAGCTCGTGACTTTTCCTGTTACGAAGGCCGACCCAGGGAAACTGTATGTGCCGGAAGCCGTGCCGACGTAGATCTTGTAGCCGGCCAGATCAGGTTCGCCATTCGCCGTCCATGTGAGGGTCACGTTCCCTGTCGATAGGCTAGGAGGAGTTGAGGGAGGAGTTGAGGGAGGAATCGAAGGAGGGGAGGCGACAACAGGAGTCGGGGGTTGCAGCAAGCTCGCGATCGCAGAGTTCTGGAGTAAGTTCAATGCCGATCGCGAACCGCCAGACGAGGAAGCTGAACCGCTTCCTGCCGATGCCACAGGGCGGCCGGCTGCCGCGTTGGCGAATGGAGGGGGAGCAGTCGGCGAGACTGCAGCAGTGCCAAGCGAGGTGAGCCCCGCAAGAGGCGCAGCCGTCGACTTCGTGATGGGCGTCGTTGCCGTGGGAATTGTGCTTTTGGCGGTATCGGCTGTCGTCTGCGGGACCTGTCCGGCTGCGACGCCCGATGTCACGGTTGCACGGAGTGTCTGGGATGAGGTCGGAGGAGCAGTTGTCGCGGCAATGGCCGGACGCTTAGCCAACGTTCGACGATGCGTCAAGGGCCTGGTTGGTAGAGAAACCGCCGTTTGAGGTGCTCCGATCGGGCTCGTGATGTGAGTTGGTTCAGCGCTGGGAGGTTGGAGCATAGTCCCTTGAGTCGTGGCAGGCAGAGCAGCGGATTCAACGGCTGACCGGTGAATCAAGCTATGACGGCGTGGCATTTCTTGTTCTGCAGCTGAGGTGATCGCGGGTGTCGCTAGAAATTGAAGGCCCAGAAGTAGGACCGTCACAAGGAAGAGAATCGGGAAGCGAAGTGTCGAGTTATCGTTCACGAGCATTCTTCCTGGCAGGCCATACAATACTCAGTCAGACGGAGACGGCTTTTGCTATGTGTGTGTCCTGCCCTCTGTCTGTGACACCTCTGCATTGTGCCGCGGACCTGCGTGATGCGCCAGAAAATATCGATTTATTCACCTTCGCCAAGTACCTCGTAGCTTGCTGCGGAGAGCTTTATCCCGGAGATGTGCCCATCGTCAGTCGTGAATCAATCATGACGCAACGGGAACTCTTCCTACGGTGAGCGGGGAGCAGACCAACGTCTGGGGAAATTCGTATGTAAACAAGCCACAGGTGATCGGAATTATGAGAGGAGATGGGCACGGCAGGCTGCTCAAAAAGGCCAAACTTCTCACCCGCCCAACCCTGGCGCGCCGAGACGCGCCTTATCCCAAGCAAGGCCGCACCGAACTATCCCTTTATAAGGGGTGGCTGGGATGATCCCAACTGCGCGTAACGTTCTCACCCGCCCACCCACTGGCACGTCGAGACGTGCCAGTTGCCCAGGCGAGGGCCTTCTATTTTTCCCCACTTCGCCCTCAGGGGAGCAGCCAGATTGTCCTTCACTGCGCGCATCGGACGAGCACAGTTTTATCGTGCGCGTTCTGCGAGCACGAAGGATGGTCTGGCTACTCCCTCTCCTGCTCTTCTGAGGCCGCGCGTTGCGCGAGCACGGGGATCATCCCAGCCACCTCGCCCCATTTTTCAGCAGCCTGCTAGGTTTTTGCTGTGAGGTGGGTGAAGAGCCAATCGCTGATCGAGGTGGTCATCTGGCGAAAGTCTTCCCCTCGAGTGAATTGATGATCGGCGCCTGGCAAAAGATCCAGCCTCTTGGGCCCTCCCAGTGCGTTAAGCAATCGCCGGCTTTGATGGAGGGGGACACATTCATCCTGCTCACCCTGGACGATTAATGTGGGCACGGTGATTCGTTCAGCCGGCCCATAGGCAATCTGTCTGAGGCAGTCCTCGTAAAAATCATACTGCAAACGGACCCGATCCGGCCCTCCCATGATGTTCGGAATCGTGTCCGTGGCTTGCCACCGTGCCAACTCTTCAGGCTCGAATGAGAGGCGAAGCTCTTCCGCAAAGTCCACCACAGGACATTTGAGGGCCAAACAGACGAGATCGCGACGCTGGGCTGCCGTGAGAATGGCGACGAGCCCCCCGAAGCTTGAGCCGACGAGTCCGATTCGGACATACCCCCTGGCGGCCACCAGATCCAGTGCGGCTAGGGCTTGATGCACAGCCAGGGTGGTCGTGATCTCTTCGAACGGTCCGTCACTGTCTCCTTGGCCGAAGAAGTCGAATCGAAAGGTCGCCAGGCCCCGTTCATTGAGGAGGCGGGTCAAAGTCCTGTTGGTCATACTGTTCTTGCTGGAGAGAAATCCATGGCACAGCAGGGCAAGACGCGTCGTTGGTCCGTCGGGCGTACTCAGGATCGCGGCAATGCCGTGACCATGGCGATCATGAAACGTCAGGGCTTCTTCCATAAGATGGTCGTTCAGTCAGTATGCTGAAACAGTCCGCCAGCCTGTCTGGTCCATTTGGTCTCTCTGGTCTGTCTCGACTATTTGGTCGAACCAGACAAACCAGATGAACCAGAGAGACCAGAAAGACCAGGCGTGTCCCAGACAAATGTACCGTCGACTACTGATCTGCCTAGTTTGATTTTTTAGCATCTCATTAGGGAGCTAGACAATTAGTCGGAAGGCCGAACCCCCAAGACCCAGGCGAGTTTGGCAGTAAAGATGGTCAAGCTGCCAAGGAGCAGGCCGACTGTGACCCAGGTCGCGATCTGAATGGAAAGCGAACTGAGCGGAAAATTCCAGGTCATCGTAGCGAGTACGCCGAAGCCCATCGTCCCCAAGCTCAATCCAGTCAGTTGAACGGTTCGCCCCCGGTCCATGATGGCCGCGAGTTGATCTCGATAGGGCCCCTGTTTTTTTCGGCTCGCGACTTGGCTAGCCGCCAGTATCTCAGGAATGCCATAGGACAAGGCCCCTAAGACAGTCTGCAAGATAAACCCAATCAAGGCCATATGGGTATAGGCTGCGAGGTGCAATGATCCAAACGGCAGCATCGGCGACTGTGGAAAATAGTTGGCTCCGACGAGCACGCCCATGATCATCATGAGAACCAGAAAAAACGTCGCGACCAGGAGGTGATCCGAGGCGGCATTTCCCTGATGGCCGGAGCCCACCCAGGTGCGCAGTAGGTTGTAGGCGTAGAGGCCGATGCAGAGGACGAGCAACCCTCCGACCGCGAGCTCGAGGTGTAGGGACGAGGTGATAAACCCACCGATCAAGACGGCGAAGCCGGCAGGAAGCAGTACCATCACGAAACGAGCGAGTCGCGGGCTGTATAGCTCGGCATTCAAGGTAATCGGCAAGAGGCGATGCGTGGCGCCGATCATCGCCATCGTGACGAAACCCAGCAGAATCACGTGCAGATGAAGAAGCCGCGCATGGGCATAGTATTCCGGCATGAGTCGAAAGGCCATCGCGACGCCCATCGCCAATCCACCGAGCAGGGCGAGCAGTGAGAATCGATACAGCCAGGAGGGACTGGCTGGTTGCGTCAGGTTTGGTCGCGCATACTGCCAGGCGACCGCGGCGAGGGAGGCGACTGTTCCAATCACGACAATCCCAGCCATGCCGACGACCTTCATGTTCCCGAGTCCGAATCCAACGAGCATACCGACTGTGGCGGCGTTCAGGGCTACGAACAGCCCTGGATGGGAGTTCGAGGGGGTTCGGTCGTTCTGAGCGGTGGCCGACAGGGAAGCAAGCAGCCCGCCGACCATGAGTTGCAGGATGCCGCCGATGAGGGTGGCATGCACATGGACCACTCTCAGCCAAGAGGGCAGCGGCGTGCCATGGACCAACCCAATCAGGATGGCCAATCCCACCAGCGAGGAAAGCAGGAGCCAGCTAAATCCTGTGATCAGAAAGGTCAGTGGCTGGCAGGTGACATGACCCATGAAGTCCTCTTCCTAACAGGATGCTAAAAAAGTCCGCCAGCAGCGTTTTCGATACCCGTCATGCGTGAAGTGGAAGATATCTGTCGATCTGATGAGCTGACGAATTCCATACATTCAACAGATCAACAGGTCAATAGATTCTGTAATTGCTTCACGGATGACGGACAAAAGGACAGCCTTTTTCAGCATCCTGCTAAGCCTGGAGAAAATAGAAGTGATTCGTGGGTCCAGTTCCGTGACCGATTGCCAGGCTATGGCGAAGGGCCTCGGTGAGATAGGTCTTGGCTGTCTGCACGGCGTCGTTCATGGATTTGCCTCGTGCGAGATGGGCTGCGAGTGCCGAGGCGAACGTGCAGCCGGTGCCATGCGTGTGGGGCGTATCGATGAACTCTCCCTTGAACACATTGGAGAACCGGCCGTCATAGAGCAGATCGGTGGCTCGTTCTGCCGGCAAATGACCGCCCTTGATCAACACATGTTTGCAGCCGAACCCGTGAATGATTTTGGCGGCGCGGCGTGCGTCCGCGAGGGTCTTGATCTCAATGCCGGACAGTTGCTGGGCTTCATGGATGTTCGGCGTGACGAGCAACGCTAAGGGGAAGAGCTGTGTCTTCACGGCGTCGATCGCCTCCGGCTTGAGCAGCGCATGGCCGGTTTTCGAGATCATGACCGGGTCCACCACGAGATTCGCGACATTCTGAGGCCTCAGGAGTTTTGCGACGACCTCGACGATTGCCGTCGAGGACAACATCCCGGTTTTCACCGCGGCGACGTCGAAATCGTCGAACACGGCGTCGATTTGCGCCGCGATGATCGAGATCGGCAACTCGAAGACATCGGTGACCTCTTCCGTATTCTGTGCGGTGATGGCGGTGATCGCCGACATGGCAAATACGCCGTTCGCCGACATGGCTTTGATATCGGCTTGAATCCCCGCGCCTCCACCGGAGTCAGATCCGGCGATCGTCAACACCTGCTTCAATGTCATGAGTGCTCCAGAGTCTTTACTGCTCAGATGCGCAGATTATACTCGGCAGGCCAAGCCTGTCCAGCGAGGCGAACCTAGTAGGCCCGGAACCGCCCGCGCACCAGTGTTCAACCAATAGGCAAACACCAGTGGGGCGATCAACACTCCCAGCCCACCAACATTCAGCCATATTGACGTGAGGTCATAGCTATTGATGTTGCTAGCCAAGTGCAGTGCGGCGTCGTCTTTGAATGACGCTGTATCTATGTGTGGTCTGCAGTGGTGGAAGAACGTGATGACCACCGATGAAGAATGTATCGGCGCGTAGTCGGATCCGCCTATGCCGTCCGTTACTCTTTGCCACGCCGATTCTGTCGGGTCGTTCGTCGGGCTACAGTGATAAGAGAGCTGAGTGCATCATTGACGGCTTTTTCCGAGGGGAACGCTCTTGCGACTTCGGGTGTGAGCAAGACCAGGTTCGTCCCGCGGCGATAGTCCTTCAGGTATTTCCCACGTACTCCTGTGCCCAATGAGGCTCGAGAATATTCGGCACGGAGCTCGTCTCCTTTACCCTTCCGCATAAATCACCTTTTCTCCTCGGGTCATCATACGTGCACTGATGATCCGTGTTTTGGCACCTCGAATAGTATGCGCGACCACAAGCAGTCGCTGTGATTGCGACATTCCAAACGTAACCGACCGCTCTTCTTCTTCCGAATGGTCGGGATCTGGGAAGGTAATCGCTAAGGGATCACCGAATACCGTGGCTGCGTCATGAAACAAGACGCCGTGCTTCTTGACATTGGCACGGGCTTTCTGCTCGTCCCACTCGAATTCCATTCCCGACCGATCTCCGACACCCAGTCGCCAAGGGCCATTCAGTCCACCCCTACCGCGTACCGTAGCACGTAGCGGCCTGCTACGCCAACACTACAAGCCCGGCACAGCCCGTGACCCAGTATTTGACCAATAGGCAAGCCCCAGCAGGGCACAGCCCACCAAGATTCAGCCAAATCTTCCGCTGTATCACCCGGCAGCTCTACCAGAATCATGAACACGGGGCACGGTTGATTTTTCCCATCCTTCGGCGTACTCCTAGCCCACGAAAAAACACCCACGAAACCGTTCTCACCATCGTCGTCGTGGTGTTCATACTCGTCCCGGTCCTGCATCTGCTGCGCATCGCCATGGGGTGGGAGGTTCCTATCGGAGGGGTGGCGGTCCCGATCTGGGCAAGTTACCTCGGCATGATCATCGCTGGGGGCTTAGACGTCATGCTCTGGCGTGAATTGCGTTAGGGAAGAATTGAATGACGAATAGATCCCTGAAACTCAGAACTAACAATTGAATTGAGGCTGGACGAAGTGCCAAGTCAAGCAACAACCCCACCCAATCTGCACGGCACCGGGTAGTTAGTGGTCATAAACGGTCCAGCCAGGCCAAGTCGAAAAGCACCGGACGTCCCGAAGACTGGATTGAGCAAAACATCAGGAAATCCTTCTCAGGGCAGAATACAAAGAAGATGTCTTTGTATCTAAAAGACAAGTCGCCAGGATAACGCCATTCACGCTCGTGCGTCGCATCGAAACTCTCATGAATGATATTGACGAAGGGTTGGAGTCGATACGGGATGAAGTTATAAACATTCCGTGAGTATTTATCGATTGGAGTTTGTATTGGTTCCTTGAACAAGGATTCTCTAATGTTCAGGCAGGGATTTGCGCCGCGTTCGAACAGCAGGTCTCGATCAAATGCGATCCCATACTTTGAGTCAAAGACTTCGCGATGTGCCTTCAATCCTGGCAGGGTACTTTCCGTAAAACAGACTGCTTTCGACTCAATTGAACCGTCAAATTTGCAGGTCTCCGGATTAAAAACCTTGGGACTCGCCACGCTGTACCAGCCTACTGGAGATGCCTCCAAACGCGGCTTTGGTCTTCTGGTATCGGCATCGAGAATTGAGAGGAGGATTTTCCTTGCCTCGACATCACGCCGCTTCCCGTTCTGGCCTACCAAGTGCGTGAGGAGAAAAGAGCAGTCAGAACTTAGTCGGGCCAGTTTACGCGCGATCGCTGCGTTCGTTTGAGACATCAGATCAATCTTCTTCCTAAGACCACAGCTCCTCGGTCTCCACAGTATGAACCCCTCTAATTGTCTGGGCCGCGAAGCGGCCCATCATTGGGCGAACTCCTGGGTGAAGACGAAGGCGCGTGCGGTAAATTATCTTTCGTTAGGCTACGCTCTTAGTCCGTGCGTCGCAAGAAGTCTCTAGAACGGACAAGGTCAAACGGGGAACATTCAACATATTGAGAGGCAAAGCTGCCAACTTGTATATGGCGCCGTGGAGAGTGAGTTCACTGAAGAGTAAAATATCAAATTTCTCGCGTGGCTTATCGACTCCGCCGAGTCCCAATGGTAGGCCACGAATACTTTTCAAGATCACTGATACTGAATCCCGCTGTGTGAAATGAACTCACAAGGAAGCTCATATTCCGAAACATTTTCCCAATTCCAAACAGTCCGGGTAGGTGTTTCTTCCGCACCCTCCGTGGGCACACGTGTTTCAGAGAGGGTCCATTGGAAGCCGTTTCCGGTAAGTTCATAGACTTTCAAAACCTTGCTGAGAAGGCCAGGTCTTTCTGACCGGAATAACCATTGACCCTCTCTGACTTTCTTAAACTCGAGCGTGAAGTGATCAATATAAAGGCCACAGGTTCGCCATTTGAGATCTAACATGCGCCGCCAGAACACGGTGGGATCTTTGTTGGAACATGCTGCAATCATTTCCTGGAGATAGCTTTTTCTTTTAGGACCGATCTCTGGATCACGCATTTTCGTTTCAATCTCAATCCTTCCCGAGGGGGATGAACAGAATAGTTGTTTATTTGTTTCTAGTCCCTGGATGAATTCCTGCTCAGCTTTCTTGGGGTTCTTCCTCACTTCCTCTGCTAACCCGGGAATTGTCTTAACTGCTTCTGCTACCGAGAGAGGCATATCAATTTCGCCTGACCGTTTCCCGGGTAGATCGAATCGTACGTGGATAAATTTACAGGTCACCTGATTGACGATCGGTTTGAGGTCAATCGGAGTGCAACTCGCGGTAAGGCTGTCTCGTCCATCTTTACCATACATCTTAAAAAAGGCTGGATATTGGTCGGCCTTAGTGCCCAGTTCCTTTTGTTGGCCAAGCACAACAGAAGCAGCGAGTGGCCCTCCCATTAGTGTCACCGCCACCGCAAGAGCCGGTAGCAATCTTGTGATTCTTTCCTGGATGGGCATCCTCCTGGCGTTAACTTCACTGGCTGGTTTTGCAAGTAAGAGGTAGTTCATATTGAAATTCAAAAACCCGACCTTTTCCCCCTCTCATGTACGATCGTTTAGCCTAACGACCTGGCGCTCACGCGCGACGCATCGAGTGCCAACCTGTCTTTTGCTTTTCTGTCTTCACTCTTCGCCAAAGACCCTTTTCCTCTTTTTCTTCACCCTCTCCCTCTCAAGATCGGTGTAATCACCGGGCAAGTGGCGAGGCTGGTCCAACTGCGGCCGTCGAGCGAGCACTTTCTGAAGTGCGGGCTCCGGGAGCACAGGATCAGCCTTGCCACCATGCACTCTTTTTCTCCACTCCTTTCTCTCCTTGGCCGGTGTATTTCGCGCAGGCAGTTGGGCTATCCCTGAACTGCGCGCGGCCACCGAGCACGCCTCTCCCCTTCATCTCCGCTTCCGGATTTTTTTCTTTCCCAATCTGGCACGTCGTGACCTGACTGGTGGTGCTGACCTGGGAGCCCGTCCACCTTGCTTTTATCTTCTGTTAAAGGGTGGCCCGATTGGTCTCCAACTGCGCGCGTCCAACGAGGGTCTTCCGAGACCGCGCGTTGCGCGAGCAAAGGAGACTAACGGGCTACCCTTCCCTTCCTACACCGGGCGGGGTGCGAGGACGGACGGGCTGGTCAGCGACAAGACCCGTTGATTTCTTTCCCCCCTTCTCTCCCTTTCGGCCGGTGTTCCATTTTAAGGCCAGGGATGGGAGGCTCTTGGAGCGTAATCAGAGCGCGGTTGGGCTACCGCTTTTGCTGAGCCAAAGCGACCGCCCGTGGCGGTGGCGACGAATGTTCGAAGCCACACCTTTGCAAAGCAAATGGTGGGGCAAGTTTTCGGCGCCAAGCGGCGGTGAAGCCTAGAGCGGTCAACGGCGCTCTGTGGCTGCGAGCGGAAAGAGCCTCCCTGCCCTGGCCCACCCTCTTACACCGGCCACTTTTCTTCCTTCCACGCCATCTCCCAGAACATCCACTCATACCGCGAGCTGATGACGAACGACTCTTCCATCCGTCGCGTCTCTTCCTTGCCCGCCGTCTTGGCCCACTGATCCACTTTCTTCCTCATCCAGCGCTGTACTTCGGCAAACTCCGGTGAGGCGTAGAGCATAAGCCAGTCCCGGTAGGGATGATTCTTTTTCGGCGTGCCCTGTTTCAAAAGATGCTGCCCGACGACGCAGTAGATCCAGGCGCAGGGGAGGGCGACGACGGTGATTTCCGCTGCCGAGCCTGTATGGGCGACGGTGAGCATGTGCCTAGTGTAGGCATAGTTCGTCGGCGCCATGGGCACGGACGACATCTGGTTGGCGCTCATCTTCCACCGTGACCCATATCTTTCGTGGAGGCTGCGTTCGACGACAATGGTTTCTTCGGCGAGCTTCGTCAGACGCAGGGCCGATTCTGAATCCGGCGCTTTCAGCGCTCCGGCAGAAAACACACGGGCGAGGTCACCGAGAAACCTGGCGTCTTGCAGGATGTAGTACTTGAATTTTCGCTCCGGCAAGGTTCCCTTGCCTAACGCCACGACGAACGGATGGGTGAGCTGCGCGTTCCACATCGGTTGGGCCAACTTACGCAGATGGTCGGAAAACGACATACAGCCACTTCTCTTTAGTTAATCGCATCTCGTGAAGCGTACTTTCTCAAGTTCCGGACCCTCCTACGAGGTACGCGTCACGAGCGATGCTTCACGAATGTCACTCGTGCGGCGCCCAGGGCCTCGGCAAACGATTAATGCCGTCTAGCGCGGCAACTTTATAACATTCCGCGAGTGTTGGATAGTTGAAGATGGTGTCGATGAAGTAGTCAATCTTTCCGCGGTAGGCGATGACGGCTTGCCCGATATGGATGAGCTCCGTGGCCCCTTCCCCGATAACATGGACACCCAATAGTTCCAAGGTGTGGCAATGGAAGAGCAATTTCAGCATGCCGGTTTCATCGCCGATAAGCTGACCTCGCGCGATCTCGCGATACCGCGCGATGCCGACCCCATAGGGAATCCCTGCCTTGGCCATATCTTCCTCATTCCGCCCCACCATGGAGATTTCAGGAATGGAGTAGATACCGTAAGGCAGAAGGTCCGTGTCGGTGTGGTCGGGATGGCCAAAGGCATGGCAGGAGGCATGTCGGCCCTGTTGCATGGAGGTCGAAGCGAGGGCGGGAAAGCCGATGACGTCGCCTGCCGCATAGATATGTGGAACCGTTGTTTGAAAATGTTCGTTGACGGTCATGCGGCCTCGGTTGTCCGGCTTAAGACCCACGGCTTCGAGGTTGAGCCGGTTGGTCGTGCCGACTCGACCGATCGCATACATCACTATCGTCGCTTCAATCGGCTCGGCATGCTTCAATCGAAGATGGATCTGACCGGCCGGTTGTTTTTTGATCTCGATGACTTCTTCATTGTGATAAAGCGTGACGCCGGTTTCTCTCATGTGTTGCTGCAGCGCCTCAACGATCTCCGCATCGACAAATTCCAACAGCCGCGGCCGCTTATCGATCAGAATGACCGGGAGGTCCAGCATGGCGAGGATTGAGGCGTACTCCGTTCCGATGACGCCGCCGCCTACGATCACGATGGATTGCGGAATTCCTTTCAGTGCAAAGAGGCCGTCCGTATCGATGATGGAGTTGTGGTCGAAGGGAATGTCGGGAGGCCTGGCCGGTTCCGTTCCGATTGCGATGACGATGAAATCTGCCTCATGTTCGACAGATCCGTCAGACTGCTGAATGCGGAGGCGGTGCGGATCGACGAAGCTGGCGGTTCCGTAGATCACATCGATTCGGTTGCGGGTCATTTGGTTTTCGACGATCTGTACTTGAGTTTTGATGATGTGGTTGGCGCGGAAGGCGAGATCTTCGATCGTGATAGTTTTCTTGACCCGATAGGCAGCTCCATACAGATGGCGTTGGTGAAGCCCGGACAGGTGGAGGACGGCTTCGCGGAGGGCTTTACTGGGAATGGTACCGGTATTGATGCAGACGCCGCCGACGACTTCTTTGCGCTCGATCAGGCCCACAGTCTTGCCGAGTTTGGCGGCCTGGACTGCAGCCTTCTGGCCGGCGGGCCCGCCCCCAATCACCAGCATGTCATATTGCGCCATGAGTTCCTTGTGAGGAAAGGCTGAGGTTCAGGTTCCGACAGAACAGTTCGAGGTTCGGTGTTCGAAGTTCCAAAGCCTCGAACGCCGAACCTCGAACATCTTGGCCTTGGCCTTGGCCTCAGCCTATCTTCGGCCTAGCTCGCGGTGATCAATGACTTGGCCACTGCGAAGGCCTCATCCATGTCCGGTAGCTGGGTCAGCTCGGGAGTGATTTGCAGATACCGCACGGTGTTGTGGGCGTCGATGACCATGACGGTCCGCGCCAGGATGTGGGGGGCCTCGAGGAAGAGCCCATAGATCTTTCCAAATTCGGCACCTCGATAGTCCGAGAGGAAGGTCACGTTGGTGATATGGGCTTCTTCTGAGAAGCGTTTCTGTGCAAAGGGGGTGTCTACGCTCACGGTCACCAGTTCGACCATCTTGTCCAGGCCCTTATTCTTCTCGCTCAGATAATGGGTCTGCTGTTCGCACACGGGGGTATCGAGCGATGGTACGACGCTGATGATCCGGACCTTGCCCTTGCCCTTTGTGTCGGTGATGGCGATCGGCGACAGGTCCGTCTGTGTCAGCTGCACCTCCCGGAGGGAGTCGCCGACTTTAATGCCGGTTCCCGATAGGGCTAGGGGGCTTCCCTTGTAAAGGACCGTACGGCCTTCACCCGCCATGGTGCTGCCGCCAGCGACGGTGATGTTCTTGTAAAGAAAGACGGAACCGGTGGAGTTGCCCATGCTTCCGCATCCGGTGAGCCCGAGCGTCATGCAGACGGTGGCTCCAATGATCAGTCGATGTGCTGCCCTCATAATGCCCTCCTTGGTAAAGCGACGGTAACCATTCTATCAAGAATACGGTGGCTTGTGCATGTGTCATTTACAGGATGCTGAAAAACTATGTTGG